>JACWAJ010000022.1 GCA_014874355.1 bacterium | reverse complement strand
GTTCTCGATAGGGCTAGACTCGCGTACCGAGGTCAGCTAGCTCAGTTGGTTAGAGCGCGCGGTTCACATCCGCGAGGTCGAGGGTTCGAGTCCCCCGCTGACCACCAGCTTCTCCGGGATGCGTTCTTACCCGGCCTCTGCCGTCGGGGCGGTGGGTTCGCCTTCGGCGTCCTCGTCAGGCGATTCCTCGGAATTGAGCCATTTCCGAATTGCGTGGCTGCCGCTCTCGGTGGCGAGGGGCACAAGGCGAGAGGCCAGTCCGGTGAGCCGTTCTGTAATCAGCGCCTTTGGGTGCTCCAGGACAAACGGTTTCCCGAAAGCAATCGAGCGCTCGACGATCTTGGATGCGTATGGCAATGACGTGATCACGGGAAGACCGATCGTTTGTTCCACTTCACGCAGGGACGTGTAGCTGTAGGGGGTGATCTGGTTGACAGCGAGTTGCACGCGTGCCACGTCGAATTCCTGCATCACGCTGAGGAAATCGACGACGCGTCGCGTGTTCTCCAACGACGTCAACTGAGTCGAGGTTACGAGAACAACCCAGTCCGTCTCTGCGACCGCGACGAGCGTTCGCTCCTCCAAGTACGAGGCGGAGTCTATGACGATCACATTGAACTGTTCACGCAGCGTTTCCAGCACTACCGCGAGGTGTTGCGGCGTCACGAATTCCGTCCAGGCGAGGTGCTGGGGTGGTCGTAGGATGCGGAGCAACCCGGTGGGGTTCTCGAGCGTACGGTCGGGGAGGCCGTCGACGAGGGCGCGAAACAGCCCGTCGACGTTCACGGTCTGCGCATCGATCAGATCGAGAATCGTGCCTCCGCCGTGAGTTCGCGGCGTGGCGATCGCGCCGGCATTGCCGTACTGCAAGTCCAGATCGACGAGGCAGACCCGGTTGCCGGCTTGTGCGAACAGAACGGAAAGGTTGGCGGCGATCAACGACTTGCCGACGCCTCCCTTGCCGGACTGGACGTAGATGACCAGCGACCGCTGCGATATACCGATGCCCTTTGGCTGCTCGATGCTTGGGTGCTGCCCGGCGCGGAGAATCGCGTGGACCGCACGGGCGCCGTTGTGCTTATTCAGGGGCAGTTGGACGACCGAATAGGTCGTGCCCTCAGCGTCCGGGTCGCCACCCATTGACTCGATCTGGTCCACTCCGATCACCAGCCCCGCGGAAGGCACCTCGGATGCCAGCGAGCGGGCGAGCTGCATCGCGTTGCGGATGCTGCTGTGGTTGATGAAGATGACGTCTGGCTGGGTTGCCAGAGCTGCATTGAGCGCCTCGTCGGCATGAAAGCTGACGGCGCAAACGCCCACCCGGCTGGTCATCTTGTCGATGGCCGCCTGCAGCTTGTAGCAGCCAGGCAGGCTGTCGACTACCTGGAGGCGGACGGTGTTTGCCTGATCACGTGATGTAGCTCTAAGCCCGAGCACCAGTGGCCTCCCCATTGGATTTCCGAGAACCCGAATTCGATCATGATACCAACTACTCCGGAACCTGCCGAATTGGACTCTCCGTTTTGGCACGGTGTCTCCCGCTGGTAGAGGTTCCTGAGGCCACCGCATCACTGAAGAGCCCACTGCTAATGTCGTTTACGTAATCAGCCACCTTGGAGTCCAGTCATGCCAGAGGTCGTCATCGTCGAGGCGGTGAGATCGCCGCTGGGGAAGGGGAATCTCAAGAATGGCGACCTCAAGGACGTTCACCCCGTTCTTTTGGCGGCGCACGTTCTCAAGGAGGTGGTCGGGCGCGCCAAGCTCGAGTCCCACATGGTTGATGACGTGATCTTCGGTTGCGTCAGCCAGACCGGCGAGCAGGCTCTCAACCTTGCGCGCCAAGCGTTGCTCACCGCCGGGTTCCCGGTCGAGGTTCCGGGCACCACCCTCGACCGGCAGTGTGGTTCCTCTCAGCAGGCGGTCCACTTCGCCGCCAATCTCATCAGTGCGGGTGTGTGTGACATCGTCATAGCCGCCGGGGTCGAGAGTATGAGTCGCGTTCCGCTTGGGTCCACACTGCTTCAAGGCCCGGGCATGCCGTTCCCACCGGAGTTCCTCGACACCTATGGCATCGTCAACCAGGGTCTGGCGTGCGAGATGATCGCGGAGCAGTGGCAAATCAGCCGTGAGGCTGCGGATGAGTTCGCTGCCGAGTCACAGCGCCGAGCCGCGCGGGCCCAGGCCGAAGGACGTTTCGATCGCGAGATCGCTCCGTTGGTAATTGGCGACAATGGCAACGGTCGTGTCGTCTCGCAGGACCAGGGCATCCGGCCGGGCACCACAGTTGAGACTCTCGCCACCCTGCAGCCGGCGTTCAAAGAAGACGGAATTCTGCACGCAGGGAACAGTTCGCAGATAGCCGACGGCGCCGCTGCCATCCTGCTCATGTCGGCGAGCCGGGCCCGGAAACTGGGGCTCACCGCTCGGGCGCGGATTCGCTCTCAAACCGTGGTGGGTGTCGATCCCGTGACCATGCTCACCGGTCCCATACCTGCGACCACGAAGGTGCTGGAACGTGCCGGTCTTCGCCTCCAGGACATCGACCTGATCGAGATCAACGAAGCATTTGCCCCCGTTGTCCTCGCCTGGGCGCACGAACACAAGCCCGACATGGACAAGGTGAACGTCAACGGCGGAGCCATTGCGCTCGGTCATCCGCTGGGCGCCTCGGGTGCTCGTCTGATGACCACATTGCTCCATGAACTGGAGCGGCAGAATCTCCAGACTGGCCTCCAGACGATGTGTTGCGGCGGTGGCCAGGGCATTGCCACAGTCATCGACCGTGAAGCGTGACCCGCGGCTTTGTCGCCTGCAGGATTTGAAGGGGCAGGATGACCAAAACGATGGGGGTATGTCGATGAAGCGAAGCCTCATCGTTGAGGATTACGACGTCCTGGCAGACGTGGAGTCCCTCCTGTGCACGATGGAGGGCTATGCGGTGCGGGTGGCACACGACATCGATGAGGCGCTGTGCGCATTCGACGAGTTCCGTCCCGATCTGGTCCTGCCCAATGACAGCGATGGAAACCGTTTCCTCGACTCGATCCGGGGAAGTCGAGACAGAACCACCAAGGTGCTTGTGGTGAGCGGGCGTTTGGATGCCGAGACCATCGCAGGGTTGGAGGCTCGGGAAGGCGTCCAAACGCGGGCAAAGCCCTTTCAGCTCACAGACATGACGGCTCGTGTCCAGGCTGCTAGCTTGTCCCCCTCTCGGGTTCGCTGGTTGTCGCCGGTATCGATGTGTGCGATTTGTAAATGCCGAAGTAGCGGGCCTCCGGGTGGTGCATGACGATCGCAGCTGTCGATTGTTCAGGGTCGAGTTGAAAGCCAGCGGTCAGCGAAACATTGATGTCGTTGGTAGGTACGATCTTGAAGAAGGTCGCATGTTCCGATAGCTCGGGGCATGCCGGGTAACCCCACGAGTAGCGCCGTCCCTGATCTGGACCCAGCCCCAGTTCGAGGCGGATCCTGCGATGCAGCCATTCCGCCGTCGCCTCGGCCATCTGGGTGGCGAAGCCGTGGATCTGCAGCATGTCGTCGTAGTTGCCGCTTGCCTGCAACGAACCGGCCGTCTGGCTCGGTCCCGGCCCGGTGGTGACGAGCTGCAGGGCGATTACGTCGCGCTCACCCGCCACTACGAGGTGGCGGGGGCGGACGTAGTCGGCAAGGCAGAGGCGGTTCTGTTCGTGTTGCCGCGGGAAGGTGAAGCGGCCTATCTCCCGGTCGACGTCTTGGGGGTCAAAGACGATTACGGCATCGCCGTCGCCAAGGGCCGGCCAGTATCCGTACACCGCCTGCAGGTCGAGCCACCCTTCCTCCTTGGCATCTCGCATGGATCTTGCCAGCCGGGGCTCGAGTTCGTCGCGGACAAGCTCCGCCCACTGCTTGGGATCGGTAACCCCGCGGAACTGCCAGCTCATCTTGAACAGCGAGTTGCGGTCGATACAGGGATAGACCGCATCAGGATCGATGGCGGCAAGTGTCCGGGCTCCCCAAAAAGGCGGGGTCGGCACCGGTACGTCAGTGCGCGTGGCACTGCGGTTGGGCGGCGATGTGGTGGAGACTGTGTGCTTGGCTCGTTCCTCTAGCCTGGCCTGTTCGCGATCGCGGAAGAGGGCGGCCTCATCGTGGATGCGGCTGACCAGGGCCTCATGCCGGGATGAGTCGGTTAGCTGATCGGCTGTGTCCAGCGCCTCGAAAGCGTCCTTGCAGTAGAAGACGCCGGGCGCGTAAGTGTGCCCGGAACCGTCCAGATAGAGGATGCGCCGGCCAAAACTCCGATTGATCGCAGCGCCGCCGATGATGACGGGGAACTCAAGGTTGCGCTCTGCCAGTTCCTGCAAACACTGCGGCATCTGCCGGCTTGTGCTCACGAGCAGGGCTGACAGGCCGATGGCGTCGGCCTCGACCTCGACGGCCTTGTCGATGATCGTGTTGATGGGAACCTGTTTGCCGAGATCGTAGACCGTGTAGCCGTTGTTGGTGAGGATGGTGCTGACGAGGTTCTTGCCAATGTCATGGACATCCCCGTAGACCGTCGCGAGGACGATCTTGCCCTTGCTGTGGTTCTCGTGCCTCTCCAGGTATTGCTCCAGGTGGGCCATGGCACGTTTCATGACCTCGGCGCTCTGCAGCACGAAGGGCAGTATCAATTCACCTGCCCCGAACCGATCTCCGACATCCTTCATCACGGGCAGGAGGACTTCGTTGATTAGTTCTATGGCGGTGCGTTCCTGCAGCGCCAGTTCGAGTTGTTCTTCGATACCGTCCTTGTGGCGGTGGAGGATCTGGGCGGCGATACGTTCATCTGGCGTCATGCCCGCAAACGGATCTGGCGCTGTGGACTCCAAGGACATGGTGTTGGCGCTGAAGTGGTCGACGTAGTTGGCCAGTGCTGCCGGGTCGCGGTTGAAGATCAGGTCCTCGGCCAGACGGCGCTCGGATGCGCCGATCTCGGCGTAGGGGACGGTGAGGGCCGGATTGATGATGGCCGCGTCGAGGCCGGCTTCGATGCAGTGGTGGAGGAAGACGCTGTTGAGTACGGCCCGGGTGCCGCCGCCCAGTCCGAATGAGACATTGCTGATGCCCAGCACGGTCAGGACTCCAGGGAGTTCTTGTTTTATGAGACGGATGCCCTCGATCGTCTCCACCGCCGACTCGACCCACTCCGACTCTCCAGTGGCGAGCGTGAACGTGAGTGCATCGAAGAGCAACTGCTCGGGCCGCAGCGAGAACTCCTGGCATGCGATGTCGCGGATACGGCGCGCGATATCGAGTTTGCGCAGCCGGGTGGTTGCCATACCCTGTTCGTCGATCGTGAGTGCAATTACGCAGGCACCGTGATCGCGGACCAGTGGCAGAACCGCTTCGCACCGGGCGCGGCCGCCCTCCAGATTGACTGAGTTGACGACAGGGCGTCCAGGACAGTTTTCCAGTGCGGTACGAATGACGTCCTGGTCGGTGGAGTCGATGCAAAGTGGGGCGTCGACGGCCATTTGCAGGGCGGTGACGACGCGGCGCATCTGCTCGGTTTCATCGCTGCGCTCGGTCAGAGCGACCGAGACGTCGAGGGCGTGAGCACCACCGTTGACCTGGGCGCGAGCCACCGACAGGATGCCGTCATAGTCGTCGTCAAGGAGCAGGCGCTTGATCTTCTTGGAGCCCTGGGCGTTGACGCGCTCACCGATGAGCAGTGGCCGCGGCTCCTGAAGCAGCGGCGTGGCCCCCATGCTACTGGCGAGCATTGGCGGCTCATACACCGTTCGTTGACGTCGTGGTGATCCTGACACGCGAGACGCCAATTCGGCGATATGCCTTGGGGTGGACCCGCAGCAGCCCCCGACAATGTCGACTCCGATCTCGTTGACGAAGTGTGCCAGTTGCTCCGCCATGGGTACCGCTTGCAGTGGGAAATGGGCCTTGCCTCCAACATTGGTGGGTATGCCCGCGTTGGGAATGCAGGCAACTGGCCGGGTGGTGTGCTCGGCAAGGTAACGCAGGGGGGCGCCCATGTGGTCGGGCCCGATCGAACAGTTGATCCCGATTATGTCGACGTCCAAAGCGTCGAGAACGCAGAACACCGCGCCGATGTCGGTGCCTAGCAGCATCCGCGAATTGGTGTCCAAAGACACCGATACGTGCAGGGGCAAGCTGGTGTTCCGGCTCGTAAATGCGCGCCTCACCCCGAAGATCGCCGCTTTGACCTCGAGAAGATCCTGGGCGGTCTCGATGACGATGAGATCGCAGCCGCCATCCACCAGGCCCTCTGCCTGCTCGGCGAATGTGTCGACGAGCTTCGCGAAGCTGATCATCCCGAGTGAGGGGTCGCTCGAAGACGGCAGAAAGCCGCTAGGCCCGATTGAGCCGGCAACAAAGCGTGGCTGTCTCGCCGTGGAGAACTCGTCACAGACATTGCGGGCCAGTGTGGCCGCCGCATGGTTGAGTTGGTAGGTCTGCCCGCCGGCCCCCCATTCGGCAAGTCGTGGTCGGGTTGCCTGAAAGGTGCAGGTTTCGATGACGTCGCAGCCGGCGGCGAGAAACGTCCGGTGTACGTTTGCAATCACGTTGGGACGGCTCAGGACCAGTCCGTCGATCCAACCCTCCCGGCCGGCGCCTCCGAAGTCGGTTGCCGTCAACTCGAGTGCCTGGAGGCTGGTCCCCATGGCACCGTCGTATACGAGGACCCGTTCCCTCAGGGCGTCGAGGAATGCCGATGTGGTTGTGGCCGCCTCGGACTCTTCTCGCATCGGCACGATTCTAGGACGTGCTAATGTGGCCGCCTACGGCTGCCGTTCGGGCCCTTGTCCCGGTGCCGTTGACCAAACCGGCTCTTTTGGAGGCTCTTAGTGGCTCGTCGTCCCCCCCGGCCGGGCAGTACGCGTCGCCGCTCGCCTCGCCGGCGTGACGTTACCAAGGTTGAAGGCGCGGCTCCGGTCAAGGAAGAGACCATCGAGATGGATGCCACCGTTCTCGAACCGTTACCCAACGCCATGTTCAAGGTCAAGCTGGCGACCGGTCAGGAGGTGCTTGCGTACACCTCCGGCAAGATGCGCAAGTTCTACATCCGGATTCTGATCGGGGACAAGATTCGTGTCGAGTTGAGCCCCTACGATCTGACTCGCGGCCGGATTACGTTTCGGTACAAGTAGGGCGAAAGAAGTCCACGGTTCGCTCGATGCCCTGCTGGATGGAGAACTCCGGTTTCCAACCGAGCTTTTGAGCCGCAAGACTGAAGTCCAGGCATGAGCGTTGCTGTTCTCCGGGTTTAGCCTCGCCGTGGCTGGCTGGAGCGTCCACGTGGCAGGCTAGCGCAATGCTCGCGTAGATCTGGTTGACATCGGTCTCTTGGGCGGTGCCGATGTTGTAGGCCCCGACTGCGCTGCTGATGGCGGCCAGGTTGGCCGCGACGACATCGTCCACGTAGACGTAGTCGCGCGTCTGGCGACCATCTCCGTTGATGACGGCCCTGTCTCCCTGCAAGAGGTGTCTCGCGAAGATCGCCACCACTCCGGCTTCGCCGTGGGGATCCTGGCGCGGGCCGTAGACATTGGCGTAGCGCAGGGCGACGAACTCCAGGCCGTGGAGTTTCTCGAACGTGCGGCCATACGTCTCTCCTGCGAGTTTGGCGGCGCCGTAGATGGATTCGGGCCTGCAGGGATGCGATTCCGGGGTTGGAAGTACGTCGGTTTCACCGTAAACGGTGCCGCCGCTCGATGCGAAGACGACGCGGCGACAGCCGGCATCCACGGCGGCCTGTAAGAGGTTGACGGTGCCAACGACATTGCTGTACGTGTCGAACATGGGCTCGCGAATCGACCGGCGCACATCGATCTGCGCGGCGTGGTGAAAGATCACCTCGGGGCGCACGTCGCCGACCAGGTGGCGAAGGTCATCGCTGACGATGTCCAGTTGTTCGAAGCGTGCCTCGGGGCGGACCCGTTCGCGCCGCCCCCGGGACAGGTTGTCGACCACCACCACATCGTCCCCACGGGCCAGCAGGGCGTCAGTGAGGGTGGACCCAATGAACCCGGCGCCACCGGTGACGAGCGTCTTCACGAGGAAATTCTCCAAGGAGTGGGTTGTGCGGATTTGTGCCGCCAGAGTAGGCGAGACGTGGTACCGCATGCTGTTCGGAGGGCGGGGACGCTATGGTTAGTCTTGTCGTGAGTGACATTGTCGCCATCGAGGACCAGGGCGCAGACGACAATGGGGCGTTCCACTTCAAGCGTGTCAACGACGAGCATGGCCACCCTGCCGGCGACCTTGCTCTCATCGCGTTTGCCACGGTCTTGACCGGCAGTACCCGTCGCTCCGACCTGGCCGCACGCTATGGCGGCGAGGAGTTCGTCGTGGTGACGTCGAACACGTCGCCGTCAGAGGCTGCGCTGGTTGCGGAGAAGATCCGGCTTGCCGTTGCGCGGATGCGTGTGGACATCGGCAAGGGCAGAGAGCGACTTCACTTTTCTACAAGCGTTGGATTGGCGAACTTCCCGCAAGACACCACGTCGGGGCACGATCTAATCCGTTTGGCAGACGAGGCTCTCTATGCCGCCAAAGGACAGGGCCGTAATCGTGTCGTTGATATCGCGTCGATGGTGCGCACACCGGCCAGGGCAAGGTCCGAAAATAAGAAAGAGCCCTCGCCGATGGGCGAGGGCTCTT
The DNA here is from genome assembly GCA_014874355.1 of bacterium. Classification (GTDB taxonomy): domain Bacteria; phylum Chloroflexota; class Dormibacteria; order Aeolococcales; family Aeolococcaceae; genus JACWAJ01. The sequence goes on along the minus strand of JACWAJ010000022.1, from coordinate 25,197 downwards.
TGAACTGAGTGAAATCAGCCTGTAATCGAGATTGGCGTTGCGTTGACGGGCGCGGTCTTCCGCGGACGCCCGCGACGCGACACGACGCGCTTGATGGGTGCACGCTTGACGGCAACTCGTTTGACAGTGGCGCGCTTGACGGTTGTGCGCTTCACAGGTGCACGCTTGGCGGGAGCACGCTTTGCGGGGGCACGCTTGACGGTTGTGCGCTTCACAGGTGCACGCTTGGCGGTAGCACGCTTGGCCGTGGCGCGCTTCGCGGGCGTGCGCTTGGCTGCTGCTGGTTTTCTGGTAGCACTGCGCTTGGCGACGGCTAGGCCAACCTTGTGTGCGGCGGAACGAAGGTCCGACTCCAACTTGGCCACGGCCTTCTCGAGTCCGCTGAGACGCTTCTCAAGTTCGGCGACAGGCAGCGCTTGCACGAGGCTGTGTACGGCCTTCAAGAGTTCGCCGCCACTGGTACTGGCATGACGCGATGTCGACGCCGATGCACGCTTGACGGTTCGCTTGACGGTTCGCTTGACGGCTTTGTCGAGACCGCCACTTCTCCGGCTGGTCCTGGGCATATCGTACGCGCCTCCTGTGCGACGGTCCTTGTAAAGCCGTCGCTTCTGTGTGTTTCTGACAGGACGTTGTGAAAACACACCGATACTGTCGGGACGCGCATAGCATGGTGCGTGCATACACGGTTGTCAACTCGCCGTGTGCAGGGCACACCACGAACTCGCGTGAGACTCAACCGATTAGAATCACCCGCCATGCCAGGCGTCGAACTTGTGGAAACCTCACTGCGGTCCGGTCAGCAGGCGTTGTTGGTGAGCCGGATGCGGCAGCGCCATGCCGTTGCCGTCGCCGAACGCCTCGACTCGTGCGGCTTTGCCGCGCTCGAAGTCTTCGGGGGCACAACCTTCGAAGCGCAACTTCGTTTCCTCGGGGAGAACCCTTTTGAGCGCCTGCGCGCCATTCGCGAAGTGGCTCAGTCGACGGCATTGCTGGCCACCATCGGAGGCCAGGCTCTCGTCGGCCACCGTCATGTCGCCGATGATGTCGTCGACGTCTTTGTGCGTGTGGCCGCCAATGCCGGGGTTGACATCTTCCGCTGCTACGACCCGCTCAATGACATCCGCAACCTGGAACGCTGTCTCACCGCGGTGCACGCTACGGCCCGGCATGCAGAGGGTGTCATTGTTTTCAGTACCGCGGGTGGAGAAGCGTCAGCTCGTGTCATCGAGATGGCACGAGCGCTTGCGGATCGCGGTTACGACTCGTTGTGTCTCCACGACCCGCTTGGTGTGCTCGGCGTGGCGCGAGCCACGGAATTGGCGCGCGGCATTCGTGACGCGACGTCACTCCCGCTCGCGGTTTCCTTCACGGCGCAGTCCGGCCAAGCCGACTTCGCCTATCTGGCCGCAGTTGAAGCCGGTGTGACACGTCTGGATGTTGCGCTTGCACCACTTGCCGGTGGCGCTTCCTTCCCTGCTGCGGAGGCGGTGGTGACGGCACTCCGCGAGACTCTGTTCGACACCGGTCTCGCCCTGGACTCGATCGTGACGGCGTCGCTCATGTTGGAGGATGCTCTCCAGCATTACGGTGACATCGTCGACCCCACGGCAATGCGGCTGGATACGTCGGCGCTGCGCGGGCTGTTGCCGCCATCGGCCATGGGCCATGCCCTGACCGAACTGCGTGAGCGTGACTCGGTGGAGCGAATCTCGGAAGTCGAGCAGGAGGTGGCTCGCGTTCGCGCTGAACTGGGTTATCCGCCGCTGATCACGCCGCTCACCGAAATAATCGCCACACAGGCGGTCTACAACGTGTGCGACGGTGACCGCTACGCGACACTGAGCCATGAGGTCAAGGACTACTGCCTTGGCCGCTACGGCCGGCCACCCACTGCGAGTGATGCTGGAGTATTGCGCAGTGTCAACGGCAGGGAGGAGCCGATCACGCTCAGGCCTGCCGATTTGATCGATCCTCAGATTGAGGCTGCTCGTGCCGAACTGGAACGCGAGGCTCTCGGAGCGGACGATGCGGCAGTCGTGAGTTACGCACTGTTCGGGGGCGAGTGGCTGGCGCTGGCCCGGGGTGAGACGGACGTCGAGGTCCTCGGGGACGAACCGGTCGCCAGAACGCTTCCGGCTGCGGATGAAACTCCGAGCGAGCCTGTCTTGGGAAGCGAGCCAAGTGGTTCGCAATCCGCTGCGCTCTCGGAGGCTCGCGATCTGACAGTTGAAGTCGACGGCCAGTCCTACAGCGTTCGTGTCATAGCGGCAGTGGGATCTCTCTCGGGAGATCCCACCGCCGCCATTCCTGCAGTCGCCTCAGACACGCACAGGGTCCGCGAGGGAACCGTGGTGGCGCCGATGCAGGGTCTCATACTCAAGGTTATGGTCGAAGTTGGCGATAATGTTGAACTTGGCCAGGTGGTGGCCGTCCTCGAGGCAATGAAGATGCAGAACGACATCACCGCGACCAAGGCGGGCACGGTGTCGCATGTCTATGTCGAAGTGGGTGCCGTGGTCAGTCCGCGCGATCCGGTTGTCCACATAGACTAAGGGCGCGAAGCAATGTTCAGTAAGGTGCTTGTAGCCAATCGTGGCGAGATTGCGGTGCGGATCATCCGTGCCTGCCGCGACATGGGCATCTCCACTGTGGCGGTTCACAGCGATGTTGATCGTGGAGCTGCGTTTGTAGCCCTTGCAGATGAGGCGGTGGAAATCGGCCCCGCGTCTCCGTCGCAGTCCTATCTGGTTGTCGACCGGATCCTCGATGTCGCGGTGGCGCAGGGAGCGGAGGCCATCCATCCTGGCTACGGATTCTTGAGTGAGAATCAAGCACTGGCGCGTGCCTGTGCCGAGCGCGACATTGTGTTCATCGGTCCTCCGCCCGAGGCGATGGCGATGATGGGCGAGAAACTGTCGGCGCGACAGCGGATGCGGGAGTCGGGTGTCCCGGTGGTTCCGGGCACGGACGCACTGGACGACATCGACCAAGCGGTGGCCGCCGCTGCTGCGCTGGGTTACCCCGTGCTCATCAAGGCGTCCGCCGGCGGCGGTGGGATTGGCATGCGCTTGGCCCGCGACGAGGCCGAGTTTCGCAGTGGTATCGAGACCGCGCGCAGTACTGCGAAGCGCGCTTTTGGCAACGAGACGATCTATTTGGAACGCTATATCGAGGATCCTCGGCATATCGAAATCCAGATCCTTGCCGACGCTCATGGGAACGTCGTCCATTTGGGCGAACGTGAATGCAGCATCCAGCGCCGGCACCAGAAAATCATCGAAGAGTCGCCATCACCGATCATCGACGCAGCGACGAGGCGCCGCATGGGTGAGACTGCGGTCCGGGCGGCGCGGGCTGCCGGCTACGTCAACGCTGGCACCGTCGAGTTCATCTACTCGCATGGCGAGTTCTTCTTCCTCGAGATGAACACTCGCCTCCAAGTCGAGCATCCCATAACCGAATGGGTTACAGGTATAGACCTGGTCGTCGAGCAGATCCGGGTGGCCACCGGGGAGAAGCTCCGGTTTTCGCAGGACGATATCGTGCAGCGGGGGCATGCCATCGAATTCCGCATCAACGCTGAGAACTACCAAAAGGGGTTCCTGCCATCGCCCGGCCAGGTGACCGGATACCACGAGCCGTCAGGCCCGGGTGTGCGGATCGATTCGTCGCTCTTTAGTCCCGGAACGGTATCTCCGCACTACGACTCGATGGTTGCCAAACTTGTCGTCTTTGGGGAGGATCGCCGGCAGGCGATTGCCCGTGGCCGGCGGGCGCTGCTCGAGTTTGTCATCACAGGAATCCGTACCAACATCGCCTACCACCTGGCGATTCTCGACGATCCCGGCTTTGCTGATGGCAACTACACGACCCGCTTCATTGATGAGCGGCCACAACTCGTTGCGGTGGCGGATATTTGGGCGGAGCGCCAGAAACCGTTTCTGCGCTTGCTGCGAGACCCCGCTCGCGCTGCCGCCATCGCGGCCGCGATCGTGACGGCTACCGGATGATCGGAATGACCGGTTACGGACTTACCTATGCAAACCGCGTGCTGGCGCCTTTTGCCGAGCAACTTGTGATCGCGCTGGGTAACGTCAGCGGTCGTTGTGTCTACGTGGTGGACGGGGATTGTGGCGTCCTGACTGGAGAACTACTCGGTCGCGGTGTGACGGTGACGGCAAAAACCGATCCAGGTTCTTCGGAGTTGGCCGTAGCAGTTGGCACACTCGGCATCGAGGCGGCACCGGCGGACACGCTTGCGGCAATGCGGGCAATCACGAAAGGTGGCGTTGTCGCCGCCGTCCACTTCACCGCCGCGGCGGTCCACGAGGCCATTGCGGCGGCGGCACTCGAAACTGTCGGTACGTCAGTGCCCGACCTCGGGTTGACGCCGGTAGCACCGGTTCCGGCGGGCTGCACCGTGACCCCCGTCTTTGACATCGCGCGTTTCGACTCGGCCCGGCAGTTCTACGCCGCGCTCATTGGCGAGCGCAACCTCGACACCGGCCTTTCCGAAGTGCAGCGCCGGCATGTCCTAGAACACTGCATCACGGCATTACAAGACTCGACGACCTTCGACAACACGATCCTGCTTCCCGTGGAGGCGGAACTGTTCGTCTGGGCTTGAAAGGGGGCCCTATCGACTGCCTGCCCGAACGCCCAGAGACTATTTGTTCTGCTGTCGTTATCGGGTGATGCCCCCGACATTTATCACGACCGTCTTGCCCAGCCACCGGATGGTGGGGATCAGGAAGTCAGCGTCACCGAATACGAGTGGGCGAGCGCCTGGCCGCTGATGTCTCGCAGTGAGGCTGCCACCGATAGCGTGAGGCCCGCGCCAGCGGGGGACAGGAGTGTGAGGGTGGCGGTTCGCGACGTGGCGTCATACGTGACCACCACGGGAATGCTTGCCGGTCCGCTGGTGATGCCAAATGCGCCACTGACCGTTCTGGCGTCGAGGTCGCTGTCGAATGCGACGCGGACGACTGACGGGTCGCGTCCCAGCCCGGCGTGGATCACATGCGGGCCAGAGGGTTGATCGCTGAGCTGGCCAGTTTGCAGCGCCAGAACGTGGTAGATCCCCGTCGAATCGGCTCCGATTGTCAGCGTCTCGTCGGCGACAGTGGCGCCATGCGAGCCTGACGGGTCGACTATGAGGCGAGCCTGCGCTTCCATTCTGCCGTTGCTGGGCGCGATGGAGACGACAAAGCCGCGGCTCAGCCCGCGGGGTGTGGTGACGTCCACTCCAGGGCCGACGAGTTGTTGCAGCGTTGTGGAGTCGCCTCGAATCTGACCGGCGACGAAGCTGTTGGCGAGGGTGAGCGCTTCTGCGGGGACGTTGGCCGGTGCGGCCGGTGGTGCCGGTATTGCGCTGGTGGAGACGTTGCCTACCCGGTCCACGAGCACGATTTGGTCGGCGTCAGGAGCGAACCCGGCGCTCGCCACCGGGCCGGGGAAGGTGGCGAGGACGGCGCCGCTACTCGTGCCGAGGAGCCACAACCGGGTACTGTCGTCAACTACGGCGACCTCTGTGCCGGTGTGGTCGATCGCCAGGGCACCGATGCTGCCGGCGTTGTCGGGCAGTGTCAGGCCGGCCGGCCGGCTGAGTTGGTCCAGGTCGGCGATGTCGACGATTCGCGAGTTCGATGCGTTACGCCACGCCAACGTGGTTCCGTCGGCACTCCACACCACCGCTGCTGCATCGGGCAGCACCCAACTGGTCTTGGAGAAGAGGTCGGTGACACGGGAATGGTCGCTCGCCTCGGAGACCACGAAACGGCCCCCGGCGGCTCCAATGCCGGTGAAATGTTCGCCCGCGGTCGCGGTTAGAACGTCGCTGTGACTACCGTTGGTATCGAAACTCTCGATCCGTTGTGCAGTGATGACCTCGATGGTCGTGGACGATGTCCACGTCAACGCAATGGCCGTGTCTGTGGTGCCGGCCAGGTGTTTGGGATTGCTGCCGTCTGGGTTGGCTATGGAGATGCTGCTGCCAGAACCGGCCTCCGCTACGGTCGCCAGGGCCAGATGGGCTCCGTCGGGACTGTGGGCGACAGCGCCGGCGGCATCACCGATGCGTTGCGGCGTGGCGTTAGCCGCGAGGCGGTAGGTGCCGTTGGCGACAACTGCGCTCTGTGTGGCGCTTGGGGTCGCACTGGATGGTGGGCTTATATCTGGGGTGGCGGAATCACCCGGCGATGTCGTGGTGTCGAGGTGGCCACTGACGATTACGGAGCCGTGCTGGTCGAAGCCCAGGACCACGGGCGAGCCGAGGCCGGCGAGAGGGGTTGGAACCAGCGTTGGGGGCGCGGCCGGAGCCGGTATGGGCGAGGGTGTCGGCGTGGGCGCGGTGCCGAAGCTGAACCGGACCGCTGCGGTTGCGGTCGTTCCGTTGACCGAACGCACCGCCGCCTGATCGATCGTGACGGTGTAGGCGGTGTTTGCTGCCAGCGGGTGCAGCGGCGTCACCACCAGGGTGTTGCCTTGCCAGTTGGTTGTCACGGCGGCTGCCGGCTGCAGGTGGAGACCGGCCACGACGGCGGTCTTGTCCATCGGCTGGTTGAAGCTGACGGTGATGGCCTCCGCGGGATCGATGCTCGGATTGTTGGCAATCGCCGCCGTTGCCGCGGGTGCGTGCAAGGGTTCTGCGCTGGGGGAGCCGAGGATCAGTACCAGACTTGCGGCCACCAGAGCCAGTCCGCCACCGAGCAGACCGAATGCCGGCAACGTGCCGCCGCGCCGGTGCCACCAGTGTCGGCGGGATGGGCTCAACTGGCGTTTCGCCTCATCCACAAGCTGGGCTCGTAGGCGGCTGCGGAATTGCCCGTCGAGGACGGGCTCTGGCGCTGCCGCCTTGAGCCGGCGGGCGGTTGCCAGCAGTTCCGGGTCGTTGCCAAAGAGGGCGTCGAGTTCGGCATCGCCGGTGCTACTGGTGGGTGGGAGCGTGTGGCCCCTGGTCATCTTGCGGCCTCCACCTTCTCCCCGACCGGCGAGGTATCGACTTCGAGCCGGGCTCTAACCCCGGCCATGCCGCGGTGGATCAGCAGCTTGATGGCCCCTTCGCTCTTGCCCATGATCCCCCCGATCTGCGCCAGCTTGAGATCGTTGCCGAGCTTCAGTGCCATCGCCGTCCGCTGGGCGCGAGGGAGCGAGTCGATGGCCGCCCAGACGCGCCTGGCCTCGATCGATTGGATGACGTGTTCGTCCGGAGGCGTGGCCCGATCGGCTATGCCGAGGGCAGTGTCGATGTCGGATGCCGGCTTGCGGCTGCGGTAGTGGTCGTTCACGGCATTGGTTGCGATCTGGTAGAGCCAGGCACTGAAGGGAGGGCCTGACGGCTTGTACCTTCCCACGGCCCGTAGCGCTTTGAGGAAGACCTCGGAGGTGACATCCTCGGCAGCGGCCGGGTCGTGGAGCCGGCTGTAAACGAAACGGTGAATCTGCCCGACGTAGTAGTCGTAGAGCTCTCCAAAAGCCTCGGCGTCAACCTTGGCCCTTTCGACAAGTTGGTCCTCATATGCCCTGGGGAGGGTCATGGGGCGGTTCCCAGGCGCATCTGATTGGCAAACGGAGACAAGTGGCAAAGCGTTACGCGATCGACCACTACCGCGAGTTTTGCGGCCGGGTTAGGGTTCACGCCCGAATAATCTCGGCAGATACGCCGCCGAAACCGTCGAGGCCAAGGAGCCGGATGAGCATCGCAGTGATGGTACCTGTAGGTACCTGAACGAGAAGCGCAGAAGGCGACGCTGGCATCCGGCGAGGATCGGTAGATGGAGGTGCCGAGATTATTCGGGCGTGAACCCTTACGCCGCCAAGCCGGCGCCGGGTCCCCTGCGCGGATGTTGCGAGACGTCCGGATGAGACATTTCCCAGCGGCGGAAGCGCATCACGGTGCCGGCAACACTGGTCGGGTTGGGCTTGCGTACCCAGTGGCGGCCGTCGGGGGCCACCTCGACGTTCAGGACCTGGGTCTTGAGGAGGTTGACGTCGTAGACGTCGGGGCTGCCGCCGGGAAGCAGACGTCGTTCACCGCGGAAATCCACCAGGTGATAGGGCCGGCCGCCTTTATGGCTGTGCCACCAGTGGCGGATGGCGGTCAAGCCCGTGGCGATGGGCAGTGCTTGCTTGGGGTCGGGCAATGCGCTCACCGTCTTGGGCATGGGGATGATGTGGAGGTGGGCGTGGCGGACACTCTGTCCCGCTGCCGACCCGCCGTTCTCCCAGATGAGCGGTTCCAGGCCCATGTCGTCTTGCTGGAAGGCGCGGACGCGTTGCACCGCCTGTTCCAGTTCCCTCTCGAAGCGTGCCGGCACGGCGCCGTAGCAGGGGTAGTGGCGCTTGGGGATGATGAGGATGTGACCCGGGGTCAGGGGAAAGAGGTCGGGTATGGCGAAGAAGTGTGCGGTCTCGAAAAGCGTTTCCGGCAGGTTGCGCCGGTCGCCGCAGAATACGTCGGTGCCGTCGGGCTGCCAGCGCCGGCCCGACCATGCGGCCGTGACCAGCCCACGGGGGGCGGGCTTAGAGGGATAAATCGACTGGCTCTCGGTCCCCTCTCTCATGGTGGTGAAGAGTAGCGCGTCAGTGCGGGGAGTGTGGGGGTCCGGGGTCGCGTCAGGGGGTCGTGGTGCATCCCGTCGCGTCCGGTGTGGTGAATCCGCACTGGGCCAGCGCGGTGTACGTCTGGGTCACTGTGAATGGCGGGAGTACTCCGCCCAGGAAATTGAGGGGAAGGTCTATTGGGCGGCTGACCGTGGCGGTCATCTGGTAGTTGCCGGGCAATCCGTTGGCGGGAGGATTCCCGATGGTGCAGGTTGCGATCACGTTGGGGAGAGACTGGTGGGTGGTTGGATCACGGAGCTCTTGGGTGATGGTCGAACGGCAAACTGCTGGACCGCTCCCCGGCAGAATGGTGACTTGACCCGTGGCAATGAACGTGTCGACGTCGACCTGGGCGGCGCCGGCGACGGCGCCGTTTTGGGCCGCCCGGGCGAACTTGGACTCCGCTCCGTAGATCGTGGACAGATCGATGACGGCGACGACCAAGCCGAAGAGGAAGGTGGTCAGCATCAGGGCGAAGATGATGATGATCTGGCCGTGGCTACGGTGGCGGCGTCGTCGCGGGAGCGTCAACATATGCTTTGGTTATTACGGAAACTGGGGCTATAGGGGTTGCACTGGCGCGTCTGCCCTGGCGTGGCGGTGGCAATGGCAGTGAATGTCGGATCTCCGGTGGCGAGGAAGGGGAGCTGGCCTTGTAGGGTGAACTTCTGTGTGGCCGTGCATGTGACGGCGCCCGGACCGTTGATGCCAGTACTGGTGTAGTAGTCATGCATTGGGTCGGTTGAAGAGCACGAGAAATCTGTGATCTTGAATGTGGAGTTGGTCGGTGGCTGCGCCTCCATGCTCCTGGGAATCCCATACCAGGGGAAGGGGTCGTGGCTGATGCCACCCCCACAGTAATTGCTGCTTCCCGTGGTTCCGGCCTCGGCCAGGGAGGGTTGGGCGTAGATGGTCGACCAGAAGGTCCGGGATGCGTAGACGCAGGCGTCGTAGGGATCGTCCACCTGTGCGGTGAGCGACGATTGCGCGGCCAGACTGAGCGCCGACTGCAACTGGTTCTGACCTTTGACAATGACCATGACGGCGATGAAGTTGAAGGCCAGGGTCAGCATGATGCCCAGCGTCATGGCCATCTCAATGGTGGCCTGAGCATTGGCGTGGCGGTGGCGCGGGTGGTGTGTCATCAACTGAACACCAATTCCTGACTGGCGGCAAAGTTGTTGATGGGAACGCCGCGGCCGCCGGGGCAGAATAACGGGACCATCGGCACCATGACATTGGCGCAGCCCATGACGTAGAACCGGACCTGCTGGGGCTGGAAGTCATAGTGATACGTTGGAATCGAAGACCCCTTTGGCCAGTAGGTGGTCGAGTCTGGGACTATTTCCGCGCAGACCTCCACCGTGGGGCTGTTGTGGGCGTTGGCAACCTGTGCGACGGTGGTGTTGACGCAGCGGCCATCTCCCGTTATTGGCCCGGATACCACATTGGTGCCCATCATCGACGGCTTGAGTTGTTCCACCACCTTGGTGATGATCGTCGGGCTCACCCGGTAGTTGTGCCCGGACAGCACGCCAGTCCCCTGTGCGGAGGCGGCCATGTGCAGGCCGGTTTCCTCTGCATAGACCGCCCCCATACTCTCGATGGCCCAGAGCGATGAGGCTATCGCGGCAAAGATCGATATGAACAGGATAAAGACGGCGAAGGCGAACTCGATCATGGCCTGGCCGCCATGACGCCGCCGCGGGGCGCGCGCTACCATACCGTTCCGTCGCGAGACGAAGCGGGCCGGCACTTGGGCCTTGTCGGCGTGGCGCATTTATCCCTCCAGTGCGAGCATAGCGTTGAGACCAGGAAGTCTGCGATCGGGTAACCCCGTCGTGACACTTCCGCCACGGCAGTTAGAATTCGGTCACGTGATTGGCCGCTACACCCCGCCTGCGATAGCAGAGATCTTTGGCGAGGAGTCGAAGCTCCGCCGCTGGCTGCAGATCGAGATCTGTGCCGTGGAGGCGTGGGTGGCCGAGGGAAGGGTGCCGGAGTCGGCGCTGCCCGAGATCCGTAAGGCACAAGTCAACTCTGCGCGCATTGCCGAACTGGAGGCCGTGCAGGGTCACGATGTCGCCGCCTTCGTCAGCCAGATCCAGGAATCGGTGGGGGCGGAGGGGCGCTTCTTCCACCTCGGCCTGACGTCGTCGGACATAGTCGACACCGCACTGGCCACGCAGCTCCGCGACGCCGCTGAAGTCATCGACGCCGGCTGCCAGGAACTGGAACTGGTGCTCACCGAGCAGGCTGAGCGCCATCGCTTGAGTGTCATGCCGGGCCGCACCCATGGCGTTCACGCCGAGCCGCTGACACTGGGAATCCGTCTTGCCAACCATCTCGATGAGGTGCGCCGCTCACGCCGTCGGCTTGCCGCCGCTACTCGCGAGGTCGCCGTAGGCAAGCTCGGGGGCGCCGTGGGAACTCACGCGCTGGTGCCGCCATCTGTCGAGGAATCTGTCTGCCGGGCGCTGCGCCTCGATGTGGCGCCGGTGACGACCCAGGTGGTGGCGCGAGATCGCCATGCCGCCTTCGTTACGGCACTGGCGCTGCTGGGTGCCGTGCTGGAGCGGCAGGCCACGACGGTGCGCCTGTGCCAGATCACCGAGGTCGACGAACTCGGTGAGCCGTTTGGCAGCGAGCAGAGGGGATCGTCGGCGATGCCGCATAAGCGCAATCCCATACTCTGCGAACGTCTCTGCGGCCTGGCGCGGACGTTGCGCGGCTATGCCGCCACCGCAATGGAGAACGTGGCGCTGTGGCACGAGCGCGACATCTCGCACTCCTCGGCGGAGCGGGTCATCTTGCCCGACGCTTGCGCGCTGACCTGCTACATGGTCCGCCTTGCCACCAAAATCGTTGCCGGACTGCGCGTCAACGCCGGCACCATGGAGCGCAACGTCCACCATCTGGGTGGCATTGCCTTTTCGCAGCGGGTGCTGACCGCGCTGGTCGATGCCGGCTGGTCGCGTGAAGCCGCCTACCGCACGGTCCAGGCGTTGACTGCGAGGGTTCGCGAGGAGGTGGGCGACTTCGAGACCCTGGTGCGCGCCGACCCCGCTGTGGTCGAAGCACTCGACCAAGCTGCGCTCGACACCTGCTTTGACATCAGCGGTTATCTGGCGCATATTGACGCCACCTTCGTACGGCTAGGGTTGCGAACCTAACACGAGCCAGAAGTCTGCTGAGCAACTCTGCCGGCGTAGGCGGGCTTGGCCCGCCGTGAGCCGGATCCTTTATTTGCGCTGAGAAATCGCGGTGGCCGGGTGCGGATTTCTCGGCGTCTAGGCCGCGTGCCCTGCCGAGAAGTGGTCGGCGGCGGCGAAGAGGTCGCCGAAGACGCTGTAAGTCTCCGGGTCGGGAAGCGTTTTGTCGCTAGGGGGAACCGCGTCGGTTGCCGAGACCAGCGTTCCTTCGGCGTCGTGCACGGTGAAGACGTGCATCACCTCGACGAGTACCGGCCGCATCTCCATCCGGGGCTCGCCGGGTTTTACACAGCGGTGTTCCACAGCGTAGGTTTCGATGACGTTGTGCTCGGTGATGGTTGCGTAGTAGGGGCAGTCGGCCACGTCGATGCGAAAACTGGAGACGTCGGCGGCCGTGGAAATGCGCCGCACTGAGACGCCAGACTCTTGGGTCGCATGCTTTTCCAAGCGTCGCACTGCCGGCAAGAGCCGCCTGGCGATCGCCTTAGCCGCTCTTGCGTCGCTCGACGTGCCGCCACTCACGAGGTCGGATGGGATCAGCGGCCCGTTGTCCATGTAGGACAGTTTCATCCGTGCGCGAGGACATCAAGCGGACAATCGCGCGGACAATGTAGCCGGGAATCCTCAGCGGTGGCGCTGGAGCTTGGCCTGGTCGTCCACGCAATGGCGGGTGGCAGGGAGGATCTCGAGCCGATCATCGCTGATCGGCAGACCGCACTCCTGGCAGAATCCATAGGTTCCGGCATCGAGACGGGCCAGTGCGGCTTCGATCTCTTCCAGCTCCACCTCGGCGTGCGAAGCCACGGATTCATCGAGTTCGCGCCCGATGGTCTCGGTAGCCTTCTCCGAGGTGAGGGCGTCGGGGGTGAGCGTGTCGCCATCGGAGTTGGCGACCTCGGTGTGCAAGCGGCTGGCGGCGTCACGCACGTAGAGCACGCGCTCTCGTTCTTCTTGTAGGCGTAGCCGGACTGCGTCGGAATTCATCGCGTAAGCGTAGCTGGTTTGGAACAGTGGTGGGAGTTCATTCCGGGCTGAGCCAGAGTGTTGCCAGTGGCGGCAGTGTCATCAACGCCGAATCTCCGCAACCATGCCAGGGTACGGGCTCGGTCGTGACGGCACCGAGGTTGCCCTGACCGCTCCCACCATACGGTGTGGCATCGGTGTTCAGAATCTCGCGCCATGTGCCTGGCCGCGGTAGCCCGACGCGGAAGCTGGTGTGCACGATCGGCGAGAAGTTGGCGATGCACACGATGCCAGGGTAACCGTGGGCGTCAAAACGTGTGAAGCTGATGACGTTCTGGTCGGCATTGCCGACGTCGAGCCAATGGAACCCCGCAGGCGATGCGTCGCGCTCGAAGAGCGCGGCGGTTTCCCTATAACGGGCTCCGATATCGCACACCAGCCGTTGCACACCGGCATGGCGGTCGTCGTCCAGAAGATGCCAGTCAAGCGGGTTGTCGTGCGACCATTCTGCGATCTGGCCGAACTCGCAGCCTGCGAAAAGGAGTTTCTTGCCGGGGTGAGCCCACATCCAGCCGAGCAGGGCTCGTAGGTTGGCGAACTTCTGCCACATGTCACCGCTCATCTTGCCGACGAGAGAACCCTTGCTGTGGACGACTTCGTCGTGCGAGAGCGGCAGCACGAAGTTCTCCGACCATGCATACCACAGGCCGAAACTTAGTTGGTTGTGATGGTAGCGGCGGAATACGGCGTCCTTGCTCATGTAGTCAAGGGTGTCGTGCATCCAGCCCATGTTCCACTTGAACGTGAAACCGAGTCCCCCGCTCACGGTTGGTCGGGAGACGCCAGGCCAATCGGTCGATTCCTCTGCGATGGTGATGGCGCCGGGAAAGTCGGCATGGACGATCTCGTTGAACTCACGCAGGAAGGCGATGGCTTCAAGGTTCTCGCGGCCGCCGTAGATGTTGGGCACCCACTCGCCTGCCTTGCGGGAGTAGTCGAGGTAGAGCATGGAAGCTACGGCATCGACGCGCAGCCCGTCGATATGGAACTCGTCCATCCAGTAACGCGCGTTGGCCACCAGGAAGTTGCGCACTTCGTTGCGCCCGTAGTTGAAGATCAACGTGCCCCAGTCCGGGTGGGAACCGCGTCGCGGATCAGCGTGTTCGTAGAGTGCGGTGCCGTCGAAGCCGGCCAGCGCCCAATCGTCGCGGGGGAAGTGGGCCGGCACCCAATCGACGATGACACCGATGCCGTGCTGGTGGAGATGGTCGACGAACCAGCGGAAGTCGTCAGGCGTGCCGTAGCGAGATGTGGGTGCGTAGTAGTTGGTGACCTGGTAGCCCCACGAGGCCGTGAAGGGGTGTTCGGCCACGGGCATCAATTCCACATGCGTGAAGCCCATGTCGCGGCACGATGTCACCAGCTGCTCCGCGATGTCGCGGTAGCCAAGGACTCGGTCGCCGTCACCGCGCCGCCAGGAACCCAGGTGGAGTTCGTAGATGGACAGTGGCTTTTCGACGGGATTGCCCGTGGCTCGTGCTTGCAGCCAGTCGACGTCACTCCACGCGTAATGGCTGTCCTCGACAATTGATGCTCGGGCCGGTGACGACTCCTGGAATCGCGCCAGAGGGTCGGACTTCAGCTTCTGACGTCCACCCGCCCCGGTCACCCGGAACTTGTACTTGGTTCCGGGATGAGCGTTGGGGACGAACAACTCCCACACGCCTGATGCGCCCAGCGAACGCATTGGCAGGGTGCGGTCGTCCCAGAAGTTTGCGTCAGAAACGACATGAACGCCACTCGCGTTGGGCGCCCAGACAGCGAAGGCGACTCCCACCACCCCCTGGTGTTCCAGTATGCGAGCGCCCAGACGCCGCCATAGTTCGCGGTGCCGGCCCTCGGTGATGAGGTGGAGATCCAGTTCGCCAAGTGTGGGCAGGAAACGATAGGGGTCGTCGGCCTCCCATTTCTGCGCCGGCGAGGTGAAACGCAGACGGTAACCCGGCAGATCGCGCACCGGTACTCGCGCCTCGAAGAGGCCACCGGGATGGATGCGACGAGCGGGAAAGACGCCGTCTTTGGTGGCAATCTCGACGGCGATCGCGTCGGGATGGTAGGCACGGACGATGGTTAGGTCGCCATCGGGGTGGGGCCCGAGAAACGAGTGAGGCGAGTGGTGGGTGCCGTTGCGTAGGCTCGAGACGTCAGCCTCGAAGCTGGCTTGAGGTATGGCTTTCACTGCGCTACCTCCAACAAAAAACCAAGCGGGATGCCGACCCAATCAGGGCGGTGTCCCAGTTCGTAGGTGACCTCGTAAACCGCTTTCTGCACCTCGAATGCACGCCGTAGGGTCAACGCGAAATTCGCGCTCGGAAACGGCAGTGCGGCATTGCCGATGCTTGCCATGTAAGCGTTCCAGAAAGCATCTCGATTGGTTTTAGCCCAGGCATCGCCTTGGGCCAAGAGATCGTGCCAGGTTGGATCTGCCGGCGAGGTGCGCTCCATGAGCGCAGCCGCAGCCGCGTAATCGAAGGAACGCAGCATGCCGGCCACATCCCGCAGCGGCGACCATCGCAACCGTCGCTCAGCCGGCGGGCGTGCGGGTTCACCTTCGAAGTCGATCACGAGCCAGCCGGCATCTGTGCGCAGCACCTGGCCCAGGTGGTAATCCCCATGGATTCGCGTTGCCACACAGGCCTCCTCGCTGTGACGCAGCGCTTCAAAGCACTGAGTCAGTGCGTCGCGGTGAGGACGCAGCGGGTGGATCTGGGGATTGCTCGATGCGAGAAGGCGGTCCAGTTCCGCGGTCATCGTGCCGGCCCAGCCTTCCAGCATCTCTGGGGTGATGACTACAGGGGTCGATGCACCGGTGAGTGTGGGGGATGCGAGTGCCACGTGCATGTCCGCCGTGACCTCGCCGAGCCGGATTGCTTCGGAGGTGAAGTTGCCACCCTGACAGGCGACGGCAGCGAGCCGCTCCTGCAGTGTGCGAGCGCCAGAGGCCTCGGCGGAGGCGTAGAGATCGCGCAGCGACGTCAGCGCCAGCGCCCAACCCTCGCTGGTGTTGTGCACGTACCGTTGTAGGTGGGCAAGACGGGTTGGGGGGACATTGCTGCGGATGTAGTCGATACCGCCAAGTTGCTCTGGCATATGGACGAAGTCGCCTTGACGTAGCGCGTCGAGCATCTCCGTTTCAATGGATGGTCCGGGCTCGATTCGCCGCACCCACTTGAAGAACTCACTCTGTCCGCGAGCGAGCGATGTGTTGCTCTGCTCACCGCTGATGAGCCGGATTGCGGTGGGGTCGAGATCCGGGGATACCTTGGGGTTTGCCTCCGCTCGGATCGTCGCCGCAGACGTGGCGCGTTGCTCACCGCGCAACATCAATTCGAAGAGCAGGAGGGAGCAGTCGTTGTCGGCAAGTGCGTCGTAGACCACCCGCTTTAGGCCATCGTGTTCAAGGGTGGCGATTCGGTACCTGGCATCGACCTGAGCCATGGTGTGGTCGGCATTGCAAATGCCCACCAGGACGCTGTACAGGTCGGAGCCGCCATCGGTGTAGTGAGTTCTAATGCCGAGCCAGAGACACGTGGGTTCCTTGTCGTGCATCTCGGCTATGTCTGCGATGTCGATGCGGTCCACGCCGCGTTCCCGGCCGCCGAACCATCGTTGCTGTACGAGGTGGTCGCGTAGCGCGGGAACGACCCCCTCCAGGCCGTGACGTTGGAGGACGCTGTGGACGGCGGCAGTGGTCATGGGCGCAGCTCCTGAAGATGGAACCAAAAGAAACCATGCGACGAAAGCGTGAGGAGGTAAGGGAGATCCCCGATGACCGGGAATGGCACTCCACCTGCCATCTCCACCGGCGTCATGCCGCTGAAACGGCGCAGGGCGAGCTCGACGGGTTGGGGAAAGTGCGAGAAGTTGTTGACGCAGAGGATGATTTCATCTTCGAATACGCGAAGGTAAGCGAAAATCGAGGGGTTGGTGGCGTCGAGCACCTCGAAGCTCCCCTCGCCGAAGGCGCGCCAGCGTTTGCGCATGGTGATGCAACGGCGCATCCATTGCAGTAAGGAGGACTCGTTGCGCTTCTGGCCTTCGACATTGACAGACTGATAACCGTAGACCGGATCCATCAGCACGGGCAGGTAGAGCCGCGCGAAGTCGGCCTGGCTGAAGCCGGCGTTGCGATCTATCGACCACTGCATCGGCGTGCGAACGCTGTCGCGATCACCCAGATAGATGTTGTCTCCCATGCCGATCTCGTCACCGTAGTAAAGGATCGGTGTTCCGGGCAGCGAAAACAGCATTGAGCAGAACAACTCGGTACGACGGCGGCCGTTGTCGAGCAATGGGGCGAGGCGGCGCCGGATGCCCAGGTTCACCTTCATGCGCGGGTCATGGGCGTACTCACGGTACATGTAGTCGCGCTCTTCGTCGGTGACCATCTCCAGGGTCAACTCATCGTGGTTGCGTAGGAAGATGCCCCAGGCACTGTCATCGGGGATGGGTGGAGTGCGCTCGAGAATCTCGGTTATCGGATAACGCTGCTCACGTCGCAGTGCCATGAACATGCGCGGCATGATCGGGAAGTGGAAGTTCATGTGGCACTCGGGCGCTTGCGGCGTGCCGAAATAGTCGACGACATCCTCCGGCCACTGGTTTGCCTCCGAGAGCAGTATGCGTCCAGGGCCGTACTCTGCATCCACCGTCTGTCGCAGCTTGGCGAGGAAGGCATGGGTTTCGGGAAGGTTCTCGCAGTTGGTGCCGTTGCGGGCGTATAGGTAGGGGACCGCATCCAGGCGGAAGCCGTCCATCCCGAGATCCAGCCAGAAGCGCATGACGTCGATCATCTCGTCGTGGACTTTGGGGTTGTCGTAGTTGAGGTCGGGCTGGTGGCTGAAGAAGCGGTGCCAGAAGTACGCCCCGGCCTGATCGTCCCACGTCCAGTTGGAAACCTCCGAGTCGATGAAGATGATTCGTGCGTCGGCGTAGGTTTCCTTGGTCTTCGACCACATGTAATAGTCGCGGTAGGGGCTGTCGGGTGAAGACCTGGCCTGTTGGAACCAGTTGTGCTGGTCCGACGTGTGGTTCACGACGAGGTCCATGACTACGCGCATGTTGCGGGCGTGGGCTGCATCCACCAGTTGGCGGACGTCGTCGACGGTGCCGTATTCGGGAAGCACGGCGTAGTAGTCCTCGACGTCGTAGCCGCCGTCGCGCAGCGGACTCTTGTTGAAGGGAAGCAGCCACAGGCAGTCGACCCCCAGCCATTCGAGGTAGTCGAGCTTGCTGATCAGTCCCGGGAAGTCGCCCACCCCGTCAGCATTGCTGTCGCAGAAGGCACGCACCAAGACCTCGTAGAAGACGGCACGTTTGAACCACAGTGGATCTTCGTTGTTGGGAAGCACTCAGCGTTTCCTTAGGTGCAGGATGTGGGCGGGTTGGTGGGTGGGGTCGAGGTGGACGAAGTTGCAGGGACCTTGCCAGATGTAAGTGGTGTCGGTGACTTCGTCGTGAGCTTCGAATGCGATGTCAGTGTCGATACCCAGTGCTGCGAGATCGATCCATGTGGTTCCGCTCTCGGCACCGTGTGGGTTCAGGTTGACGATTACGAGGAGCACATCGCTGTTGTCGGGTTGGGAACGGCTGAAGCAGAAGAGCGCGTCATTGTCCACATGGTGCACCCGAAGGGTCGCGAGCTGGCTTACCGCTGCCCGGTGACGGCGGCGGATCTCGTTGACGCGACCGATCAGCGGTGCCAGCGAGTCGGGACGGCTCCAGTCGCGAGGTCGCAGCTCGTACTTCTCGGAGTGCAGATACTCTTCGCTGCCTGGTGCCACCGGGGTGTTCTCGCAGAGTTCGTAGCCGCTGTACATCCCCCAAGACGCAGCTCCGAGCGCCGCCAGCACGAGACGGAGCCGGAATGCCGCGGGACCGCCTTGCTGCAGAGTGGCGTGAAGAATGTCGGGAGTGTTGGTCCAGAAGTTGGGCCGGAAGTAGTCAACGCTGGGTGGCGTTGCGAGTTGACCGAAGTACTCGGCCAGTTCCGCCTTGGAGTTGCGCCAGGTGAAGTAGGTGTACGACTGGGTGAAGCCGACCTTGGCAAGGTGCTGCATGACGATCGGTCGTGTGAACGCCTCGGCCAGGAAGATGGCGTCGGGGTGGCGACGGCGGATCTGAGCGATAAGCCACTCCCAGAAACGCAGCGGCTTGGTGTGCGGGTTGTCGACCCGAAAGATCCTGACGCCGCGATCGCACCAGAAGAGGACCACGTCGCGTGCGGCGTTCCACAGCCCTTGCTTGTCGCGACAGGTGAAGTCCAGCGGGTAGATGTCCTGATACTTCTTGGGCGGGTTCCCCGCATACCGAATGCTGCCGTCGGGACGGTGGGCGAACCATTCGGGATGCTCCAGCACCCAGGGGTGGTCGGGGCTGCACTGGAGGGCGAAGTCGAGGGCCACGGTCAGACCGGCGGCGCGTGCTGCCACCACGAAGCCATCGAAGTCGGCAAGGCTGCCGAGATTGGGGTCGACGGCGGTATGCCCACCGGCTGCGCTGCCGATCGCCCAGGGGCTGCCGACATCGTCTCGGGTGGCCTCCTCCGTGTTGTTGGCGCCCTTGCGGTGGGTGGAGCCGATGGGATGGATAGGTGGCAGGTAAACGACGTCGAAACCCATTGCGGCGATATCGGGTAGCCGCCGCGCAGCCGTTCGCAAGGTGCCGCCGCGGGGAGGTTTGGCGCCCTCCGAGCGCGGGAACATCTCGTACCACGCCGAGAAACCGGCAAGATCGCCATCCACCCACACGAGAAAGGGCCCGGCGACCGTGGCGTTGTTGCGGTCGAGGGTGCGATCCATGAGCCGGCGTACCCGGGTTGTGGATGCGGCTTCGATGCGGCGACTGACGGGGACATTGTCATGGCGTAGTTGGAACGCAAGGCTGCGCAGCGAAGCCCGGTCGCGCGCTGCGACGTGGGGGAGCTGTGCTCGATCAGAGCAAAGGCTTGCTCCCACTTCGAGTTCTAGCGTAACGT
The DNA here is from genome assembly GCA_014874355.1 of bacterium. Lineage (GTDB taxonomy): Bacteria > Chloroflexota > Dormibacteria > Aeolococcales > Aeolococcaceae > JACWAJ01. Next base: position 5,382 of record JACWAJ010000022.1, on the reverse strand, counting down.
CCTGGCCGGCGGCCAACCGGGCCTTCAGGTCAACCAGCCAACCACCGAAATCGTCCACCGCCCCTACGATCTCGAAGGCAAGGTGGCCCACGCCAGTGGGTGTGATCCAGGTCGTGAAGTGGTCGCCCCCGGGGTGGTCGAGCATCTGCTCTCGCCAGCTCCGCGGGAGCGTTTGAGCCGGGGTGCCGTGCAGTCGTGGCGTGCCCCATCGCACCCATGCCACGACGTGGTCGTGGCCGTGGGCAAAGACGTCTGCCGACACTCGCATGGGAACCCCCGCACAGGCCTTGGCGTCAAAGGCTCCCGCATCTACGGTGGGTCTGCAGTTCTCGATGATCACCGATCGGTAATCGGGACGTACCGTTGCCACGCCATCTCCTTGCTGCCGAACTGTCCAGGGACCATCAATCGAGGGAAAGGCTAGCAGGGTCGCGATTGGGCGCCCAATGTCCGCCTGTGGCGAGTACATTGATTTCTCGTTGAGAGCGTATTGCCAGAGGATCGCATATGCCGGCCCGGGGATTTAGAGATCTGACCACTGCCGCCACCGAGGCGCTGGAAACCGCCTTGTCCGCTTTCGCTGGCCACGGTCGCACTGCTCGCTACTTCGCTGCGTTGGAGAAGGTTGCCGACGGCTTGATGCGAGAAGTGCCTACCGGTGAGCCGTGGGGCAAGGTGGAGAGAGCGCTGGACCGGGCAGTGGACAGGCGTCTGATTCTTGCTGGGGAACGTGGCTCCAGGGCTGTCGCGGGTGTTGCCATACGGCATGTTGGAGATGACCTGTATGCGGCCATGTTCAATGCCAGTCTGCAGATTCAGAAGGACGCCAAGACGAAGGGTGCGGGCAAGCCGGCTATCGCTGCCGCGGGCCGCGCCACCGAGGATCTCGACAGCGTGCTCCAGCGTGCCGGCTTCGACATTGACGACGCTATCGAAGCCGGCGATATGAAGGCGCTCCGTCGTGCCAATGCCGCCTACGACGCCGTGTTGGACCGGTTCGGGGATGCCGCTCGCCACAGCGATGCCGTCTTGGACCACCTCGATGCGCTCGCCCACAGGGGGCAGCCCAGGGACAGCGACAGCCGGTCAAGCCGGCTTCTCGTCCTGCGCCTGAGCCGCGTGGGCTCGGCTGACGTTCTGGGTCAGCGCACCCCCCAGGCTTTGCGATGAGGCCCTATCCTGAGCACTGCATGCCGGCTGCCAACCCTACAGGACTGCTCGAACGCCTGATTCTCGCGATTCGCCAGGACTTCGGATGTTTTGTCATCGTGGTCCTGTTCTTTGTGGTGATGATCTCGACCATTGTGTTCGCCACCCTCATCACGCCGCCCCTGCAGCATCTGTTCGTGTGAATTCAGGCTGCTAGTATCCGGCCAGAGCACCAACAACATTGCAGTCGCCCGGGAGCCCCATGTCGCGAAATTCGTTCGACAGTCCGACCGACAGGCGTGGCCGTCGCCCTGAGGTAACCCGTCGCCAGTTTCTGGTCAGAGCGGGGGGACTTGCCAGTATGGGTGCGCTGATCGTCGGAGGGCTGGTCAGTCTCAAATTTCTCGTACCCGACACCTCTGACGGTAAAGCGGCCGAGTTCAAGTTGGACGTAGACCCTGCCACGATCACTGTGGGCAACCCGTTGCACATCGCCGACAAGCGGGTGACCGTGGTCAGGGACGAGGGGGGCTTTTACGCGGTGTTTCTCGTGTGTACCCATCTTGAGTGCATTCCCAACTACGTTTCCGATGTCGTGAACGGCACGAATACGTCGAAAGAGCGCGCCGCTGATCGTGGCGACCGGAAGCCCGGTGAGCGCCAGCCCAACGGTTGGGTCTGCCCGTGCCATGGCGCTCGGTTCTTCATCGACTCCACCAACTTCTACGGCCCGGCTCCACGCCCCATGGACTGGGTCAACATCAAGAAGGCGCCGGATGGCAAACTGGTAATCGACCCCGCCACCATCGTGGTACGGCGTCAGGCCGGTGACAAGGTGCCGCCGACGTGGCGGCTCGACTACGCCACCGGTAATGTTGTGCATCTGGCCCCCACCACACTGAAGAACACCTAGCAGCCTGTCTTAAGTAATGCACCACTGCCGCATCCGCCCCGACTTGCCGATCCCGGCGTCGGCTTCTCCGGTTCTCCCACGAGTACTGCAAGTACACGTGGTGCGATCCTCGTGCGCCTCCTTGACCTCGGCGGCCGGTGTGGCACATCAGCGTCGCCTTACTTGAGACAGGCTGCTAGGCTCGTCCCAGAATAATGAGAACCAAATGAGCAATCAGGCTGAGCGTGGGGGGCTTTGGGAGCCGAGCAGACAGGTGGGCCGTGACATCTGGGGCTCGGTCTTCCGCCGCGGTCTGCCAACCACCGACAAGGTGGCGGCCAGGACTGTGCTCACCAACTTCTTCCTCCACATCCATCCGGTGCGAGTAAAGAAGTCGGCGATCCGGTTTTCCTACTCCTTCTGCCTTGGCGGTTTGTCGTTCTTCCTCTTCCTTCTACTTACGGTCACAGGCATCTTTCTGATGTTCTATTACGTCCCCTCCACGGATCAGGCCTACCAGAACATCCAGGGTCTGCAATCCGGTTCGCCGGTCGGTGCGGTCATGCGCAACCTCCATCGCTGGTCTGCTCATGCCATGGTCATAGTTGTGTGGTTGCATATGGTGCGGGTCTTCTACCAAGGTGCATACAAGTCTCCTCGACAATTCAATTGGACCATCGGTACGGCATTGCTGGTTATCACGCTGCTGCTGTCGTTCTCGGGCTACCTCTTGCCGTGGGATCAACTTTCGGTGTGGGCGGTCACGGTTGGGACCAACATGGCCAAGTACGCCCCGTTTTTGGGGCCATTCACGCGGTACGTCCTGCTTGGAGGACCCAACGTGGGGCAGGGCACGTTGATCCGTTTCTACGTCCTGCACGTAGCGGTGCTTCCGCTCATAGGGATTCTCTTCATGGTCATCCATTTCTGGCGCGTTCGCAAGGACGGCTTCACGGGGGGGCTCTAGGTGGCTAGGTCAGGTCGGAACGGCGGCGATCCTCCTCGGGTGACCCCGCCGGCTAAGGGGCGGAGTCCGCTTGCCTCGACCACCGGTCCCGAGTTGGCCCGCGCGCCGCTTGTGGTGCAGATGGCCAAGGAGGATGAGGTTGTCGTCACCTACCCCTATCTCGTATGGCGTGAGTACTTGAGCGCGCTTGCGATGTTTGTGTTCCTGCTGGTTGTGTCGTTTCTGGTAGCCGCACCGCTGCTGGCGCGCGCCGACCTGACGGTAACCCCTGATTTCGCCAAAGCGCCGTGGTACTTCCTGGGCCTACAGGAACTGCTGCAGCGTTTTCCCCCGGTGATGGCGGGGGTGGCGTTCCCGATCATGGTGGTGATCGGCATGCTCGCCATGCCGTACCTGGACCGCAACCCCAGTCGCCGCCCACAGGAGCGCAAGGTGGCGATCGCTCTCTTCACCCTGTTCGTCTGCATGTGTCTCGCGTTCGTCGTAATAGGGGTGTTCTTCCGGGGGCCGGGGTTTGTCTGGGACTGGACCAAGATCCTGGGATATCAGGGCCTCGTGCCATGAGACTCAGCTCGCGAGCCAAAGACGTGATCGGAACGGGTTTCATGTTTCTGGTGCTTGTCGGGGTGACTTGCCTGGTCATCCTCGTCGAGTACTTCCTCGAGAACTTCAAAGCACATTGAGGCTAATCCAGTGCACTTCCTTGCCGCTCTCGATCCGGGTGAAGCCGGGTGGGGTGATGTTATCTTCGTCAGCCTCTGGGTGGTGACATCTCTATTGCTGGCGGGGTTTTACGGCTACCGGTCGTTCTTCTCGAAGTAGCCAGAGGGGCAGCCTTTCACCGCCACACAATCGTGGCGAGTGGTGTTTCGGGAGTCAGTGAAACCGGGCGAAACCCTTTGTGGCACAGCCAAATTCCCACTCTCGCACATTGTCCGCCTCATGTCCGTGGCCCACGCCTACGCTCGATTTGTGAAGCACAATATGCCCCGAGAGGGCGTGGGACGGGGAAGGCGTGACGCCGTTGGTGATGGGGCGCGTCAGCCGATGAGATGGACGTCTCCAGCAATGAGCCGGATTCGCCCGGTGGCGGTGTCGACGAGCAGTGCGCCGTCGCTGTCGATGTCGACGGCAATGCCGTGGAAAGTGCCGGTGGGGGTGGTCGCCACAACCGTTTTGCCGATGCCCGTAGCCCGTCGTCGCCAGTCGCCGGCGATTGCGGCCACGCCGTTGGCGTCCAGCGCATCGAGACGGCGCCGCAGTGCCGGGACGATCAGGGCCAGCAGGGTCGCTCGGGAGGCTGGTTTTGCTGCCAGTTCGTGGAGGCTGACACCGCCGGCACCATCGCGGAACTCTCGCACCTCGAGGTTCATCCCGATCCCCAAGGCCACGTCGGCCCCGACGGCTCGGGGTTCAATCTCGGCCAGGATGCCGGCCAGCTTGCGGCCGGACACGAGAACGTCGTTGGGCCACTTGAGTTGCGCTGTCACTTCGAGTTCGGCAAGCGCATCGCACACCGCCAGTCCCGCCGCCAGGGGGATGGCCCCAGGGTTTCGTCCTCGATCGACGAGGATCGACATGAGCAGCGCTGCATTGGGAGGCGTATCCCAACGCCGCCCCTGCCGTCCCCGTCCAGCGGTCTGGGCGTCGGCGACCACGCAGTACCCGGCGTCGGCACCGGCCCGCGCAGCTGCACGCACCCTGTCTTGTGTGCTGGTGGTCTGCGCCAGCGTGTGGAGATCAAAACCTTCAAAGGCGGCGCGACACGTTCGCACGAGCGGGCTGTTGGAGGAGGAGAGGTCGGTCACTGAGCGAAGCATGACTGATGGGGACCGGGCCCAGAGAAGCAGTGGGCCTTGTGGCGTTGGCCGTTGGATAGGAAGGGATGACCTTTCGGGGGTGAAGCGATGATCGAAGAGACCTGTTTTGTGATTGGGGCGCTCGAGGAGTTTTACGAGGCCGAGCGTGTGGCTCGGTGTGCTCGTCGCAACAAGATCCGGCACATCGACCAACTCATCGACGAGTTGGAGGTGCTCAACCTCGCGGACGAGTTGGAGATTCCCCTGGAGCTCAAGGCTCGGGTTGCGACATTCCTCGGCGGCGAGCGCCACCCGGTGGTGGACCGCTGTGTGGACGAGATTGCCATCAGCGAGTGGATGGAGGCTCTCTACGACATCCAGGACACACTGATGGTCCCGCTTGAGGAAGAGGTGGGCTGAAGCGCTCGCGCCCGTACTTCGTACGGGCCGCTCATGGGACCGTGTGCCTACGAGGGAGGAACCGACTCGCGCCCGTACTTCGTACGGGCCGCTCATGGGACCGTGTGCCTACGAGGGAGGAACCGACTCGCGCCCGTACTTCGTACGGGCCGCTC
>JACWAJ010000021.1 GCA_014874355.1 bacterium | reverse complement strand
CATGTGGGGGTAGCGCCATTCTGCCGGTGGCACGAAGGTTTCTTTGACGATGCGGGGCGACACCCAGCGTGAGAGGTTGGCCGCTGAGCCGGCCTTGTCGTTGGTACCACTGCCTCTGGCACCGCCGAAAGGCTGCTGCCCGACAACCGCGCCGGTTGGTTTGTCGTTGATGTAGATGTTGCCGGCCGCCTGCCGCAGCACCTGCAGCGCCAGGTCGATCGCTTGACGATCGTCACTGAAGATCGATCCCGTGAGCCCATAGGGAGAGGTGCCGTCGACAAGCCGCAGGATGTCGTTCCAGTCGCCCTCGGGGTAGGGGTAGACGGTGAGGATGGGTCCGAAGAGTTCGCGCTCCAGTAGGGGGTGATTGGGGTCGTCGGTTTCGTAGATGGTGGGTCGCACGAACCAGCCTTCTCTGCGATCGCACTCGCCGCCGGCAACCAGTTTCAGGTGGGGATCGTCCTTGGCGGCCAGGATGACCCCGGCCAGGCGGTTGTACGCCTCCTCGTCAATGACGGCGCCCATGAAGTTCGAGAAGTCGCCGATATCTCCCATGGGGATGGAGTCCGTGGCATCGGCGAGGCTGGTGCGCAGCTGGGGCCACATCGCGTTTGGCACGTAGGCGCGCGATGCCGCCGAACACTTCTGCCCCTGGTACTCGAAAGCGCCGCGCAGGAGGGCCACCATGAGTGCATCTGGCTGTGCTGAAGCATGGGCCACGACGAAGTTCTTGCCGCCGGTCTCCCCGACAAGCCGGGGGAAGGTGCGGTAGTCCTCGATGTGGTCGGCGACACCCTTCCAGAGACTGCGGAACAGGCCGGTCGAACCGGTGAAGTGGATCCCCGCCAACGCCGGATGTGCGAGCGCCACCTCGCTGACGGCGGCGCCCCCGCCCGTGACCATGTTGATGACGCCGGCGGGCAATCCCGCGGCTTCGAGGATCTCCATGATCAGGTTTGCCGCCAGTTGCTGACAGCGTGCCGGCTTCCAGACCACCACGTTGCCCATGAGTGCGGGCGCCGTGGGCAAGTTGCCCGCAATCGATGTGAAGTTAAACGGTGTGATCGCCAGCACGAAGCCTTCCAGCGGGCGTATTTCGGCGCGGTTCTGGACTCCGACGGAGGAGGTGGGCTGTTCCTCTTGGAGGTGGCGGCCGAAGTGGACGTTCCAGCGCCAGAAGTCGATCAGTTCGCAGGCGGCGTCGATCTCGGCTTGGAATACGGTCTTGCTCTGGCCCAGCATCGTGGCGGCGTTGAGGCGGTGCCTCCAGGGTCCGGCAAGCAGATCGGCGGCGCGGAGGAAGATCGCGGCCCGGCTCTTCCAGGACATGTTGGCCCACTCAGGTGCGACCCGTAGCGCTGCGTCTATGGCGGCACTGACGTCGCTTCGCGTTGCCTGCTGGCCACAACCGAGTTCTCGGTAGTGGGCGTGGGGGGCGTAAACGGTGAAGCCCTCGCCTTCACCGGCAAGGTCGCGGCCGTCGATACGCATGGGCAGGGGCCGCGGATTGTCCTGAAGATCGGCAAGGGCGAGATTTAGGGCGTCGCGATCTTCGCTTTCGGGTGCGTAGCTGCGCACCGGTTCGTTGATGGGTGGGGTCGTGGTCGTCATGGATTGAGATTCTGGCGCATGTGGCATGCCTTTTAGGGGTTGGTCGCACCTTGCTAAAGTGCCCAAAATGGAAGATAGACCGCTACACCAGCAACTTTTGCCTGAGGGGGTCGATCGCCGGCCGTCCTGGTTGACCGTCAAGCTTCCCGCAGGTAGGGGATACGCGCAGATCAAGAAGCTGATGCGCGAGAAGGGCCTGACCACGGTGTGTGGGGAAGCCATGTGCCCCAACCTCGGCGAGTGTTGGGGGTACGGCACGGCGACATTCATGATCCTCGGGGACGTATGTACTCGCGGCTGTGCCTTCTGCGCGATCAAGAAGGCCAAGTGTGGTGTGGCCGTGGATATGGACGAGCCGCGCCGCGTGGCGGAAGCCGTGGTGACGATGGGGCTGCAACACGCGGTAGTCACATCGGTCGACCGTGACGACCTCGCCGATCTCGGTGCCGATCACTTCGCGGCCACAATCCGGGCCATCCGCCAGGCGGCGCCAACGACAACGATCGAAGTGCTGACGCCTGATTTCCAGGGTAGGGAAGAGGCTCTCAAGCTCGTGATGGACGAAGTGCCGGAGATCTTCAATCACAATGTGGAGACGGTGGAGCGGCTGCACCCGAAGATCAAACCCAGGGCGGGATACTGGCTATCTCTGGAACTACTCAAGGCGGCCAAGCGCATGGAACCGCGCAGTCGCACCAAGTCCGGATTGATGGTTGGGCTGGGTGAGACGATGGACGAGGTCAAGCAACTGCTCCGCGATCTGCGCGAGCATGATGTCGAAATTGTCACGATTGGCCAATACCTGCGGCCATCGTTGAAACATCATCCGCTGGTACGTTTCTGGACCCCCGACGAATTCACCGAGATGCGAGAGTACGGTCTCGGCCTGGGCTTCAGCCATGTGGAATCCGGCCCGCTCGTGCGCAGCAGCTACCACGCCGCCGATCAGGCGGTGGCGGTGCAGGCCGGATAGGGTGTTACCCGGTGCATCCGTTGCGCCGCCTCTGGCTGGGAACGGTTGGCTATCGCGCCGCTTGGGACCTGCAGCGTTCTCTGGCGCGGGCGCGGCGCGATGGCAAAATCGACGACGTCCTGGTGCTGCTGGAACATCCGCCTGTCTACACGATGGGCGTCGCCGGTGATGTTGCGCATCTCCGGCTCGGCGTCGACCATCTCCGCGATATGGGAGCTGACTACGTCGATGTAGATCGCGGTGGCTCGGTGACCTTCCACGGCCCGGGACAACTCGTCGCCTATCCGATCGTCGACCTGGCCCAGTTGTTCCCGCTTACCGGCCATTCTGAACAGGGCGACGTCATCCGCTACCTGCGGGCGCTGGAGTCTGCGGTGATTGCCACGGTTGCTAATTGGGGCGTGACGGCTGTGCGCCGACCGTCCCACACTGGAGTCTGGCTGGAACCGGATACGACCATCTCGCCAGGTGCGGCGCGCCACGCTGAGCGCCAGTCCCACACGGGAGTCTGGCTGGAACCGGATACGACGGGGCGTTGGCGCAAGCTCGCCTCGATTGGGGTCAAGCTGACCGATGGAATCACTCTGCACGGCGTCGCACTCAACGTCAGTACCGAACTCGGATGGTTCGACAACATCATCCCGTGCGGCATCGAGGATGCCGAGGCCTGTTCGCTCAAATCGTTGACGGGAGTTGATTCTCATGTTGCCGAGGTGGTGGACGTCTTTGCCCCTCACGCCGGTGCGGCATTGGGCGCTCAGATCATCGATTCGGACGATAACCTGCTGGACATCGTTGTCCGGCTACTTGGAGTTGCTGCCAAGCCTGGCTGAAGCCAGAATGTGTTCTAGACACACTTGGCCGCTTCACACTCAGCATGCCCTTTACTCGGGGCACAGTAAACGGGTAATATCGCACCTGGAACCGAACGGCACCCGCTCACACTCACCATGCGTCCATACCAAGAGTGGTGTACAGCGGTTCCGGAGGGCAAGCACCCATGGCCACCTTCGTCCGAAACCGCGTAATCCAACAACTGTCGTGGGTGACCGAGGACGATGACGGGCGTGCCGAGCGGCGCCAGCAACTGTGCGAGCTCGACGGGATCCTCGGCCAACTCGAAGAGATCAACCTGCGCGGTGGCGAAATTCCGCAGCGAGTTCTGGCCGCGCTACGCCGGCGGGGTATCAACTTTGGTCCGCAGGTGACCTCGGCGGAGTTGATCGAAATCATCTTTGCCATTCAGGAGCGTTTTCTGCGCCAGCCCGAGGATGCTGCCGACGAAACCGTACTCGTCGGGCACCGACGCCGGATGGTTTCCGTCGGGGCCCACTAGCAGCATGTCCGACGACACCGCCAAACGCGCTGCCGGCGAGGCTGCGGCGGCTCTGGTCGAGGACGGTATGCGGGTGGGTCTGGGTACTGGCTCGACCGCTCGCTGGTTCATCGCCGCGCTGGGTGAGCGCGTGGCCCGGGGCCTTCGCGTGAACGCTGTGCCCACGTCACGGGCAAGTGCTGAGCAGGCGGCCAGCCTTGGCATCCTCACGGGGGAGTTGGGCGTTGACGGTCTTGACCTGGCGGTCGATGGAGCCGACGCCGTCGACACGCAACTGAGGCTCATCAAGGGTGGTGGCGGCGCTCACGTTCGTGAGCGGATCGTTGCCGCCGCCGCACGCCGTTTCGTCGTCGTGGTCGACGAAACCAAGGTTGTCAAGGAACTCCGGGGTCCGCTGCCCCTGGAGATTCTCGAGTTCGGCGCTGAGCGCACCCTGGCGACGGTGGCCGGGGTCTGCGGAGCGCCGGCGGCCTGGCGTCGCCAGGGTGTCGGGGGTGACGTGCGGCAAAGCGACAACGGCAACCGGCTCGCCGACGTCGGGATTGGCGCGATCCCCGACGCGGAGGGCCTTGCCGCTCAGCTCGACCAAATTGCGGGCCTGGTGGGGCATGGCCTGTTCTTGGGAATGGCCGATCTTGTGATCGTCGGCAGCGCCGATTCCGGTGTTCGCCACATGGAACCGCAGACTTAAGCTTTGATCCAGCTCTCGACCGGCCGATCCGGGTAGAGTGAGGGATTCCTGGGCGGGTAACTCAGTTGGTCAGAGTGCCTCGCTTACACCGAGGATGTCGCAGGTTCGAGTCCTGCTCCGCCCACGCTCCAGGTAGCGTAAATGCCGCCACGGGTTGCATCCTCTTACTTTCCGATCACCGTAGTCAATCACCAAGGAATCTGACCCAGGGTGAATCGTTCCCTCGTTTAGAAATCTTCCCTTGGCAGCGGTATTGGGGTGAGGCTTAGCAGGGCGATGAAAATCTGACGATTTTCACGCCTGGGTCAAGAAGGTGCCGGCCGGCGGTCACTCGTGGCCGCCGGCCCAGCAGCATGCTGGATGCGTATTTCCGGTTGTACCCCGTGGCTTTGCAGAAGGCATCGAGGATGACCGTCTGCTCTGACCGCTCTGCCTCCGCATACTGGGAGTGAAGCTCCCGAGCCAAATCGTACCGATCGCCAATTCGCATCTCCTCACCCTCAGAAATCTCCCGAGGAGTAGCCCCCTCGGTCAGATTCCTTGTTGAGGGAACGTTGGACCGAAAGTCAGATTTTGGCTGAGGGAATACGAGGT
>JACWAJ010000020.1 GCA_014874355.1 bacterium | reverse complement strand
CGTGACGCCTGACGCCGACATGTTACTGCCGGCATTGTCATCGAGTCCGCCGGGAGGTACCTGAAAGCCCTATACACATCTGCTATACTGCGCACACATAGGAAAGAAGAAAAGAGTCTCCATCAAACCCGGGGCGGTTCACTCCGTTGTCATCGTGTGCTCCTTGGTACGCCCTCATGCTCGCTAATAGAAGGAGAGGAGGTGTCTCAAGGATTATTGACACAGAGGGCACTATCAATACTCCTGCGGGTGGCAGCGTCGACTGCGGTGCACCATTGGGGTCGGTCACACTGGAGTTTCGTGAGCCTTTCGACCGCTACTTCTCTGTGGATAAGTTCGAATACGGCGCTGTGGCTGGGGAGGGAGGATTCGAACCTCCGATTGTCTGATCCAGAATCAGATGCCTTACCACTTGGCCACTCCCCAGCGGCGCGTTGGAGTCTAGCCGGGATAGCAGAGGAACCGTACCGGCGGCATGCTTGACCCACGCTCCTAGAGGTAAAGCAACACATTGATTGCAACGGTTTAGGGTGCTAGCACTCGCGTCTATACTGAATGCATGGACCTTCTCGAATTGCTGAGATCCCAGGCACGGCGTTATCGCTGTGCTGCATGCGGCGAGAGCATGGCCGGTTGCGGGATCAAGGTGCTGGCACAGCAGAGCAATCGTGCGTTGGTGCGCGTCACCTGTGCTGCATGTCAGGACGAAAGCCTCCTGCAGATCGTATTCCAGACCGAGGGAGATTTCAGCGACTCTGAGAACGAGTTCACCCAGCCGGTGATCGACGAGGGGATGCCCACCGTGAGCGACCCCATCAGCGCCGACGAGATTCTCGATCTCCACTCGTTCCTGGCGGGTTTCGACTCCAGCCTCCGCGAACTCGTCAAACCGAAAGCCTAGAACGTGTTTTGAGATCCGGCACGAGCAGACCGCCGCTCAGGCCGCCGAGATCAAGGAAGCCCTGAGCATCGCAGGCGAAGAGCACCTGTAGGTGCATGAGCCGGGAAGCGCAGGGGCTGACGCCGGGATCGGCGAGCCGGAGTGGATGAGATGCCGGGCCGGATCTCAAAACACGTTCTTAAGGGCAGGGCGTCGGTGGCGCTGTAGGCGTCGGTCCCGGTGATATCACCGGCGCTGGCGACGGACACGCGGTTGGTGGCGCCGTCGGGATGGGTGTGGGTATGGGCGTTGGGGCGGGTGTGGCTACCGGTGTCGGGGAGGGCGTGGGTGTGGGGCAGCCATCTGGCAATTCGTTGCCCCCGGCACTGCAGTCTTGGGGCGTAGGCGTCACCGGGGTGAACCTTGTAGGCGGAGATAGTGAGTTGACGAACGGAGCCGCTATGTAGGTCGCCTCGGTCGTGCCATAGAGCCCGTCCATCGGCTGCTCTGCCGGGTCCGTGCCCGATGTGTGACCCGCCCAGGTCGCCACCACCCAGTCCGGCGTGTAGACCATGTACCAGGCGTCGACGAAATTGTCCGTCGTGCCCGACTTTCCAGCGGTGTCGTACTTGAAGGGGAGGTTCCAGTGCTTTGCGTAGCCACGCAGGATGTTGGTCATGGTCCATGCCTGCTGGGGCGTCATTACCGTGCCCAAGGCCGCGGGATTCACGCGAGCGGGGAACTCGGTACCGTTGGCGTCGACCACCTTCAAGATGCCATGGGCGGCAACCTTATGCCCGCCATTGGCAAAGGCCGCGTAAGCGCTCGCGTGATCGGTCATCTTGATGGCCGATGTCCCGATCGCCGTGCTGGCATTGGCCGCCAGTGGACTGCTGATGCCAAGCGTTTGGGCGAAGTTGAGGACATTGCTGACGCCGGCAATCTCCATCGCCTGCTCGGTTGAGATGTTGCGCGAGTTGAGCAGGGACGTGGCTGCGGTTATCCGCCCCATGTAGGAGTTGTCGAAGTCCTGGACCCCACCAAGGTTCCGCGATTCCTGTGCCGTGTCGTCGAGGATGGAGCTGGGCTTCAGCGTGCCGTTGATAAAACCGGTCTCATACACATATGGCTTGAACGACGATCCGGGACGGCGCTGAGCGGTGGTGACATTGAACTGTCCGGCGATGGCGTCATTGGTGAAGTCCGCCGACCCGACCATGGCGAGGATCCCCCCGGTGCTGGCGTCGAGCATGAGTAGCGCCGCATTGTTGGCCCCATAGCGCTGCAGCTTGAGAACGCCCGCCTGCACGGCCGCCGTCGCCTTGGCTTGGATGGTTAGATCGAGGGTCGTGTAGACGGTGAGGTTGCCCTGGAGTTCACTCGGATTGTCGGCAAATTCATCGCGCAGTTGGTCCTGAACGTACTGGGCGAAATGCGGTGCGATACCCGAAAGGTTTGTCTGGCCATGGCTCAGATCGGTCTGCAGGGCCACCCGGTTGGCCTTGGCCACAGTCGCGTTCGAGGCCTCAGGATCGACGGCATCCGCCTTTGCCTGGGTGAGTTTCCCCATGGCCACAAGGCCCCCGAGAACGTAATGCATGCGATCGAACGCGGCGTCCGGGTTTTTGTAGGGATCGTAGGCAGATGGCGCCTGAACCAGACCCGCCAGCAGCGCCGATTCGGCAATGGTCAGGTCGGAGGCATGTTTGCCGAAGTAGCGCGTGGAAGCGTTTTCGATTCCGTACGCGTTCTCGCCAAAGTAGGTGATGTTGAGGTACTTCTCCAGAATCTGCGCCTTGGTCTCGGTGTCGTCGATTTCCTTGGCAAGAAGCGCCTCACGGAGCTTGCGCAACGCGGACTTCTCCGCCTGCTCCCCGAAGAACGCCTGCTTGGCCAGCTGCTGCGTGATCGTGCTGGCACCCTCCAACGGCCGCCGCAGCACGACGTCGACAAGCAGAGCCTTGCCGATCCGGGGCACATCCAATGCGCCCTCGTTGTAGAAGTTGCGGTCCTCGGCGGCAAGGATCGCGTCCTGCATGTATGGCGACACCTTGTCGAGCGTCACGGTCGTACGGGTTTGCGCGTTCAGGCCCACCTCGGCGATGAGCTGGTTGTGAACGTCGAGGATCTTGATGGTCCCGGTTGTCTTGCCTATGGCGGTGATGTCGGGCAGCGTCAGTGCAGCGTAAGCGACAAGACCACCCAGCACCCCACAGGCAAGTGCGCCCAATGTCACGAACACCGCAGCGACACGCCACCGGCGCGACCTCACCCTGGGGGCGCGCTCATCGGCTTGTCGGTGGTTGGCCAAGCCGGCACGGCGCCGCCGCGCGACTTGCTCGTGCCTCTGCGGGCTCATATCACAGGTCTAACGGTGAAACTATGCGAAGGGTTCCGGTTCGTCGCCACTGGAATGGTTCAATCGGTCTGTAAGCGAGCGTGCCGCCATGGTTCCGGCAGCAGCCCCCGCCGCAGTGACCGCGCGAAGAACCACCTTCTGCCACAACGGACCGGCGGAGTTGCGACGGCTTCCCTGCCTGAGTTCCTTGCGCAATGCCTCGATCTCGGCGGCGACGTCGTTCAACGAGGCAATCGCAAGAGCCGGCGGCACGTCTTCACCCCGGCGCAGCTTGGCCCGTAGCGCGACCAATGCCAGCAGCGTCGCGACGGCAGCAGCGCCAATGACCGCATAGCGTGCGCCGTCGTGACGCAACCGGGCACGCCAATCCAACTCGGCGCGCACTCGAGTCTCGAGCCGGGCCAGGTTGCCGGCAAGCTGCCGTTTGGTCAGCTCTCGCTCTTGTTGCGCTTGGACAAGTGCTTGACCCACTCGGCGTCCTCCTTGATTGCTTCGACTGCGCCAAAACCACGGTTCTTGGCGCGTATGAGCAGCAGACTACCAGTGCTGCCAAACACGATCATGAGGGAGAACATGACGACAGCGGAAATCGCCCATCCCTGACGCGGTGATTCGGCAGCCAGAATGCCAACGAAGAAATACAGGGTGAGTCCCACGAAGGACAGCAGACCAATCACACCCAACACCCAAGCAACCACTGCCAGCCGGCCCCATCTAAGCGCCGCACCGATGAAGACGCCACCAAGGATCGCCGCGCCTATTGCGGCAAAGAACGGCCAGTTGTCGGCAAGCGAACTCCCTTCATTGACAGTCCCCAGGGCAAACAGGACATAGCCGAACAGCGCCAGCAACGCCACGACGATAAGGCCGGCCCCAACCGCCAACGCGACTGCCGTCTCCTTGAGACGCGCTTTGGCGAGATCGACCTCGGCACGAACCAGCCGGACGGCATCGTCCGCAATCTCCCTGCCCAGCCCAACAATGCTCTCCGATTCCGGTGCAGTGGTCATTTCAGTTCTCTATGAGCGACACGTCAATGTCTCTCAGTGACTTGGGCGGTGCGATCCCGTTGGCGTGGAGCAGCTTGAGCAGCGTCAAGATGTAACTGACGCCTTTGAGGTTGACGCCGTGCTGACGCGTGAGATTTTGGATGGTCTGTAGCTTGTGGATGTCACGCTGCGAATAACGCCTACGATTCGTGCCCGTTCGCTGCGGCACGATGAGCCCTAGGTTCTCATACATCATGAGCGTCCGAGGGTGTGTGGCCAGAATCTCCGATGCCACACTGATCGTGTAGATCGGCTTGTCGAGACCGGGCGATCCGGGAATCGATACCTGTACCGCACCTACTCCTTCAGCCACTCGTTGATCCCTTCAGACAGTGAGGCCGGCGTGGTCTGGGCCTTGATCAGGAACTCCATCGCCCCCAAGGTCAGACCGCGCTCGATCAACTCCTTCTCCCCATAGTTGCTGAGGATGATGGCGGGAATATGTTTGGTGGCATCGCTTAGACGAAGTTCACGAAGCACTTCCAAACCGTCCTTCTTGGGCAGACGAACGTCGAGGAAGATGATGTCTGGGAGGAGTTCATGGGCTCGTACGAGACCCTCCTCGCCATCCATGGCCACACTGACCCGGTAGCCGTCCATCTCGAGCTTCATCTTGTACATCTCGAGCGCAGCAGGGTCGTCTTCAATTAGCAGGACGTCGATGACCTGGTCGCCCACATCTGCCTCCGGGCCATAACCAGCCCTAATGACCATCCGCAGCATGGTCTATTCGGGAGTATAGCCTTGGAGTCCCCCCTGACTTGCCATCGCCCCACCTACCCGGATAGGGTGGCCCCAAGTTGGACGACGAAACTCCGCCGGCCCGTCAACCCACACAGATAGTCCATCCTCGCGTAACCTTCCTGCTACAGACACGTTAAACAGCCATAGATTCGCCGGCCAGACGAGAGGAGCACGATCATGATCCCGCCCAGCGGACAGGATTCCCTCCCTATCCGAGAGGCATACCTCCGGCAGCGCCACCATCGTCGCTTTGGAGGCCGCGGTTGGACCGCGGCCTGGGTGGCCATGGGGACGGTGGCCGCGTGGCTGTTCGTCGCCGCCTTCGCCGGCCTCGGCCACTAGCAGCCTGTCTCAGTAACGCGACGCTGATGTGCCGCACCGGCCGCCGAGGTCAAGGAGGCGCACGAGGATCGCACCACGCGTACTTGCAGTACTCGTGGGAGAACCGGAGAAGCCGACGCCG
>JACWAJ010000019.1 GCA_014874355.1 bacterium | reverse complement strand
GCCGCCGTACCTCGTAATCTCACTCATGGGACCGCCCTCCACGTATGTAGCTCTGTGCGGGACGTGCTTCGTCCTCCCGCGCAACCTACGACGCTGCGCGGTGTGGCGGTCCTTCCATGTTGACTTAGCTGTCTTGGCGCCGGTTTATGCGTCGCACTGCGAATATGCGTAGCAGTGAAGGCAGTGCGACGCCGAACACCAGGCCACCGATGAGGACCACGCCTCCGACAGTCCGGGTGGGGTAGAGGATGCTGTACTGCTGGAGCAGTATCAATCCAGACATTCCGGCGAGCATGCCGCCGACTATGCCCAGGAATGAGAAGCGCGGCCGCCACTTGACCCGCTGTTGGGGCCCCACTGGAGGGGCGGGTGGTGGCGAGCCAACTCCTGCCATCGCCCCGCCGGTCAACAGGATGGCGGGCAGTGTCATGAAGAAGCAGAATCCAAGTTTTCGCAGGCCTTTTGAGCTACCACCCTCGGCAAGAGCGCCCGCACCTGCAGCCGCCAGGCTGATGAGGCCGATTGCCACGCCCGCAGCGGCTGTCTCGCCGGCGGGAGTGGACATAGGGTTGCCCGCGATCTTGACCAGCATGATTCCTTGGCATGCGGGCGCACTTGGATCGTTCTGGGCGGTGACGCGTGCCACAACTTGGTAGAGGCCCACTCCGTACTTGGCGTACTTGTCGACGGGGACGCTGCTATTCAGGTCGGTGCCTTTGGCAGTCTGGTTGACGACGGTGTAGCGGAAGCCGAGGACTGCGAGTTGGACACGCAGCCAGCCGTCAGGGGAACTTGAGTGCATCTTGACGTTGATGTCGCTGTGCTCGGGGATCGAGATGGCGTCACCGGGGCTGCTGGAACCGACCGATGTGATCCCCACGCCGTTGAGGGAGCCATTGCATTCCGGTGCTCCGGGGGTGGTGATCTGGGTGGCCTTGGCGTCAGCGGGTCCCATCGTCAGCAGGAACGCAGCACAGAAGATTGACAGGGATGCCATCCCCAGCAAGCGAACGCGTGCTTTCCATCGGTTCATCATGGATTCTCCCCGGTGAGCCACAGGTGGTTGCGTGGCTGGGCCTGGAACGTGGCGATATGCGGAATGTGCTGGTGAATTATGCGCAGGTACAATCTTCCAATGCCAAGAGACGAGCGCTGGGTGTGCCGGTGGGATAGCCCGCATTCATGACGGTGCGCCGAAGCGACCGCGCCGGCGAGGATGTGCTTTGTGTGCCGCGAGTTGCGATCTTTCCCGACGGGGCCTGGCATGGTCTCGTTCACACCTCTCTCGAACGCGTGTTGCGCACCATCCGTGTGGCGTCGGAGTATCGGTCGCGCAAGCTGGTCGAGGACGATCCCGAACAGCAGCAGATCATTCCCTACTGCGTGGTTCACAACCGCGATGACGACACTTATCTCCTGACCCGACGTCTGCGACGTTCGACGGAGAAGCGGTTACACCACCTCTATTCAATCGGCATTGGCGGTCACATCAACCCGGGCGACGGCTGCGGTGCCGATCCCGTGGAGGGAGGCCTGGCTCGCGAGTGGGCGGAGGAGGTGACCTGCCCGGCGCCGGCCACAGCCCGGCTGGTGGCGGTACTGAACGACGACTCCGACCCGGTATCGCGCGTCCATCTCGGCTTGGTGTTCGTCGTCGAACCGGAATCCGGCCATGCCGGCATACGGGAAACTCACAAGCTGGAGGGGGAGAACCTCACGCTGGAGTCCATGCGCGCCTATTACCTCAGCATGGAAGGGTGGTCGCAAATGGTGTTCGACGATCTGGCCGCTGGCGCGACTTCGCGTGCCAAACGCGACTCATTGGTGGTAGCGCTGGCGCCGGCGCCCTGATGCCATCGCGCCGCGGTTGCGACTAGCTCAGCGCGCGTACGTAGATCAACTCGCCACCGGCATTGGCCTGCTTGCTGAAGACGTAGTCGGTGGCCACCAGCCCCTGACGTCCATCGGGCAGGCGCAGCGCGGTCACGGTGGGGTTTCCCGCCGATACCTGCCCGGCTTTGGTCGCGAGCGGTATTTCCACGGTCGTTCCGGCGGAGTAGTCATAGCTGTAGAGGTGCCAGGTGCCGAAGTCGTCGCGTTGCATCTGGGCTTCGAAAACGCCCATCTGACGGCCCTCGAATGTGACTGCATCGCGGTCGCCGATGTTGCCCTTGGCGCCGGTCGCTTCGAAATGGCCGTCCAGGTCGCGCTGTGCTTGCGGCACGGGTGCCGTCATTTGCTGTTGCACCGACGGTGGCGTTGGGTAGGCGTCGTGTGAGGCTTGAGTGGAGGGCAGTCCGACCGCCAACCCCAGGCAGACGGCCGCGACGGCGACCGGGCACAGGAAGCTCCGCAACCGGTGCTTGGGGTCGTGCTTTTCGGGCATGGCTTGATAATGGGCGAGATGCAGGGACATTGGGCGCCCGATCAGGCTGACATTCCGCCCGATCCGCTCGACCTGATTTCGCGCGATGCGCGCATTGCCGTCGCCATGTCGGGAGGGGTCGATTCCAGTCTTGCCGCGGCAAGGTGCGTGTCGCGGGGCTTCGACGTTGTGGGCATAACCCTGGCGATGTTGCCGCGCGACCCGGAGCATGACCGCGAGCGCGGCTGCTGTTCTCTTGATGCCGTGGGCGATGCCCGGCGCGTTGCCGGCCAGCTTGGCATCCGCCATTACGCCTGGAATCTCGAGACGGCTTTCCGGGAGCATGTCGTCGCCGGTTTCGAGGCGGAGTACGTGGCGGGGCGCACGCCCAACCCGTGCTTGCGCTGCAACGAGCGCATCAAGTTCGGAGTGTTGCTCGAACAGGTGCGTGCCATTGGCGCAACGCATGTCGCCACGGGCCATTATGCGCGGCTCGGTCGTCGCGGTGATCGGTTCACGCTGCATCGCTCGGTGGACGCTCTCAAGGACCAGTCCTACACGCTCCACCGTCTGGATCAGCGCCAGCTTGCGGCGGCGGTATTTCCGCTGGGCTCGATGCGAGACAAGACTGCGGTCCGTGACGAGGCGAGGAAGCTCGGACTGGTCACGGCCGGCAAACCGGATTCGCAGGAGTTGTGTTTTGTCAACGGACCGCTCGAAGTTGAACTGCGGCGCCGTCTGGCAGGGCGCTTTGAACCGGGTGATATCGTCGACAGAGCAGGTTCCGTTGTGGGCCGTCATGGCGGGCTGCCCTTCCACACCGTGGGGCAGCGCAGCCGGCTCAACCTGAAGTCGCACCGCCCGGATGCGGAACCTTTCTACGTGGTCTCGATGGAACCCAAAACCAACCGCGTTGTAGTGGGTCCCCGCAGCGCGCTCGGCCGTTCCTCTCTGGGCGCCGGCCAGTGGTCATGGATATCGGGGTCGGCGCCACCGTGTGGCTCAGCGGTGCGCGTGCAACTGCGTGCGCATGGTAAGCCAGCGCCCGCGACACTCGTTGTCGCCGGTGCCGACCGGGTCGAACTCGGCTTCGATCCTCTCGTGAGCCAGGTGGCTCCGGGCCAGGCTGCGGTGCTCTACGACGCCGACGGTGGGGACGAGGTTCTCGGCGGCGGCATCATCGACTGGGCGGTCTGATCCACAGGCGCGGTCGACGTGTCCAGAGCGATTGGACGATTGGGAGGTGAGCGCCAATCGCGCTCTCAACGATGCTGCCCCAGATCTCTGGCTGCTCGCGAGATCGAGCCAGATCGGTGGTCAGCAGTGCGGTCATGAGGGCATTGTCGAGCACTAGAAGCTTCGGACTAGAGCCTCGCTGGCGTAAGCGGGCGCCGGAATACTTCTGGAGCCCCGTTACCAACCCGGCATGTGACAGCACGTCGAGGTAGTGGGCCAGGGTGGTGGTATTGCCGGCGTCCTGCAATTGGCCGACCATTCTTTGGCAAGAAACGATCTGGGCAGAGTAGTCACAGGCCAAGTGGAAGAACTGGCGTAGCAGTGCCGGTTTGTCGATGCGTGTGAGGAGGAGGACGTCACGTGACAGTGTCGTTTCCACGAGCGAGTCGAGGATGTACCGAGACCAGCGGTGCCGTTCTGCCACCAGTGGCGCGGCACCTGGATAGCCGCCGTGATATAGGAAGGTGTCGAGATCCCAACCGAAGGCTTGCTTCATCTCGGTGAAGGACCAGTGGGGCACGCGCAGGAGTGTAATTTTACTCAATGCTTTGAGTAATTACCCGGGGTGCGTGTGTATTGGGATCACGGGTTCAAGCTACGTCTGCCGATATACTCGCAAACCTTGCCGGCACTAATGGGCGGTCTGATATGCAGTGCAATCCACAGGCGCAGCAGGTGGTCGTCGGAATTGCCGCCGTCCTGGTGGGCTGCGGGGTTGCCAGCTTTAGCGTTTACCTGGCGTGCCACAACCACAACTGGATCCACCTCATCACCGCCGTGGGGGCGGTGGTCTTCGTTGCGGGTGTGGTCGGTCAGCGGGCCTACGGGCCGACCCAGGATCCCGCCATGTGGGCCTTCTGCCCGGCCGCGTCCCCGGACCATCCGGGTGTGTGGGCTGCCAGTCTCACTCTTCCTGCTCTTGGACTGGCAGTGTCAACCGTGGCCCTCGCCGGCCTGTTCATCGCGGTGATCGGCATCTGCGGCGTCCTCATCTTCGAGCCGGTTCGGGGTGCCGATGATGGTTCCGCGGCACTGCCGGAACGCTTCGAGGATGCCGACACGGTCTGACCCGGGGACCACTAGACATGGCATACCCGACTACAATGCCGCCCGATGTCCCGCTTTAGCCTCGCGCTAGTGCTGCCGCACTCATCGCCGTTCACCGTCGGGACGGTGATCCGATGACGGTGAACGCCATCGGCTTCTACGCGGCCGCTTTGCTCGTCGTGGCGTCTGGGCTCGCTTGCATGGTGCTGCCCTCCCCCCGCCATGCGCTGGCGGCGGGGCTCGCCTTTCTGGTTGCCGTCGCCCTGATGCTTGGCGTGAGTGGGGCCTCCCTCTTGGCTCTGGCCCAGTTACTCCTGCCGGCGGCCTTTGGCGCCTTTATCTGGTGGCGGGTTCGCAGCTACACGAGCGGGCTCATCGACAACCGGGTTGCCGGTTTCATCCGAGTTTGGCCGGTAGGGCTGGGGATTGCTCTTGCTTGCGGGGTGCTGCTGGTCGGCCTGCTGCTGTCTCACAGTGGCGACTGGGCTCAGCGTGGGCATGGCGGTGGTTCGCTGTTGACGGTCCTCCATTACCGTGAGCCCATCGAAGCGCTGCTGGCTGCGGGTCTTTTGGCTCTTGCTTTGGTGGGGAGCATTCTCACCGCCGCGGTGTCGGAGGACGAGCGCCTGCATACGGCGAATATCGAGGCACGTCGCCGCAAGCAAGAGCGCATTGCACGGCAGCGGGCTGATCGTGAGGCCGCTCGACGCAAGCGCGCTGGAGGTGGGCGATGACCGTAGGACCGGGACACTTTGCTGTCGTAAGCGCCCTTGTGTTCTGCATCGGTCTTGGCGGGGTCATGACACGCCGCCAGGCGCTGATGCAGCTCATGGCACTGATGGTCATGTTCGCCGCCCCGGTGATCGCGGTTGCGGGTTTCTCACAGACCCAGGCTTCGCCGCCGGGTGCGAACACCGGAGTTGCCGTCGGCCTGGTGATGCTCGCCGCATTCACCGCTGAATTGGGCATTGGCGTTTCGGTCCTCATCCTGCTTCTGAGGCGCAGCCACAGTCTGGATCTCGACTCTGTCGAGCACTTGGAGGGCTAGGACGATGGCAATCTACAACCTCGCCATCGCCGTCATGCTCCTGCCCTTACTGGGTGCGTTATCGTCGTTTTTGGCCGAAACCTACCGCCGTGCAGCGCAGATCTGCCTATTTTTCACGCTGCTCAGTGCTGGTGTCGGCGTGTTCCTCTTGGGTTGGCGGTTTGGTCATCCCCACGATGGGGTTCTCGACAACGTCTACGCGTTCTGGGCGTTCGATCCCAGTGGTGGAGCTACACCGGCGATCGCCAACCCGGGCCTGGAACGCTTCCAACCGCAAATCGGCGTCCATGTCGACTCGCTCAGTCTCGTCTTCATGCCGCTGATCGCGGTGGTGGGTGGGCTCACCCAGTGGCACTCGATGCTGTCGTCTCGGGGAGACCCCGAGTATCGCCGGATCTTCTGGTTGACTTCCAGCCTCATAGCCAGCCTGCTGGCGCTGGCGGTCAGTGCCAGCCTCTTCCAGATGCTCCTCATGTGGGGTGTCAGCGGAGCGCTCTCCTGGATGCTGATGACGCACTGGTGGCAGCAGAAGGCGCACGTGGTGGCCGCCAGGCGTAGCTTCATCGTCAACCGGATCGGCGATCTGGCGCTGCTGCTCAGTTGCGTGCTGGTTTTTGTCAAATTCGGCAGCAATGCCTTGCAGCAGCCGCCGCCATCGGGACAGACCGTCACCGATCCCCTGGCTTTCACGACCCTGTCCCACGAGGTGGGTCTGGCAGTCAATGGGCAGATTGCCGGGGTGGGCATGCGGACGCTGGCCATCATCGGTGTCCTCTGCGCCATTGCCGCTCTCATTCGACTGGCTCAGCTTCCGTTTCACATCTGGCTGCTCGATTCCGAGGATGCTCCGCTGCCGGCAATGTTGCTGGCTGCGGCGCTATTGCCGCTATCCGGTGGGCTTCTGCTGGCGCGGGTCTATCCCCTGATGCTGGCCGTCCCGCACTTGCTTGGCGTGATCGCGGTTGCCGGCGCGCTGACCGCATTGGTGGCGGCGGCGATGGCGCTCGTACAGACAGACATGGCGCGGCTCGTCCTGACCCTCGCCGTCGCTCAGTTGGGTCTCGTTACGGCCTGCCTGGGAGTTGGCGGCTTCAGCAATTCGCTGCAGATGATGGCAACCTACTCTGCGTTCACGGTAGCCCTCTTCCTGGCCGCCGCCAACATGGTGCGCGCCTACCGGACGCGGGACATTTACGAGATGGGCGGGGCCTGGCACAAAATGCGCAAGAGCAGCCTTGTCATGGGGGCCTGGGTGGCTGCGACCGCCGGGTTGAACCTGATGAGTTACACGGTCATCTCCGCACTGCTGCGCAACAGCCTTCCCAATGGCGGAGCCGTGACACGTTTCGTCGAGGTCATAACGGTGGTGCTGGTGGTGCTGGCCACGACATTGCTGAGCGCTGCCGCCGCGCGCTTGTGGCTGCGCGTCTGCACGGGAGAACTGCGCAAACGCCGTGGCATCCAGGTCGAACGCATTGCCGAGGTGGCGGGAGCCATGTGGCGCAGTGCCGCCGCTGCCGTGGTGGTCGGTTTTGGCATCGTGGCGATGGGTTTTCCTGCTGTGTCCGTCACTTTCAGCCATTTCGTGTTCTTCGGGGACCATCGCCAGGAATTGCCGGTCGTCGGTTGGGCCGTGGCGCTGGCTTTGCTCGGGGGACTCGTTGGACTGGCTCTTGGAGCGGCCATACCGCGACACCGTCCTGCGCTGGAGGCTGGTCCTTTGGCAGTGCGCTGGCTGGCCCAAGGCGCTTATGCCCAAACGGGGCTGCCGGCGGCAGCCGCATGGTGCGGACAGCGCCTGGGCGATCTGGCCGTTCGCAGTGACGTCGAACTCACCGACCGTTTCTTCGGCGGGGTGGGTGAGGGCTACCAACTGCTGGAGGATGCCGCCGGGCAAGCGCGGACTCGCCGCCTGCCCGCATACATCGCCAGTGGGGTTGCGGTCGGCGCACTCATCGCGGTTGCCACCTGCCTCTACGCCACCGGTCATTTCCCGAGGCTTGGAGCATGAGCGCGATGTTTCACGGAATGGCGATGCTGGCGGCGCATGTCTACTCGCAGATCGGTGTCTTGGCGGCGTCGGTGCCGCCGCTCCCCAGCGGTGTCCAGCAGCAGCTTGGCGGCACATCGCCGCCGTCAACCGCAACCCAAGCCCCAGCGGCGGCGGCAACGCTGAACCTCCCCACAATCGTTCTCAGCATCATGGTGTGGGCGGCACTGCTCGGTGCCCTCGTGATTCTCTTCATGCCCGAAAGGAACAAGGAGGACCGGGACCGCATCCGTACCACGGCACTCGGAGCGAGTGGTCTGGCACTGCTTATCGCATTCTTCATCACCGCCGGCCAGATGATGGTGCCGGATCCCGGCGGCGGCTTTCCCGGCACGGGCGCATCCGGAGACAACGGTTTGGCGGAGAGTCACCGCTGGTTGCAAAGCTTTCCATTTGTCAGCAACTACCACCTCGACATCGACGGTATGTCCCTGCCCTTGCTGATGGTGAGCTGTCTGCTCTTCGTTGCCGTGCTGCTGCTGGCGTGGAAACGCGATGAGCGCATTCGTGAACACGTGATGCTCCTGCTCATTCTCGAGACGGGTGTCAACGGGGCGCTGTGCGCGCGCGACTACATGCTGATGTTGATCTTCATGGGCATGCAGATCGTGCCGCTGTTCCTGCTTATTCGCGAGCCGGCCGGCAAGGCGTTGCATGATGCACGCCGTGAGCATGCGGCCGTTCGCTATGCCGTATTCGGGATTGGAGCCTTCGCGCTCTTCACCGTGGGTACGCTGTTGGCGGTGACACAGGCCGTACCCGGTGTGCCGGCCGGCGGCGCGCCAAATTCGCCGTCATTCGATATGGCGGCGGCCAGTGGCCATAACCTGGCCGGGCCGGCTTCGATCGCCGGGTTCTGCCTCATGTTTGCCGCCTTCCTGATCATGAGTGGCGGTTTCCCCTTCCACCGCTGGCTCATCGAGGCGGTGGGGGATGCCGATTCTGGCGTTGCGGCACTGCTCACCGGCATCGTGTCCCGGCTTGGTGGCTATGCCATCCTCCGCATCGCGCTGGTGGCGTTCCCGGCCGTGGCCACAAAGTACTCGACGGCGATAGTTGCACTGGCGGTTGTGACTACGCTTTGGGGCGCGCTGGGTGCCGTCGTAGAGAGCGATCTGCGTCGCATGGTGGGCTACGTGGCGCTGGCGCAAACCGGCACCATGCTGCTCGGCGTTGCCGGCGTCAACAATCTCTCTGTGATGGGGTCAGTGTTGATTCTCGCTGTCGGCGGGTTGACGTCGGGGCTGTTGGTCCTGCTGTCGGGCAGCATCGAAGAACGAACCCGGCAGCGCAGCATCCACCGCTTGGGGGGACTGGCGCTGCAGATGCCGCATATCGCCGGTCTGTGGATCTTGACCTCCCTTGCCGTCACCGGGGTGCCGCTCCTCGCCGGGTTCACCGCCGACTTCATCCTCTTTACCGGCAGCTTCCCGCAGCACCGTTTGGCGACGGTGGTGGTCATGTCGGCGCTGCTGGTCACGGGCACGGCGATGCTGTGGACGGCCCAGCGCATCTTCTTCGGCACGCCGCGTGACGTCTTTACGCGGGTGAAAGATGCCGGCGGCTGGGAATACGCCGCCATGTCACCTCTGGTAGTGCTCATCGTCCTCTACGGCGTCATGCCGGGGCGGATGATGAGTGTCATCAGCAACGGTGTTCAGGCAATCATCAGTTCGCGGTTGGGAGGCGCGTGAGCATGTCCCATCCCTTGCGTACGGAGATTCTGGCCGGAATGGCGCCAGTGCTGTTGCTCGTTGGCACGGCGGTGCTGATTGGCATTCACGCGGCGCTACGGCGACATAGCGACGCCCGCTTCTACCGTTGGATGGCGGTTTTGGGCGGTCTTGGCGCTGCCGCGACGCTCTTCTTCGAGGCGTACCGGACGCGCTTCAACGCATCGGGAATATTCGTCAACACCCCGAGTACTCACAACTTGGCATCAGGCTCGTTGGTGGTCGACAGGCTCTCGCTTTTCGCGGGAATCCTCCTTTGCGCTGTTGTGGTGATAGTCGCGCTCGTCAGTCAACCGTTCGTGACCTGGCATCCGATGCGTTCGGGAGCCTTTCACGGGGTGGTACTCGTGATGGCGGCGGCCGGCTACGTGCTCGTGTCCGAACATGAGATGGCAACGCTGCTTGTGGCCGCTGTGGCTCTGGGTGTCGGTGTCGTGGTTCTCTGTTCGCTGGCCAAGACGGAGCGGCGCAGTGCCGAAGCGGCTCTGGGCAACACGGTGATCCTCGGCGTTGCGGTGGGTGTGCTGGCCTACGGATTGGCGCTCATATATGGAGTGACGGGCGGTAGCGATCTCTATGCGCTCGGCGGAGTTTTCTCTCACGCCCGTCTGCTCGGCAGTATCGGAGTGACGCTCACTCTCCTGGGGCTGTTTGGTCTTGCGGGCATCCTCCCGCTGCAACGGTGGTTCGTCGACGTGGCCGAGGCCGTCCCTGCGGGCGTTGCGGGTGCGATCTGGGCGCTCACGGTTCCGCCCGTGATCATTTGCTCGCTGCGCATCGCGGCGCTGGCGTGGAACGGCGATGTCTGGTGGTGGAAGGGGACCGTCGGGGTTCTCTTGGTTCTCACCGCGGCATATTCGGCACTCATGGCGTCGCGCCAGACGTCGGTACGCCGGCTCATCGCCTACACGACTAGCGGCCAGGTGGCCGTGGTGCTTGTCGGAATTGTGGCGGTGGGCCCGGGCATCGACGGCCATGGGGCTGGTGGTGCTACCGCTTTGCTCTTCGACCTTTGCGTGCTGACCGCCACTGTGCTTTCCCTCTACTCGGTTATCGCGGTTGCCGAAGCTGCCGGTATCACCGATTCGATTCACTCCTATACCGGCCTGACCCGTCACCTGCGCTCGCTGGGTGCGTTCATGGTGATCCCGGTGGCCAGTCTTTGTGCGCTGCCGCCGTTGGGGTTGTTCATGGGCCATCTATTGGTATGGGAGAGCGCCATGAGCGCCGGCTACGGATGGCTCGTCGCCCTGCTGGTACTTGCGGTAGGTCTGCTCGCACTCGCGCCGCTACGCTTGCTTGGCACCCTCTTCGCGCACACCGAGGATGATGCGCCCAGCGTCGAGGCTACCGAGACGCTACCGCGCCCTGGCCGTCTTGCTCTGGCGTTGTGTTGCGTGGCCCCCTTGCTGGCAACGGTGCTGTTCGAGCCGTTGATGATCCTGGCGTCGAGCGCAGCGAAGGTTCTCTGAGCCTTCGGCGTATACGTACGGACAGCCACACAATTTTGTTGCTTTGTCCGTGCGGGCTTGCTAAGGTTCCTCCGTTGACCCTGTGGGGTCCAATTATTGGATCGAAGCAGCGGACGCCACGGAGCGCGTAGCACAGGGTTACCCGGTGGCTGGTTTGTACGAGTGCAACAGGCCACCGAGCCGGTCGCGGCGAATGACCGAGGGCACCACCTCCCCGGCGGCACACGGAATCGGCTCGGAATAGGGCATGGGGATGCAAGCGTTTATCCCGCAGTGGGGCGCTCAAGTCGTGGATCTGGCCGAGAGGTATTCTTCTACTCAGCCGAGGACGAGTGCTGGATCGCGGACATCCCCGATCTGCGGTACTACTCTGCCCCCGGACCGATCCCGCCGCCCAGGTACCGGACCGCGACCTACGCGGTCGGCTGAGTCTGCACAAAAACTCAATTGCATCCGCACACCCGCCGTATGAGAGCCGCGTTACTGTATGCGCAGCTTGTGTTTAGTAATATGCGCGCGAGACGCGTTGCAGATGTGATTGGCCCCAGATGAGCGTCCGATCGGGACGGCCTCGGCGAACCGTGCCCGAGCTAAATACCGGTGGTACTCTGACAGTGTCATGACTCGCGCTGATCTACACCGCCTCGTGGACGAGTTGCCGGAAGATTCGATTGAGCCGGCGGCCGTGGTGCTGGAGCGTGCGCGCAACCCGCTGTGGGCGGTCCTACAGGCGGCGCCGCCGGACGATGAGCCGGTTACAGCAGAGGACATCGCCGCCATCGAGAAAGGTCGGCCGCAACCGGGCATCTCGCTGGCAGAGTTTCGGGACGAGACGGCCTGAATGCCGCCGCGGATTGAGCTTCGGCCGGCGGCGGCCAAGTCTCTGAGCCGCCTGTCTCGCCCCGACCGTGAACGCATCCTGGTTGCTATCGAGGGGCTGCCTGCCGGTGACGTGAAGAGTCTGACCGGACGTCCCGGTGAGTACCGGTTGCGGGTGGGAACCTGGCGTGTGCTCTTCGAGTTGTGCAAGGGTGATGTCATCATCGTGTACCGAATCGTCTCGCCGGGATCCGCATACCAGCCATGAGTCGGCCATCTGGGCGGTTGGTCTGGGTGAGGAGGTCGAGGTGTGAACCAAGCCCGATGTGAACTTGTGGCGGCGTGGGGAGGGGTTGATACTGGCATCGCTGCCGGCTGGGCACCGGGCCGGTGCACCCTGGTGGGGGAGCATGTCGACTATGCAGGTGGCGTAATCGTGGCTTTTGCCCTTGATTTGAGGGTCGAGGTTGCGGTTCGTGCTGCTGCGACCGCGACATTTCGCGTTGCCAGTGCTGGACGGTATGTCGAGCGCACCGGCACTGAGCCGAACGGTGACATCGGCGATCGCATTCTTGCTGCCGTCGAGGTGTTGCGGCGTCGCGGCATCGATGTTCCGGTAGTTGATGTCGGTGTGGCCGCGACGCTGCCGGAGGCGGCGGGTCTCAGTTCGTCGGCCGCCGTCACCTGTGCGACTCTGGTGGCGTTACTTCGACTGACCGGCACGCGCGTGTGCGCCACCGACTTTGTCGACGCAGCCCTCGCCGCCGAACGTGATGTCGTTGGTGTGCCTTGCGGTTCGCTCGATCAGTTGACCATAGTGTATGCCATGGCGGAGAACGCCATGGTCATAGACGCCGCATCCGGCAGCGTCAGTGCGATCGCCTGGCCATGGACCGACATCGGCGTGGTCGCCTGTTTTACCGGCGAGGGGCATGATGTCGGAGGGTTCGGCTATCGGACCCGCCGCAAGCAGGCCGCTGCAGTGCTCGAAGCGCTTGGCGCCACCTCGGCGCAGGAGATAGCCCTGGCCGCCACCCAAGCGCTACCCCAACTCCTGAGGCGCCGGGCGCGGCATCTGGCCGGCGAGACTCAAAGGTCGCTTGCGGCGGTGATGGCGCTGCGCGAGGGAAACGTTCGTGAGTTGGGCCGGCTCATGATGGCCAGCCACGTGTCGCTGCGTGATGACTACGAGGTGAGCACACCAAAACTCGATGCGGTGGTGGCGGCCGCACTCGGCGTCGAAGGTTGCTGGGGTGCGCGTTTGGTGGGGGCCGGCTTTGGCGGTACCGTCATCGCACTCGTCGATGCCGCGGCGGCGCCGGCATGCGCTGCAACCATGGCGGCTGCGGTTGGCGCCGATCCGGCTGCGGTGACATGGAGCCTGCGGCCTGCGGCCGGTGTGGCGGCGTCAAATCCTGCAGTTGTGATCAGCGCCTAGACTGCTCGCATGGAGAATGTCGCGGACGTTGCAGGCTGCGCTGTGGGGTACTGCGTGGGGTCTGTCCCAGTTGGGCTCTGGCTGGGACGTTTGAGTCATGGTGTCGACGTCCGCGAGCATGGCAGCGGCAGTACCGGCACAACCAATGTGTTGCGCACCGTCGGTCCCGGGGCAGCCGTGGCTACGTTTGCACTCGACATGGGCAAGGGTGCGGTGGCGGTGGCGGTGGCCCGGGCGCTCGGTGCCGGCGGCGCCGGCCAGGTGGGTGCTGGCTTGGCCGCGGTGGCGGGCCATTCGTGGCCGGCACTTTCGCGGTTTCGCGGCGGCAAGGGGGTGGCGACAGCCTTCGGCGGGCTCATCGTGCTGGCTCCCGAATCAGTGCCGTGGGCACTGGTCTTCGGTGGCGGTGCTCTGGCGACCACCCGAATGGTTTCGGCGGGATCCATGACCGGAGCGGTCGCGGCCACCGTGAAGTGTGCAGTCGAGGCTGCGCGCGGCGGCAAGATGGCACCGTTGGCGTTCTCCGCGCTGGCTACAGCGCTCATTTTCGCCAGACACGGCGGCAATATCGCGCGGCTGAGGCACGGCCGGGAACCGCGGCTGACATGGCCGTTCCACCGGCGGCAAGGCCCCTGAACGACGAGGTTGGCAATCCCGCGTGGTGTTCGTCCCGGCGCTGCGGCTACAATGTGCCGTGGTCGCGCTAGACGGGGCGTTAGCGGTGCCCTTGTACCCGCAATCCGCTATAGCGGGGTTGAATTCCCCTCGGAGGGGGTGCGTTGCCGGGTCTGCTCCGATCATATTGGTGTTGACGGCTTGGTCCTGCGCAACTCGGTCCCGTGAACCCCGTCAGGTCCGGAAGGAAGCAGCGGTAAGCGGATTTCCGGGGGTGCCGCAGCCAACCTGGCCCGAGCCGGGTGGTCGGGTGAGCGCCGGTGGCGTGCCAACGATGAGGGGTGCGCGACTACCTCATACTCCAATCACGCCGGTATTTACCGGGAACCATCCATCACACCAGGGGAGCATGTGAGCATCGCCCTTTACCGCCGCTATCGCTCGCCTCGCTTTGACGACCTCATTGGTCAGGATCAGATCGTAACGACGTTGCGCAATCAAGTGCGCGTCGCAAAGCTGGCTCACGCGTATCTGTTCACCGGCATTCGCGGCACCGGCAAGACCTCGACGGCGCGCATTTTGGCGCGTGCGATCAACTGCCTCAAGCCAGACGATGGCGAGCCATGCAATGAGTGTGCGAGTTGCACGGAGATCCTGGACGGCAGTGCGGTCGACGTGCTGGAAATCGATGCGGCCAGCAACCGTGGCATTGATGAGATCCGCGATCTGCGTGAGAAGGTGAATTACCTGCCGGCCTCATTGCGCTGCAAGGTTTACATCATCGACGAGGCTCACATGCTGACGCCACCGGCGTGGAACGCTTTTCTGAAGACGCTCGAGGAACCGCCTTCTCACGTTGTTTTCGTGCTGGCCACAACCGAGCCGCACCAGATTCCAGAAACCATCCGCTCTCGGGCTCAGCGATTTGATTTCCGCCGTGTTGGCACTGCCGATATCTCCACCCATCTCCAGCGCATTGCCACGAGCGAGGCGGTGGAGGTTGATGCTGGTGCGCTCAGCCTGATCGCCACGGCCGGCCAGGGGTCGGTCCGTGACGCGATTTCCCTGCTCGACCAGGCGCTGGCTTCGGGCGTGCGTCCGCTTGACACCGACGCTGCCCGGCGGGCACTGGGGCTCGCCGATCCCGCCACCGTCCGCGACCTTGTGACGGCTATCTCCTCCCGCGACGCCGCAGGTGCGCTGCGCGGTGCGGCAGCGGCATTCAATGCTGGAGTCGACGCGCGCCAACTGGTGCGTGAACTGGCCCGGCTGGTACGCGGTGCGGCGCTGGGTGCGGTCGGCTACCCGGAGGGAGCTGATCTTGGCCCTGAGGATGCGGCGATGTGCGAGCAGTTGGGTGGGAGGCTGAGTGCCGAGATGTGGGTTTCCACACTGGAGCGGCTCAGTACGACCGAGCGCGACCTGCGTCAGCCGGTGGATGCGCGCCTCCAGGTTGAATACTGTCTGCTCCGGCTTACGCGGTCGGGCGTTCCGGGCGCGGTGGCCGAAACCGGTGAGATCCAAGCGCTTGCCACGCGAGTTGAACGCCTTGAAACACTTCTCGCCGAGCGTGGCACTGTGGCCGCTTCCCCGGCAGGTGCTCGGCCTGAGCCCGCTTCACCCGGGGCGGCGTTTGTACCTGCACCCGCAAGTATTCCCGCTGTTGCTGCGACGGAGGAGATTGCTGCCACAGAGCGGGCGCCTGAACCAGTGGAACACGAACTCGAAACCGCTGTGGTCGGCACTTCGGAGCCAACCTTGCCTCGGACGGAGATTGCTACCCCGAAGCCGGCACCTCCCCAGACTTCCGGCACGTCGCCGGCATCCGCTGACGTCTCCGGCTGGACATCCGTGTGGGCACACCTTGTTGAGGCGCTCAATCGCCGGGACAGCATGCTTGCCGGCGTGCTTCGCGACTGCCGTCCGCTTGAAGCGGGGCCAGAGCGTCTGGTGGTCGGCGCACCGTACAAGTTCCACCTCGACCGTCTGAACGATCCAGCCAAACATGCGATTCTGGTCGAGGCGGTGGGGGAGATCGGTGGTGGCCCCCACGCGGTCGACGTCCAGTTCTGCGGTAGCGACAAACCTGTGCGTGCGGGGAAACCGTCTGGTGGTCAGTCAGAGGCCACACGTGTGGCATTGGACACGTTCAAGGGCAGTCGCATCACATCCAGCCGGCTGCGGGACGCCAGTGTCGATGGTGGTGAGTAGACAGCACTGTGGATGCCCCTGAGCGCGCGGCCGCTACACTCGTCGTCATCAATTGGCCAGATTGGAGACTAGCGTGCAAAACAAGCAGATGTTGAAACAACTCCAGCAGATGCAGGCCAAGATGGCGCAGATGAATGAGGAACTTGGCCAGAAGTCGGTCGAGGGCACATCTGGTGGAGGTGCGGTGCGAGTGACCGTCAATGGCCACCAGCAAGTCATCGCAGTGCAAATCGAGCCCGACACCACAGACGATGCTGAACTGCTGGCGGACATGGTGATGGCCGCATGCAACGACGCGTTGGACAAGTCGCGGGCTATCGCCAACCAGCAGATGGGCTCGCTATTGCCATCGGGGTTGCCGCCCGGCATGTTCTAGGCGTGAACCTCATCCCTGTTGCGATTGAGCGTCTCAGTGCTGAATACGCGCGCCTTCCCGGTATTGGGCCCAAAACCGCACAGCGGCTGGCCTTCCACTGTATGGCGGCACCCCCAGATGACGTCACGCGCCTCGCGGACGCGCTCTACGCGCTTCGTGGTGTGGTGCGGCCGTGCTCGCAGTGCCTCTTCCTCAGCGAGGCCGATCTGTGCGCCGTTTGTTCCAATCCTCGCCGTGATCCGACCCAGTTGTGCGTGGTCGAAGAGGCGCTGGACGTGCTTGCGATCGAGCGCAGCGGCGAGTTCGGTGGGCTCTATCACGTTCTGGGAGGGGTCCTTTCACCCATCGACGGGATCGGACCCAACCAGCTCAGCCTCGACCAGCTCGATAACCGGCTTGGCGCCGGCACGGTTGTCGAGGTGGTGATCGCCACCGACCCCGATGTCGAAGGTGAGGCCACCGCCCACTACCTGGCCGATCGGCTCGCGGGCCGCGGTCTCACCGTGACGCGACTGGCCCACGGCTTGCCTGCAGGGGCGGATCTCCAATACGCTGACGAGGTCACCGTGGCCCGTGCTTTCCAGGGGCGGCGGTCGCTGTAAGGGGGCCAGACGTCGCCAATGGCGGGCCGCGCCCGGTCAACTTGACGTGGGGCCCTCGGTTCCGGTAGAGTTCCAAATTCGCCTGGTTGGTACGTTGGTGCCTGCCAGGACGTGCTGAGGCATCACTTGTGGGTTCCGTGCGCGCTGAACCTTGACAATTGAAGAGTGGAGACGACTTTCCGCGAAGGTCTAGGGCCTGTGCTTTGTCGCAGGCCAACGTAGGACCTCGTCATCGAATGTCTTCGACCCGGTTTTCCGGGTAACGACGTTTGTATCGGAGAGTTTGATCCTGGCTCAGGATTAACGCTGGCGGCGTGCATAAAACATGCAAGTTGAGCGCGGGATGATGGCTTCGGCTGTCATCTCTAGCGGCGAACGGGTGAGTAACACGTGAGCAACCTACCTTTGAGTCTGGAATAGCCCTGGGAAACCAGGATTAATGCCGGATGTGGTCACAACGAGGATTCTCGATGTGAGTAAAGGGGCAACCCGCTCAATGACGGGCTCGCGGCCTATTAGCTTGTTGGTGGGGTAACGGCCTACCAAGGCGATTATGGGTAGCTGGTCTGAGAGGACGATCAGCCACACTGGGACTGAGACACGGCCCAGACTCCTACGGGAGGCAGCAGTTAGGAATTTTCCGCAATGGGCGAAAGCCTGACGGAGCAACGCCGCGTGAGTGATGAAGACCCTTGGGTTGTAAAGCTCTGTCGGAGGGGAAGAATAAATGACGGTACCCTCCAAGAAAGCCCCGGCTAACTACGTGCCAGCAGCCGCGGTAATACGTAGGGGGCGAGCGTTATCCGGATTTACTGGGCGTAAAGCGCGTTAAGGCGGTTGGCAAAGTTGGTGGTGAAATTTCAGGGCTCAACCCTGAAACTGCTTCCAATACTGGTCGGCTAGAGTGCGAGAGAGGAAGGTGGAATTCCCGGTGTAGTAGTGAAATGCGTAGATATCGGGAGGAACACCAGTGGCGAAGGCGGCCTTCTGGCTCGTAACTGACGCTGTAGCGCGAAAGCGTGGGGAGCGAACGGGATTAGATACCCCGGTAGTCCACGCTGTAAACTATGTGTACTAGGTGTTGGGCGTATTGACGCGCTCAGTGCCGCAGCTAACGCATTAAGTACACCGCCTGGGGAGTACGGCCGCAAGGTTAAAACTCAAAGGAATTGACGGGGGCCCGCACAAGCAGCGGAGCATGTGGTTTAATTCGAGGCAACGCGAAGAACCTTACCCAGAATTGACATGTATTGGAAAACCGTGGAAACACGGTCCCCGAAAGGCCGATGCACAGGTGGTGCATGGCTGTCGTCAGCTCGTGCCGTGAGGTGTTGGGTTAAGTCCCGCAACGAGCGCAACCCCTGTGATTAGTTGAATTTTTCTAATCAGACTGCTGGGAGAAACCCAGAGGAAGGTGGGGATGACGTCAAGTCATCATGCCCTTTATGTCTGGGGCTACACACATGCTACAATGCCCAGTACAACGGGCTGCGACACCGCGAGGTGAAGCCAATCCCTTAAAGCTGGGCTCAGTTCGGATTGCAGGCTGCAACTCGCCTGCATGAAGCTGGAGTTGCTAGTAACCGTGGGTCAGCACACCGCGGTGAATATGTTCCCGGGCCTTGTACACACCGCCCGTCACATCACCCGAATCTGGTGCACCCGAAGTCACTGGCCGAACCCGCAAGGGACGGAGGTGCCGAAGGTGTGCCCGGTGAGGGGGGTGAAGTCGTAACAAGGTAGCCGTACCGGAAGGTGCGGCTGGATCACCTCCTTTTAAGGAGTGACCTGCTACGTTCAAAAGAGCTTGTTCCGTAAGGAATATTGCTTTTGTAGCGGTCAGTCAACTCAGGTTGTGCAGCAACCTGCCGTGAAGAACCGCCAAGAGTATCGGCACAAGCCGTGAAGAGTAACGGGACGTATCAAGACAGGAACTTGGCAAGCCAAGATAGGCCAACTAGTGGCAGTGCAAATCTGTGGGAATACCGAGGTCGCATAGCGACCTCAAACGAGGCACCGCGTTACCGATGCGGACAAGTCTCTCCACGCTTCAGGGGTCAAGGCTCTGGCGTGCCATTCCGTTTAGGGATGCGCAGCCAAGCGAGGTTCCCCGGCCCGCGGCGTATCGCGCCAAGGGGCTACTTGGGCGCGTAATTCGGGCCTTTAGCTCAGTTGGTGAGAGCGCACGGCTGATAACCGTGAGGTCTGTGGTTCGAATCCACAAAGGCCCACGCGACCGAACCTCAGTCCTCTGCAGACCTCCTACCGGAGGTCTGGTTCCCTGTCGGGGATGTAGCTCAGCTGGGAGAGCACCTGCTTTGCAAGCAGGGGGTCGCCGGTTCGAGCCCGGCCATCTCCACCACCCTGGCAATCTGAGTGGCGTCACGACGAAGTCGCGAACGCCCGAAGATGCTGCGGTGGTACGCAGTACCATTGCACCGATATTTCCGCGGCGCAAGCCGACCCTGAACATTTCCAACTAAATAGAAGTCTGCGTGAGCCATGCGACGTACTTCAGCGTCCATGGCAAGCGAATTCTCTTCATATATACCAATTAAGAAAAGTCGAGCGACACAATGCGTTAGTAATGACTGTATGCGTCATTGAAGAGTGACGATAGGAAGGTCAAGCTACTAAGGGCGCACGGTGGATGCCTTGGCACCAAGAGCCGATGAAGGACGTAGCATAGCTGCGATAAGCCTCGGTGAGCTGCGAGCTAGCTTTGACCCGAGGATTTCCGAATGGGGCAACCCACCTGGGGTAATGCTCAGGTACTCCCGCCTGAATCAAATAGGGCGGGTAGAGGGCACGCGGAGAACTGAAACATCTAAGTATCCGCAGGAAAAGACATCATCCCCCTAGTAGTGGCGAGCGAAAAGGGGTGAGCCTAAACCGAATTGGCGTGATAGCCGGCAGGCGTTTCCAATTCGGGGTCGCGGGGCCTCGCTGTCCTCTCTGCCGGGAGGACGAGGAGTTACCAAATCGTCGTCTAGCAGAATGGTTCTGGAAAGTCCGGCCGTAGAAGGTGAAAGCCCTGTACGCGAAAGATGAACGATCTCCTGTGAGTGTTCCCAAGTACCACGGAACACGTGGAATTCTGTGGGAATCTGGGCGGACCATCGTCCAAGGCTAAATACTCTTGGTGACCGATAGTGAACTAGTACCGTGAGGGAAAGGTGAAAAGCACCCCGGAAGGGGAGTTAAAAGTACCTGAAACCGTGTGCCTACAAACCGTGAAAGGGCTATGCCCGTTAGGGAATGCCTGATTGCGTGCCTTTTGTAGAATGAGCCGGCGAGTTATTTCAGTGTGGCGAGGTTAAGGGGATGACACCCGGAGCCGAAGCGAAAGCGAGTCCGAATAGGGCATGGCCATCCTTCAGGGACGGTGGTAGTCGCACTGAGTAGACCCGAAACCGGGTGACCTATCCATGGTCAGGGTGAAGCGCGGGTAAAACCGCGTGGAAGCCCGAACCGACCTCAGTTGAAAATGGGGCGGATGAACTGTGGATAGCGGTGAAATGCCAATCGAACCCGGAGATAGCTGGTTCTCCTCGAAATGCATTTAGGTGCAGCGTCGTCGATGGGTCTATCGTGGGTAGAGCACTGGATGGGCTAGGGGCGATCACCTCGTTACCAAACCCAACCAAACTCCGAATCGCGGTAAATTTTCCGGCGGCAGTGAGACTGTGGGGGCTAAGCTTCATAGTCG
Organism: bacterium; assembly: GCA_014874355.1. GTDB lineage: Bacteria > Chloroflexota > Dormibacteria > Aeolococcales > Aeolococcaceae > JACWAJ01. The sequence continues at coordinate 2,683 of JACWAJ010000019.1, read as the reverse complement.
AAAGGGAAACAGCCCAGACCACCAGCTAAGGTCCCTAATCACGAGCTAAGTGGTAAAGGATGTCACGGTGTTTAGACAACCAGGATGTTGGCTTAGAAGCAGCCATCATTTAAAGAATGCGTAATAGCTCACTGGTCGAATGTCGTGGCGCCGACAATGATCGGGGCTCAAGCTCGTAACCGAAGCTGTGGATGGCACTCCTTATGGGAGTGTCGTGGTAGAGGAGCGTTCTGTGTGCATTGAAGCGTGACCGGAAGGACGCGTGGAGCGCACAGAAGTGCGAATGCCGGCACAAGTAGCGAGAAACGCGTGAGAAACGTGTTCGCCGTAAACCTAAGGTTTCCTGGGCAACGTTACTCGTCCCAGGGTTAGTCGGGACCTAAGCCGAGGCCGAAAGGCGTAGGCGATGGACAGTTGGTCAACATTCCAACACCACCAAAGTCAATTCAAGACGGCGGGGGACGGGGAAGGATAGATCTTACGGAGCGATGGTTGTCTCCGATGCAGCCAATTAGGGGGTCTGGGATGAAAGTTCCGGACATAACCCCAAGATGGATGCCAAGGCACTTTGTGCTGATGGGATTGATTCCATGCCTCCAAGAAAAGCCCGTACCGTTGGGCTAGGTGCCCGTACCGCAAACCGACACAGGTAGGTAGGAAGAGGATTCCAAGGCGATCGAGAGAAACGTGGCTAAGGAACTCGGCAAAATATCCCCGTAACTTCGGGAGAAGGGGAGCCCCTGATGGTGAGTGAACTTGCTTCACAAGCTGTTGGGGGCCGCAGATAAATGGCCCATCCGACTGTTTACTAAAAACACAGGTCTCTGCTAAAGCGTAAGCTGATGTATAGGGGCTGACGCCTGCCCGGTGCCGGAAGGTTAAGTGGAGGGGTGAGAGCTCTGAAATGAAGCCCCGGTAAACGGCGGCCGTAACTATAACGGTCCTAAGGTAGCGAAATTCCTTGTCGGGTAAGTTCCGACCCGCACGAATGGCGTAACGAGATGGGCGCTGTCTCGGCCACGTACTCGGCGAAACTGAAGTACCTGTGAAGATACAGGTTACCCGCAGCAGGACGGAAAGACCCCGTGGAGCTTTACTACAACTTGTCACTGAGATGGGGTTTAGCATGTAGAGGATAGCTGGGAGACTTTGAAGCGTGGCCGCTAGGTTGCGTGGAGTCGACCTTGGAATACCAGCCTTGCTAAGTTTTATCTCTAACTGGCGCCGTTATCCGGTGTTAGGACCGTGGCAGGCGGGTAGTTTGACTGGGGCGGTCGCCTCCCAAAAAGTAACGGAGGCGCCCAAAGGTTCCCTCAGCCTGGATGGCAATCAGGCCTTTAGAGTGTAATGGCACAAGGGAGCTTGACTGTGAGACCAACAAGTCGAGCAGGGACGAAAGTCGGGCATAGTGATCCAACGGCTCTGAATGGAAAGGCCGTTGCTCAACGGATAAAAGCTACCCCGGGGATAACAGGCTGATCTTGCCCAAGAGTTCACATCGACGGCAAGGTTTGGCACCTCGATGTCGGCTCGTCGCATCCTGGGGGTGAAGTAACTCCCAAGGGTTGGGCTGTTCGCCCATTAAAGCGGTACGCGAGCTGGGTTTAGAACGTCGTGAGACAGTTCGGATCGTATCCGCTGTGGGCGCAGGAGATTTGAGGGGAGCTGACCTTAGTACGAGAGGACCGGGTTGGACGAACCGCTGGTGTACCGGTTGTTCTGCCAAGAGCACCGCCGGGTAGCTATGTTCGGTCGGGATAAGAGCTGAAAGCATCTAAGCACGAAGCCCACCCCAAGATAAGATCTCCCACCGGAAAAACCGGGTAAGACCCCAGATAGACCATCTGGTTGATAGGCCGCAGGTGTAAGAGGGGTAACCCTTTGAGCTGAGCGGTACTAATCGGTCGAGGGCTTGACTTTCCTATTTCACCCTTCAGGGACGCAACAGTTAGGCCGCCTCGAAAACGAGGCGCCGAACAACGCATTTATGATCGTCTCGGCTTTGTGCTAAAAGACGAGGATTCGTACGGTGGCCGAATACGCCACCCACGCAGACTTCATTCTCTTATCGATTAAAGAGATATCCGGTGACCATAGCGGCGGGGAAACACCTGTTCCCATCCCGAACACAGCAGTTAAGCCCGCCAGCGCCGATGGTACTGCCCCCGCAAGGAGGTGGGAGAGTAGGTCATTGCCGGGTATCTCTTTTTGTTTTGCCCGCGAAACGGTACTGGTGTAGGTTCGGTTACGTGTGGGAGAGGTCAGTCATGATCCCAACCGCAATCTCCTGTCCAGGGAATCCCTGAATGTCGGCTACTGCCTCAGCGGGCCAGCCATTGATCAGCTACATTGCCCCCGTCAGACGATGGCTCGGACGATGCTCCAACCCGGCCAGTAGGAGTACACGCCCACGGCCTCGGCTCCGCCGAAACCGTGGAGGCCGCCGAAACCGTCGACGATGTAGCCGCTCGTACCATTCGGGTTGAGTGTCAGCCCCCGAGCAATGTCCCAACCCGGCCAGTAGCCGGTCACCCCTGCCGGAGGTGCGCCGCCGAAGGGGTGGATGCCGCCCCAGCCGTCGAGGGTGTACCCTGACAGTCCATCGGAGCGACGCACCACGCCGCGGAAAATATCCCAGCCTCCAAAGTAGCCCGTCAGCGTTGGTATGGGGGGCAGGGCCGTC
>JACWAJ010000018.1 GCA_014874355.1 bacterium | reverse complement strand
TCACTATGTGCCGGGGTTCATAACGAGCCTGCCACCGATAGAAGGTTCAACCCCTACTCGGAAGCGCAGTTCAAGACCCTGAAGTACTCCCCGGCATTTCCGGGGAGGTTCGGGTGCATCGAGGATTCCCGCGCCTTCTGCGGACCGTTCTTCACGTGGTACAACCGGGAGCACCGGCATTCCGGTCTCGGGATACACACGCCAGAAGCGGTCCACTACGGTCTGGCTGAGGCAATTCGCGAAGAGCGCGCCGCAGTGCTCCGCGCCGCCTACGCGGCCCACCCGGAACGCTTCATTCGCTCCACGCCGACCCCGCAGTCACTACCGATGGCGGCCTGGATCAATCCACCCGTGCAACGACTGGAGGTGCCGCTGGAGGCGAGTCACTAATTTCCGACGAAAGGTGTCTCAACGAGCTTGACAGGTTCCGTCCGGTCAGCCGCATGCAAAAGGGTCGGCGGGAAGGCCGGAGGATATGCTGTCGGCATCGACTGGTCAGTCATTCAACAAACGGCTGATGTATACCAACCACATCTTTGTAATTCCAAGGGCAAACTTGCTGTCGCGATGACTAACGTTGAAGACCCCGGTCTCGGTATTTCCGACATGCCTTCCGGCATGCATGTACTCCTTTGTCTTTAGCAGTAGCCCGTCAAGGTAGCTTTGCTTGGTCGCGTCGGTGACTGTGTCGAATATTCCTTTTGGCGCGCCAGCGAGACTCTCGAACGCGTTGTAACACCGTTGAAGCACGGCCTCGTCTTGACCATCCCGGTAATGCGCCTCCGCAGCAGTCAGATGCGCGAGCGCTGCATCCCATCGTGGGTCCGGCCCGGTCGTGGGGAATCGAAGAGTCAGCGACATGTAGCGCCCCATTCTGATTGGCTCAAGGATGTTCTTGAGCCAATCAGAATGGGGGATGTTCAATGTGCCATTGGAACTCGCGACCGGAAGAATCTGTCCCTCTGCTGCGGCATTTGGCTGCACGACACCGGATAAGTCGCCGCTAACGCGCAGTTGCCCATGGAACTGCAATCCGATTGACAAGTCGTTATCACGGGCGGTCTCCTCGAGGAATGCGATCGTATTAGGCAAGAGGACCGTCTCTACCTGAATGGTATCGCCGAGGAGGTTGAGGGCCCGCCCGGCGGCTTTCAATGAGCCCGTGGCAAGAAGTTCGTTACCTGACATGACGTCCAATTGCAAACTCAAAAGTTGAGCTGAGATGTCTGGATTTAGAGTCATGCATCCAAAGATGAACGACAATCGCGGATTGACTCGGCCAATTCCGTGTACCGAGTTGAAATCGAGCTTCGCAAGTGGGCGAGCTTCGTAGTTGAGATAGTAATAGAAGGCCGACATGGCTACACGTCCTCGAATCCGCTGGTGTCGAGTTTTAGTGTGATGGCATTTCGGAACTTGTCAACAACTTTGAGACAAACTCGGGTTATTTAATTACCGAGCAATGGCGACCTCCTGCTGAGGTGGGTTGATCCAGACGGCCGTGGGCGGCATAGGCTGCGGCGAGCACCACAACGCGTTGTTCACGAATCGCGCCTGCCTGCCCGTAATGCACCGACGATGGTGTGTGCAGGCCCAGACCGGAATGGTGGTGGTCGTTGTTATACCAATCAAAGAACGGCTGGCCGAAAGTGCGGGCATCTTGGATACAACCGACTGAACCGCCCTGGGTCAGATTCCTTGGTGATTGACTACGCACTGTTGTTGTCCATGGTCACTGTCGTCGTGGCACGCGACGGACGGGTTCACTCGTGAGGGTGTCGCCCTAGCAGGGCGATGAAAATCTGACGATTTTCACGCCTGGGTCAAGAAGGTGCCGGCTCACGGCGGGCGAAGCCCGCCTACACCGAACATCGCCCCCCACCCACCGGGGGGCGATCCCTCCGTTTCAGGCTATCTGGGCGTCCAGCGCGGCTATTCGTAGGATGTCGTACACCGCTCCAGCCATCAGAAACCACGCTCGGTTCCGCCGCTGGCCGATGTACCGCAACTTGCGGCCACCCGCGACCGTCTTCATCCAGCCGAATGGCTCTTCGATCCGCTTCCGTATTCGAAGGCTCACGCCATGGCCTCGGTGCCGGGTCGTCCTCCCGTCGATGGCACTGGATCGGTTCGTGGTGTTCTGCGCCACGTGAGGAGTCACCCCCATCGCGCGGCATTCACGCACAAAGTCCTTGGTGTCGTATCCCCTGTCTCCCGCGACCGTCCGCCTCCGCTTCGTCGCCGGCAGTCTGCGCAACATTGCCAAGGCCGTTGCCCGTTCGGCATGGCCAGTGGCCTGATTCAACTCCATGTCCACGATCAGCGCGCTGCGGTGCTCCAGCAGTAGGTGCCCGGCGTAGCTGAGTTTCGCCGCCACCGCGTTGCCCTTGCGCGCCATCCTCGATTCAGGATCGGTCGTCGACCGGTGCGTCTCGTTGGTCCGCCGCTCACCATGGAAGTCGACACCAGCATTTCGCCCTGCGCCGGGAGGAATGGGGGGGCCGCCTTCGTCCTTGGGCCGGAAACTCTTGTGTGACGCCCAGGCCTCCAGCAGGGTTCCATCCACGCTGAAGTGTTCGCCGGAGATGTAGCGCCGAAGCTTCGCCTGCTTCACCACGGCCGCGAAGAACCTGCCGGCTATCTCGTTGTCGAGCAACCGCTCGCCGCCGTCGACCTCGCATCGCGAGACGACCTGCGTCAAACTCTCCGGCGCGCACTGGATGAGTTCGACGGGATGGGGATCCTCGTCACGCACGACCCGTTCGAAGCGGCTTGCCTGGCCGACCGCATAGTCGTGCTGGAAGCAGGACGGCTCGTTCAGAGCGACAGCGTGGTTGCCCTGGCAGATTAGGAATGCACGGTGCAAACCTGCGCACCGGCAGCCCCGAGGGAGTTCGAACGGCTGTCGCAATAGGTGTCGAATGCCAGCCAGGCGCCGCTCGGCTGCTCGGCGAAGAGCACGACCATGTCCTCGTAGTGGGTTGCGTCGAAGAACAGGCGGACGGCAACGGCCGCATCCTGGGGATTGCCCTGATCGCCCACGGGTAGCAACGAGTCGTCATGAGTGTAGCTCGGGTTGACGTAGTCGACCGGGCAACGGCACAGTGGCTCGGGCGAACTCGGCGCATGGTTGCTGCGCCACTGATTGGCGGCGTCGGTCAGTTGTGGTGTCACCGGGCAGTTGGCATAGTTGCCCGTGCTGCCACAGGCGCTGCCGCTACCGGGAAACAGGAGGGCCGCCTGCTCCGTCGGAGTTTTGGGAGGCGGCGCAGCCGTTGGGGCAGGCGTGTTGCTCGGAGCTGGCGTTGCGGTTGGGGATGGGAATGCCGTAGATGAGGACTTCGCTGACGATGTTGGCGATGATGTGGCGACTACCGGAGTCGCGGCTGCGGTACTCGACGGGTTGTTGCGGGTTGCGAGCCAGAAGACAAACGCAGCCGTTGCCAGCGCGAGCAGGACGATCCCGCCCGCCCATAGCCACGCCTTGCGGCTACTGCCGCCAGCCGGTGGAATGGGGGTGGTCGATTCGGGGGCAGGTGGCGGTTCGGTGCCGGTCACAGGCAATGCCAGGGTCGGGGAGTGCGGGGTGGGGTTGACAGGAGGCGGAATTTCATCGGACATGCGTCAAAGCCTAGCGCGCACATGAGCGAGTGACACGCACATTGGACTGCCATCGCCAATCAAGATGGTACCTTGACTTTACCGAAGTGATCGCACCTCCCGCCGCCCTCGTGGCCCGTTTTGGCTCGCTCACGGCTGCCGATGTGACCGCTCTCGATGCCGCCGCAGCCGTCAGCGGTGTCGAAGTGGCCCAGCTCATGGAGACCGCCGGCTGGCAGGTGGCGCGTTGCGTGCATGCGGCCGTTCAGGAGTGGAATGGCCGGCGCATTGTTGTTGTGGCAGGTTCTGGCAACAACGGTGGCGATGCGCTCGTGGCGGCACGTCACCTGCTTGCCTGGGGTTTGTCCGTCGAGACATACGTCGTTGCCCACCCGGAACGCTGGCGACTGGCCCGGCTGACCGAGCCGCTGAGGCGCCTTGGGATTCAGGTCACCATCGACACTGCGGCCGCTGCTCTACTCGAACGACTTGGATCGACATCAGATACGGTTGTCGTCGACGGGCTCCTCGGCACCGGAATGACCGCCGCGCCACGACCCACGCACTCACAGATCATCTTGGCAATGGGAACCGCTTCAGTCGTGAGTGTCGACATCCCCAGCGGACTCGACGCCACCAGTGGCAAACCCTTCGTTCCCACGGTGAGAGCGCGGCGCACGTGCACCCTGGCGGCGATGAAGGCGGGCTTGTGGACACCGGCGGCACGTGAGTATGCGGGAGACATCTGGGTGGCGGACATCGGCATTCCGCAAGTCGCGTGGCGGCTCATCGGCCAGCCGGCGCCCACCGGAGTTACGGTCGGCGAGTTGTTGCCGGTTTCGACCCATACGTGAAAAGAGCACTGCGAACTTCGGCTTTACGCTTGACCACGCCTACACGCACATGTATGCTGCGGACAACACGCTCAGCGTGCGCGTCACTCCATCGTCATGATCAACGTCGCTCCATCGACAACCACCCACGCCAGCGATCTGGTTAGCCTCGCCCGCGACCATCTCGATGAACTGGCGACGTACGCCACGCATCTGGTCGGCAATGTTGACGATGCTGCCGAGTTCGTCGCAGGTGGCGTCTATCACGCGACGAAATACCCGCCGGCCCGACTGCATGATGACGGCCGTGCCGCTCTCTACCGGGCTGTGACGCGGGCCTGCCGTCAGGAACACCGCTATCCGCCACGGCCGCACGGACCAGTGCGTTTTTTCAAGCGCAGTCAGCCCACTTTCATAGCCGAATTCGAAGGGCGCGACCAGGTGAAACGGATCAACACCGTCAAACGGGCGCTCATGGCCATCGCCTTCGACCGCCGCGCTGCGGTTTTGCTGCGCGACCTCGGCCACCTCAACTACCGCGAGATGGCCATCGCCCTGGAGTGCTCTCCGGAAGCGGCCGCACGCCTCCTTGCCGCCGCACGGCGGGACTTCGGAACCATTTACCGTGAGATCGCGCTATGAAGTGCAGCCTGCTGACGCTCTCCAGTTTTGTCGACGACGAACTCGAAGTGCGCAAACGCGGTGAGCTGGAAGCACATCTCGTGGGATGCCAGCGCTGCCGCAGTGCTGCCGAGCACTTGCGCGAGGAGATGGCCCGCGTCGGCGGACTGGCACGAGTGCACATCACCGACCACTCCGTGGCCGCCCTCCTCAAGCAATTCGGGCTTATCAAAGAAGGCGCGGTGCTGCCGCCCCGCACGAACATCGCGGAGGTTGCCACCGCTGACACGGGCATTCCGCCATGGTTCGGCACCGACGTGGGCACAGCGCTCCCCTGGCGTGCCGATGCTCCACGGTCGGAGCGCATACCTGAGCCCTCCGTATCGCTTGGTGGGGTGCCCTGGCGTCCGCCCCCTCCGTCCGTGTCCGTACAGGGCAGAGGCTCTTGGGAAGGTGGTACTCCGGCTTGCTCGCCGGCAGCCTCCGCCTCCAGCGACGATAGCGGAGATGCTTCAGTAGAACGCCCAGAAAGCGTCCCACCCCCCACCGAAGATACACCGGCGGCAGTTGACGTCTATCCACCGCCACCCCCGCCGTTGGTTCCGTCGCCCCCACCTGAGAAGGAGGCCGCTGCATTCATGCCCATTCCCATGCTGCCCCCCACCGACCTCAGTGAGGTCGATAACCTGGAACCCATCGACAGCGCCAGCCCGACGCGGCATTTTCCCGCGCGTGTAGCCGCAAGTCGCCTCGGTTTCATCGCCAGCATCCGCGAACGCATCGCCCTACACCGTGCCTTGCATCTGCCAAGTTCGGAATTTGACGACTCCGTCGAAATCGTAAGCGGCACTGGCGCTCCATTGCGAAGTGAGAGAGCGTGGGAACGGCAGAACCCCACGCCAAACATCCAACCGCAAGACACTTATCCGGACGAGGTCAACGTGATCGGATCGGCGCAGACCCCGTCAACGGCATTGCCCACGACCTGGCAAGTGCCGTCGATCGCACCCCCGGCCCCGGAACCGAATACCGACGGCAACGAAGCGAGTGACTACTATGCCGGTGACGCGGCCGACGAGTTGCCGGCACCGGTGGCGCATTTTCCCAGCGACGCGGTATACACCCGAGTAGCTGATGTAGAGCCATTGCCGATGCCGCGGGAGGAACCACCCTACCGGCGAGGAGTTGTCGACCAACTCAAGACCTGGTTCTCATCTCGGCACATAAGTTGGTCGACCCCAAACTGGCTTGCCACCGCTCCTGCCACAGTTGCCAGACGGTTGATGCCATTGCTGCAACGCCGACCCCGTGGATTTCGTATGGATCGGCGTGCTTTTGGCGCCATTGCCGTCGCAATGGCGCTATTGGTCGTCGGCCTCGCCACAGGTCGGCAGGTCAGTTCGACCGCACCGTCGGCCAAGCCGGTGACGCCACCGGTGACATCAACTCCAAAACCGACACCCGAACAGCCACAGGCTCACTCGCAACCAGCGGCCACCAGCGCGCCGAGTACCGCCATGACCATCCAGAAGCCGATCTCTCTGGGTGATGGCGGCACGGGCGTTCAACTCACGGCCATCCGCTACGGCATCCATCCCGGTGATTTCCGAATCGTCTTCGACTTGACGGGGTCCACCTCGCCCAAGACGGTCGTCGGCTTCTTGGACGATCAGACCCTTGTCGTGGTTCTCGATGGCACGGCCTCCGGCGACAATCTCGGCTCATTGCCCAGCACCTCCACGGTGACGTCTGTGACCCGGCTGCAGTCGGCGACTCAGGGCCAGACCGTAATCCAGTTCAAGCTGGCTCACCCGGTAACACCGGCGCAGTTCTATATGACCAGCCCCTTGCGGTTGGTTCTCGACCTGAGTTGAGGCCGTTGCCCCGAGCCGGTCTAGCGTTCGTTGTGGCGCTAGCGATGCTTGGACTCTCCGCGTGTGACGACAACACCCCCACCTCCACCCCTTCGCCAACCAACGCCTTCGGCACAGCCGCCACATACCTGTTGCACTCCAGTGCCGTGACCGCCTATCAGCATGGGACGAGTTCGAGCATCACAGCGGCAACGCTTGCGGACCAGGTCGGTGACCCGGCCTTGGTCACACAGCTTCGCGACCAGGGCTACACGTCGGGTGCACAGATCGTCTACAACGCCCCCACACAAAGCGACGCGACGGTGCCGTTTGTTGCGGTCGTTTCCCGTGCCTACCTGTTCGGGGATGCGACTGGCGCGCACGCCTTTTTCGTTGCCGAATCAGAACGCGTCAGCCAGACCGGCGCCGGCGCCAGCATTAGCCCTGTCTCCGGCGCACCACGAAACAACGTCGACGACTTGCTCGCACTGCAGGAGACCATTGCACCCGATGCGTCCGGGGCTCTCGAAAGTCGAGCGTACCTCGGACTGGCGCGACGGGGCCATGTGGTCATCGAGTTGTTCGCCCAAGTCGCCCTGGCCCAAACGACAGACAATGACTTCCTGCCGTTGCTGGCGGCCCAGGAAGGCGTACTGGAGCCACATACCGGCTAAGGGACTCATGTGGCCGTTAGTGGAGCGGGCAGAGCCACCCCGACATCGACATCGAGGAGTTTCTCCCGGCTCGAGACGCCACTGACGATGCGCACCCGCGATCGCGACACCCCCAGCCATTTCGAGACCTCACGTACCACCGCAGCGTTGGCGGTGCCGTCGACTGGCGGCTCGTGAATCCACAACTCCAGGCGCGTCCCGTCCCAGGTCAACCGCTTGCGGCTGGCCCGTGGATGCACCCGCACCAAGACCCGAGGCACCTTGCGGCTCAGGCCACCTTGGTGCAGTTCTTGGTGTGCTTCATGATGCGCTCTCGCTTGGGCTCGCCGGGTTGGCGGCCGTGACGAAAGGCGATTTCAACGCTGATTTCGTTCTGTCGCATCAGGTTGCCACAGATCGAGCAGCGCAGCTTGGTGAGTGCGTCCTTCTGGGAGGGGACTCCCTTGGACTCCTTGATGGTGTTGGCCACGGTGAAAACTCCGAATCGCGAAAAGGTTGTAGCCATTGTACGGGGCGGGCACCCAGTGGGCCCACCAGTGCCCTACGATTGCGCACCATGCGTGTCTGTTGCCGTCGAGGCGAGCGAGCCTGACCATGGCCGGCGCCTCCCTCAATGCTGCCCGCCGTAGCGGCGACATCGACCGCCTCGCCGCCGGGGAAACGGTCGACCTCGTCGTGATAGGCGGTGGCGTCACCGGTTGTGGCATCGCCCTGGACGCCGCACTGCGTGGCCTCTCCACTGTGCTCATCGAGCGCCGCGATCTGGCCAACGGCACGAGCCGTTGGAGTTCCAAGCTGATCCACGGCGGACTGCGCTACCTGCGGCACTTCGGCTTTCAGGTTGCCTGGGAATCGGCGCGCGAACGGCAAATCCTGATGCGAACGACAGCACCGCATCTCGTGCATGCCTTGCCGTTTGTCGTCCCCAGCAACGACGCTTGTCCGCCACGTCTGTCGCTGATGAGTGAAGCGGGAATTCGCTGCGGTGACCTCCTGCGCCTTGGCGCCGGCTCGCGACGGAGCGACCTTCCCGGTGCCCGACGGATTTCCGGCCTTGAAGCCCTGCGCCTCGCGCCCGCCATCAACCGGCCGGATCTGCGCGGCGCACTCCTGTTCTGGGATGGGCAGGTGGAGGATGACGCTCGCCTCGTGATCGGCCTCGCCCGCACCGCGGCCCGGCAGGGTGCGCGAATCCTCACCTACTGCTCCGCGAGAAGCGTGGATCGCAGCGGCGTCGACGTGCGCGATGAGTTGAACGGAGGCACATTTCGCATCCACAGCCGCATGGTCGTCAACGCGACCGGTGTGTGGGCGGGAGAAATAGATCCCCAGGTCAGCCTGCAACCCAGCAAGGGAGTGCACCTTGTCGTCCGCGCTTCCGCGCTCGGCAACCCCCGAGCCGCAGTCATAACGCCCATCAAAGGCGACACAGCGCGATGGGTGGCCGCCACCCCGATCAGTGACTCGCGCGTTCTCGTCGGCGTGACCGACGATGCCTACGACGGAGCGTTGAGCGACGAGCCCGACGTCACCCTCGATGAGGAACGCTTCCTTCTCGACGTTCTGGCACAGGCGCTCAACAGTCCGCTCCTGCCGGATGCCGTGATCGGGCGATACGCGGGGTTCCGACCGCTCGTGGCCGGCGCCAGCGACTCCACCGCTGACCTCTCGCGCCAAGACAAGATCATTGACAACGACGACATGGGGGTAACCACCATCGTCGGCGGCAAGCTGACCACGTATCGCGCCATGGCCGAAAAAACCCTCGACCATGTGCTCCAACATGCGGGCAGAACGGCCCGCCCGTGCTTGACGGCGCGCATACCGCTCGTCGGTGCCGTCGGCGAGACGGTGCTGGCAGGCAAGCAGACTCCCGAACGCCTGATCCGCCGCTATGGCACCGAGGCTCCGCTGCTGGTTGGGCTGGCGATGGGCGATCAGAGCCTGCTGTCGCCTATCGCCGACGGAGTCGATGCCCTGGGCGTGGAACTGATCTTCGGCGTGAAGCACGAAGGCGCGCTAAGCGTCGACGATCTCCTCGACAGGCGTTTACGCCTTGGGCTGGTGCCGGCGGAGCGGGAGGCTGCGCTCGAAGCTGCGCAGGCGCTGTTTGCGCAGGCGTCGGCATGAGCGGCAACCCCGCATCGGACAAGGCAGCGGCGGGCATGAGAGCGGTGCTACCGACGCGCTGGTGGGGCTGGGGCGATCGTGATGGCACGATATCCGACGCCTTGCTCACCGAGTTGCGTGAGCATCTCGGGCTTGGCGACCGGGTGATCAGCCGTCCGGTGGCACTGGCAGACGTCGAACTGCCGGCTTCACGCCTCTCTGACGCAGCGCGAACGGCTCTAGAGGCGCAGGTCGGACCCGAACACGTCGTCAGCGATCGCCTGCAGCGCGTAGCCCATGCTGCGGGGAAGAGCTACGTCGATCTGCTGCGCCTGCGTGCCGGCAGGCCCCTGGCTGTAGCCGACGCGGTCGTACTACCCGGCTCCGAAGCCGACGTGGCCGCCGTGCTTACGGTTTGTGAAGCGCATTCGATCGCGGTGATTCCGTTTGGCGGTGGCACTTCGGTCGTGGGCGGGGTGACGCCTCTGCCCGGCAAGCATGCGGCCGTCATCAGCCTCAACCTCAGGCGTCTCGATGGCGTGGTGGAGGTCAACCCGTTGAATCAGGTGGCCCGGTTGCGGGCAGGCATGCGCGGGCCGGATGCCGAGGCCGAACTGAACGCATCGGGCTTCACATTGGGGCACTTCCCACAGTCCTTCGAGTACGCGACCATTGGTGGTTTCGCGGCCACCCGCTCGGCCGGCCAGGCGTCATGCGGCTATGGCCGGTTCGATGCGATGGCGTTGGGGCTGCGCTGTGTCACACCCAGGGGAATCGTGGTGGTTCCCGCGATACCCCCCAACGCGGCCGGACCCTCGATCCTCCAACTCCTGCTCGGCTCAGAGGGCACACTGGGCGTGATCTCCGAGGTTGCGGTCCACGTGCGCCGCCAACCTGTGGCCCGGTGGTATGAGGGCTGGTCGCTGCCCGACGTGGGCTCAGGTATCAGTGCGCTGCACCGAATCGCACAGCAAGACGGTCTGCCTGACGTCGTCCGGTTCAGTGACGCCGAGGAAACACGCCTCTCCCTGGCCGTGGCGGGCGGTTCGGCCAGTGGCTGGCTGCCGCGCCTGCTCGACTGGCGCGGACAGACAGAGCCCTGTCTGCTGATCGTGGGTTGGGAGGGGGAGCCGGTCTCCATCAGCCGGCGTCGCGAAGCCGGGATTCGGGTGATCCGCGAGCATGGTGGCGTCCGGCTCGGCCGGCGCGCCGGCGAAACCTGGCGCCGGAATCGCTTCGAAGCCCCCTACCTGCGCGATCCGTTACTCGACCGGGGTGTCCTTGTCGAGACGCTGGAGACGGCGACGAGCTGGGATCAACTCTTCGAATTGCGCCGTGACGTGGCTGCGGCGCTCGGCAAGGAACTTGGCGTCGGCGGTAGCTCTCCTTTACCGGGTTGTCACATCTCCCATGTCTACCCAGAAGGCGCCTCGCTCTACTTCACCGTGATGGCCCGTCAGGAGCAAGACGGAGTGGCCCAGTGGGAGCGCGTGAAAGCGCGGATTTGCGACCTGCTGGTCGAACACGGCGCAACCATCACCCACCATCATGCAGTGGGCACCGACCATGCACCCTGGCTCGAACGCGAGATCGGCACTGAAGGCATCGGCCTGCTCCGTGCCCTCAAGGCCCAGCTCGACCCGGCTGGGATCATGAATCCGGGCAAGTTACTGACGTAGCCTCAAGGCAGGGAGTGGTACACCCAGCCGGTCGCAACTCGAACCGTGACATCACGTTCCCCGGGCCACGGATCAGGTTGAACACGGCGCCCCGGCGAGGCCGGGCATGACCGGGCGGCGCGTGGCGAGCCATGGACACTCCGAGGATTCAGCCGGTGCCGGATTGCGGATCGGTCAGGAGCCGATCCGCAAGGTCCAGACGGCGAAACCCTATATCCCGCCAAGAGAGTTGGCGCTGACGCGGACCCCCGACTGTCTACCTTCTTCTATTCATATTCCATATCGTTCTTCCTCTCTCCGTTCCGGTTCACGGTCATCTCCCTCTACACACTCACCCTCGTCTCTCGATCTCTCCATCCTTTCTCATCTTCACGTTCATCGTCTTCTCACCACTTCTCAACTCGTTCTTCTCACTCAGAGATCTGATCGGACAGTCACCTATCGTCTTGATCGTCTCCGCCAGCGCGGCCTTGTGGACCGGGTGCGGCCATATGCCGACGCGGGGTCGGCTCCGCACCACTGGTGGCTGACCCCGGCGGGCCGTGAGGCGGCTACAGGGGCGCGACCGCCGCGCTCGTCCGCCGTCAAGCCCAACCCGTTCTTCCTGGCGCACACGGTGGCCGTGGCCGACGCGTACATCGCCCTCACCGCCGAGGGGCCATCGGCAGGTCTCAGCCTTTCTGACTGGCGGCGGGACGAGGAGGGCTGGGAGGACTGGCAATCGCAGGGGCGCATCCGCCGGGTCGCGCCGGACGCCACGGTCACCCTCACCGCTTCTGACGGCGAGCCGATCCCTGCCTTCTTCGAGATCGACCTCGCCACGATGGCCCAGGCGCGGCTCCGCCGCAAGGCAGCGGCCTACTTCCGCTACGCCGACGACGAGGTCTGGCGTGGGCGCCATCCGGCCTGCCCACTGGTTCTATTCCTCACGACGTCAAGTGAGCGGGCGAGCACCTTCCTGGAGTCGGTCCACAAGCTGCGCCCGACAGGGCGGCAGTGGAGCAAGCCAGCCAGTGCCGACCTCGTCGTCGCAGCGTGCGCTCACGTCCGCTCCCCGGCAATCGGGGTCACCGATCCGGTGTGGTTTACGGACGCGGACCCGGAGCCACTGACGCTTGCCGCGCTCGTCGGCCGTCAAGCCACCGAGCGGCAACACCAGCGGGCCGCGGAGGAGGCGCGGCAGACCGAAGACGAACAGCGTGAACCGTTCGAGGCGGCGTCCTCCTTCGACAGCTGGGCGTCTGAAGTCGACCTTGCCAACGCTCTTGGCGACAAGAGGGTCGTCAGGGCACTGAAGGTCGCCGTGGACCAGCACCGACCCAACCGTGCGGCCTGGGTGGAACGCAACCGCCAACAACTGGTGGTCATGCATCGGTGGTGGAGACAGGTCGCGCACACGCGCCCTCGGGACGTACCGCCGCAGGGAGCCATTGCATGGCTCACCCGCGTGGCCGACGAGGTGTGGACCGAAGCGGCGAAACGTGTCCTTGCCGCGCCCGAGGCCAACCGGACCGCGCCCTGGGGAATGGCTCTGATGGCGCGCCTCCTGCGCGGTGACCTGATCGACAACTGGACGTTGGGGCGCCTCAGCGGGCCCCATCGCAGCCACGAAGACATCGAGGGCGAGCACCTGCAGCGGTATGACGACCAACGTGCAAGGGCGGTCGAAAGCCAGCGGATTCGGATGTCATTCTTGCAGCGCCGTCGGACGAGGTACGAGGAGTCCATCCGCGCTTTCGACTCGGAGCACTTGCTCGCCTGTCGTGATTGCGGCGTTCGCAACGTCAAGAGCGACCGCCGCGAAGGGTGTCAGGTGTGCCACGGGGATATGGAGCCAGTCCACGCCATTCCTGGACAGGCAGAGGTTGGGGATCTGGAGGATCGTTTGAGGACGAGAATCGCTAATCGATGACACGAGGCCCGACCAATAGGGCAGATTGACCTGGCGGGTACGCCGTGCCGTGGATGTCCAGGGGGTATGTGGCAGAACACGAGCTACAATCGCCGGAGTGAGCAAGTGTGATACGTGTGTGGCAGACCAGGGCTTCCTGCGTACGACGGTGAGGCCCGACTATGAGGCCGGGGCCACCAGAATCCGGGTCGTCGACCTTTTCGCTGGGGGCGGTGGCCTGACGATCGGCGCGGCTGAGGCCGCGCGCCGCGTGGGTGTCGGCACGACCGTCGCGCTCGCCGTCGAGAATGCCGACGCGGCCGCTGACGTCTACGCCTTGAATTTCCCTGACGCAAACCTGGTGCGCGAGGACGTCGCCAAGCTCTTCGACGGTTCGCTCGGGGCGAAGACGACATCCGGCGAGCGGAAGCTCGCTCGACAGATCGGAGAGGTGGACCTGCTTCTGGCGGGCCCACCGTGCCAGGGCCATTCCGATCTAAACAATCACACTCGTCGCAAGGACCCGCGCAATGCACTTTATCTGCGGGCGGCGAGGGCGGCCGAAATCCTCCTCCCCACATTTGTGGTCATCGAGAACGTGCCAGCCGTAAGACACGACGAAGGCAATGTTGTGGCGCTGGCGACGTCTGCGCTGGAGGCCGCCGGATACACCGTTGCCAGCGCTGTCCTTGACCTGGTCAAGTTCGGCGTCCCTCAACGCCGTCGACGCCACATCCTCCTTGCCGTGCACGGCAAGCTCGTAGATCCGGCCGTGCTCCTTGATATTCGCTCCCCCTGCGACGGCCATACCGAGCGCTCGGTGCGATGGGCGATCGACGACCTCGTTGATACGAGCACGTCCTCGGGTCTTGACGATTCGTCGACGCCGACCAACGACAATCGGGAGCGGATGCAGTGGCTGATCGCGAACGACGCGTACGACCTGCCGAACGCGATGCGACCATCGTGTCACCGGGACAAGAGCCATACGTACGACGCCATGTACGGGCGCTTGAAGTGGGATAACCCTGCACCGACGATCACGACAGGGTTCGGCTCCATGGGGCAGGGTCGTTTCGTGCATCCGTCGCGCGCCCGGACGATCACGCCTCACGAAGCCGCTCGTCTCCAAACGTTGCCCGACTTCTTTAATATTGACTCCAGGAAGGGAAGGGGCGCGTGGGCAACCGTCATCGGCAACGCGGTTCCGCCGCTCTTCGGCGTCCACCTCATCGAACCGTTGCTCTGCTCTCTACAGCAGACCGTCGACCGGGATGTCGCTGCCCTTCCACGCACGACCACCGCCATCACCGCGAACACAACTACACGTCGCCCGCGCAAGAACGTTCCGGTCGCATCGAGCGAGGCCATACGTCTTCGGATGAGCAACACGAAGCGTCGCGACACCAAGCCCGAGGTAGCCCTCCGTTCAACGCTGCACCGCATGGATTTTCGTTTCCGCGTCGACGTCCCGATCAACGGAAGCCGACGACGATCCGACATCGTATTTCCCTCCGACTGGGTCGTCGTGTACGTCGACGGCTGCTTTTGGCACAGCTGCCCGGATCACGGGACTATTCCGAAGCAGAACCGCGAGTGGTGGACCGAAAAGCTGGCCGCCAATCGTGTGCGTGATGAAGACACCGACGCAAAGCTGGTCGCCGACGGCTGGAAGGTGTTCCGGTTCTGGGAGCACGACGATCCGTGTGCCGCTGCAGCCGCGGTACGCGATGAATTGCTCGCTCAGCGCCAAGTTTCACGCCGTGCGCTTGCCCGTGCGCGGGGGTGACCAGTACCGACGTCATAGCCGGGCAAATGGCAAGGCTGCGGTCTCTCGGTGGTTGTGTCCGGACAGTCGGCATGACGCACACTGAGCCTCCGTGATGTCCTGGGACGCTGCGCTCCTGGAGGGACAGAGCGACACCAGCCTTGTCCGCATCGCTCGCCAGCGGCGCCTTGTCCTAGAGGACGGCCAAGGTCCTCAATGGGTCGAACTCTGCTGGGTCGACGAAGCCGTTCTCGCCCTCATCGACCTCGCGAGGGAGCATGGCGCGAGTCTTACCGTCGTTTATCCCGCCCCGGCCGGTCAGGTTGCAGTCCTCCTGGCAGGACAACTGCTGCTCCACCAGTTCGTCCGTGACAACCGCCAGTTCGTCCGTGACAACCGCCAGTTCGTCCGTGACAACCGCCAGTTCGTCCGTGACAACCGCTCGTCTTCGGTCGGCATCGTGACCGCGGACCCGACGATGGCGACGCGGACGTGGAACGCTCTCCGCATCGCGACTACGGGAGCCCGCGAGCCGATCGCAGACGTGTTCCCCAGCTTCCGAGCTGGACCGGAAGGCGAGAGTCCTGGCGGCGGCCAACGACTCCGGGGTGTGATCATCGGCCAGCAGTGCAAGGGCTGGCCCGTTGACCACTTAATTGTCGATCACCTCGCCGGTCTCGTCCGGGTCGACACCGACCAGCCTTCGATCGAGGTCTTCGCCGATCCTCTCGACTCGGGTCTTCGCCGCGTCGAGGACTCGGGCCGGTTGATATGGGGCTGGTCCGAGCAGGCCCTTGCCGACGGCACCCATGTGGGGGGCCGCGTCGGTCACACCGTTCCGTTCTCGGTAGCGTCGGATCGACTCGAAACTCTGGCGGGCGGGATCGATGTTCGCCTCAGAGTTGCCCGCCATCCTGCCGCAGAAGCGGCGACGCGGCGCATCCGTGAGGATCTGCGCGTACTCCGATCAATGGCGCCACATCGCTCCGACCGTATTCTCGAACGTGGTCTCTCCGTTGCCTGGCATCACCTGGCCACCCTGACATCTCTCCCGTGCAAGCCATCGCTCTTCGATCATTTCGCCGGGGTGCCACCCTTCGCGGCGAGAGCGACGCGGACGTTCGCGTCAGAGCTATCGGCTTGGGCCTCCACACTGAGCGAGGACTTCGCGGAGATTGCAACGATCCTGGCCAGCGACATGGCCGACCTTCGGGCAGCACTGGAGCTGGGGAATCCCTTCGAAGAGACATTGCGAGAGATCCGTGCCAGCGGTCTTGAGACGATCGTGGTAACCCGGACCCAAACCGCGTCGTGCGCGCTGCTCAGCCTGTTCGGCACCGACCCGACCGCTGGCCGCACCGGCCCGCTCACGGTCCAACACATTGGTGGGCTGCACCGTCACGGCACATGGCCACGTGCCCTGATGATCGGCGAGCCGTCGCCGTGGGATTGGCATAGGCTCTTGTGTGGACTAGCGCCGAGCGTGGAGGTCCTGACGCTCGGCACGCAGTCCGCCGAGGGATGCGCTTCATCAATCGCCTCGCTCCGTGATGCCCGGGACCACTGGGGCGGCGAGGAGACCCGTGAGCGAACCTGGCGCGCGCTCGTCGGGACATCACCGCCCGCAACCCCAACCCATGCCACGCGGACAAACCGACCCATTGTCGTTCTCGATGGCGCCGAATACGTCCCTGAGCCCGACCCCTTCCCGTCGTTGTCCTCACTCTTCGACCTGAACCCGCTCGACATCGGCGGGGAGGGACCAGCGTCCGGACTCGCCCGTGAGGACGAGGGCCACTGGACGGCCACGGTTCCGGCGGTAGAAGTGAAGACCAATCGCGGGGTCGTGTTCCTCGAGGTCGGTAGTCCCGTTGACGTTCGCGTAGGCCTCAAGATCACGGAGCGCCGCCCCGAACTCCTCCAACCGGGCGCGATCCTGCTGGTTGGCCGTACGCAGGGCCGTGTGGGGCTCCTCGAAGCGCTTGAGGAACGCCTCAGCGACCGGCCGGATCTGATGGCTGCACGCTTCTTGGTCGATGGTTACCGGCGTATCGTTCGCACCCGGTTCGCCGAGTCCGGCCTTACGATCGTGGCGTTGCACCGAGTCGTGGTCGACCTCGGCTGCCAGCGGACATCCGCCGCTGTTCGCTCGTGGGTCACCGATGGCACGATGGCGCCTCAGACCATCGAGGACCTCCAGCGCCTCAACACTGGACTCGGCCTGGGACTCTCCGATCTCCAGACCCGAGAGTTGTTCGCGGGCGTGCAGCGCCGCCGGGGCTTCCGGCGCGCCGCGGGGCGCGCTCTGGCAGCGGCCGCACGCGGGTCGACGATAGTCGCGGACGAGAACCGAATAGACTCCGAGACCGGCCTGTCAATTGCTGACCTCCGGGAAGCCGTCGTCGAGGCGGTCGTCATTGAGGTGATTCCGTGCGACGGTCCCCTCCCCCTCACGCTTCTGGGCAGACTGGAGAACTCATGACCACGCTTGAGACCACCGACGAAGCAGCGTTCGTAGCCTGGATGCTGGATGGTGTTGTGGCCGAGGGCCGCGGCGACAACATGCAGACCCTCCCGGTAGCGCCGCGCGGGCGGCTCTGGCTAGGTCGTCTAGCACCCGAGGTGGTCGTCCAAAACAGCCGCTTGGGCGAACGCAGTGAGCGGCTCGAACCGTGCGAGGTTGGTGTTCGACTGCGCCTCTCCGATGTCGATGGGCGCGCCGTCCACTGTTCGGCGAGCCTGGTCGTCTGGACCGAATTCGATGGCGGCGACGAGCCGGACGCGCCGAAATGGCGCAAGAGCGAGCCGATCGAATTCGCAGCCGATCTACTCACACCTCGAACGGTCGGGGCCATCACGTCCGCCGGCCGCGACGAATTCGCGACGGCCCTCGCAGCAGTTGGTGGCAGCGGGATGGTCGTTGAGTTCCATGCCGAACTCGAGGTCGGAAAGGACGGCCACGAACTCGTCGTCACTGTCGTCAACCTCTCGCCCGAGGAGATCGACGGGTGGGACACGAACGTTTACGAAGCCCGCCTCGAGGTCAACGCCGGAGATACCGCCGCGTTCACGCTCGACAACCTGCCGGATTCGTTCCGCTACGACCGCACGGTCGCGGCGTACGGGGTGAACGGTGGCGTCGAGCAGGTCGGTCCGTCGACTTTCCGCACAACTGATGTCGCGGTCCACGACCAGCGACGCCCGACCTATTGGGACGACGAGGTCGGCCCTCGACCCGACATCAGCTTTGCGACGTTGGCGACGGACCCGCTCCAGACATTGCACGGGCTGGTCGACGCCTGTGACCGCTGGGGGACTTCACATTGGGGCGCCGACGTACTTGCGGCACGAGCGGATGCCGGAAGCTGGGATGACGGCATGCGTGCCGAGGCAGCCGGGGAGGCGATCAAGTTCCTCGAGGAGCTCGGTCGGCTACGCGAGGGTCTCGAATTGTTGGAATCGAACACCGACGTACGCCGTAGTTTCATGCTGGCGAACCGCTCGTTCTCCGAGTCGCCGCTCGTCCACCACACGGATTGGCGCGCGTTCCAGCTCGGCTTCATGCTCGCCAATGTTGGGTCGATCGTTGACGAGGAGCGCACCGGTAGTCGCTCTGTGGTCGACACGCTGTGGTTCGCGACCGGAGGCGGCAAGACCGAGACGTACTTGCTGTACGTTCTCACGGCTGCCTTTTACGACCGGTTCCGTGGTAAGCGCGAGGGGATCACATCCTGGGGACGATTCCCACTACGCATGTTGTCGCTCCAGCAGACGCAGCGATTCGCCGACGTGCTCGCCGCCGCTGAACTGGTACGACAGGCCGAGAAGATCGCCGGGCGAGAGTTCTCGCTTGGGTTTTTCGTCGGTGCTGCTGGCACTCCGAACAAGATCAAGCGGGACGCCCGACCGGGCGAGCCGAACCCGACTGACGCCGACATGCCCGCGCGATATCAGATCCTCCTGCGCTGCCCGTTCTGTGGTTCCAACGGCCTCAAGATGCAATTCGACCCCACACGGTGGGCACTCGATCACGTCTGCACGGCACAGGATTGTCCGTGGGGTGGCAGGCCACTCCCATTCCGCATCGTCGACGATGAGATCTACCGCTCACTGCCCACCATCGTCCTCGGCACGCTGGACAAGGCCGCGAGCATATCCATGCAGGCGGCGATGCGCGGCTTCTACGGCGCGCCGTCCGGACGATGCCCGACGCCAAGCCACGGATTCACCTACGCACCGCGCGGCGGCTCACCCGGCGGGTGCCTGTTCCCGGGTTGCACAGCGACGACTGGGCCGCTGGGTCAGGACAGCCGTTTGTACGCACCGACCATTCGGATGCAGGACGAACTCCACCTCCTGCGCGACAGCCTCGGCGCCGTCGATTCGCACTACGAGGCGCTCCTCGACGCCTTGCAAGCGCACTATGGGTCCGTCCCCAAGATCATTGCTTCGTCTGCGACCCTCGCTGGTCACGACGAACAGGTTGCGGCCCTCTACCGGCGCGAGGGCCGTACGTTCCCGCGGCCAGGTCCGGAGCCGGGTGGCTCGTTCTGGACACGGACCACGGATGTGCTCGCTCGACGCTTCGCAGGTCTCGCTCCCCGCGGAGTCACCCTTGAATACGCCACCGACCAGCTAACCGAGTCACTCCAGCGCGTCACACAGCGCGCGGTCGATGATCCCGCAGCAGTCGCCGCGGCCATTGGCATCGACCCTTCGTCGATGCCACAACTGGTGCTGAACTACGGCGTCGACGTGGTCTACGGGTCAAACCTCAAGGATGTGGAGGCGGTCGCCCGATCATTCGACACTCAGATTCAGCTCGACCGCCCGGTGAACGCGGCTACGCTCACGGGCCGTACGCCACTCGATGAGGTACGCACGACGCTCGACCGGCTCGTCGAACCCGAAGCGGATTTCTATGAGCGGATACACCTGATCGCCGCATCATCGATGCTGTCCCACGGCGTCGACATCAATCGGCTCAACGTGATGGTGATGCTCGGGCTCCCGCTCGCGACCGCTGAGTTCATCCAGACGACGTCCCGCGTTGGCCGCACTCATCCGGGACTGGTGATTGTCCTCCACAAGATCGGTCGCGAACGCGACGCCGCCGTGTATCGAACCTTCCCCTCGTTCGTGGCGCACGCAGACCGATTGATCGATCCCGTGCCAATCACTGCGAAGAGTCGCCGCGTCCTGGAGTTGACGTTTGCCGGGCTCGTACAGGCACGCCTCTACGGAATTCACGAACCAGCCGCAATCGCCGCGGGACTCAAGCAACTCACCAAACCCCTCCTGGTTCGCAAGGCATTCAATCGGTTGCCGATTCGGGAAGTAGAAGAGCTTGACGCGCTCATCGAGATGCTCGGTTTCGATGGCCCGCTCGACGAGAACCTTCGCCAAGACCTGACGGGGTACCTGCGCGAGTTCTACAGAGCATTGAACGATCCGGCAAGTGCCGCCGAGTGGGTCAGTGAACTCTTCTCCACCGGGGAGCCCATGCGCTCACTCCGTGACGTCGAGGAACAGGCGCCCGTGTTCTCGCGAGGAGGACGGTCGTGAGAGTCGAGCGGGGGGCATCGCAGGTCCTTTTCGGTCTGCTCCCAGGTCAAACCGCCGACTTGGAAGGTCGGATCTGGAAGGTGGCCCACTGGCTCGATCCGGTTCCTGTCCTCCTGGATCAGGACGCGGTGCGCGCCGCCTTGCTCGGCGCGATCGCGCCGTGGTCGGCAACCGGCAACGATGACGGCGTGGAAGGCGAGTTGCGAGCGAGGAGCACGGTGGAAGTCGTCGGCCTAAACATGGACCGCGGTGTCCTCGTCGAGACTTTCCCCGAACAGTGGCGTTGCAAGGCATGCGGAAGCATCACTCGTAAGCGTGAGGATCGTTGCGCCTGTGGAGGTCGATCGCGTGCGCAGATGCAGTTCGTGACGTACCACACATGCGGCGCGTCGCGAGAGCCCTACCTTCCAGCGCGCTGCCCAACGCACAACGCCATTGCCGTCCGTCTTCCTGGCACTGCGACCGCCAAAGAACTTCGGTTCTTCTGTCCTGTATGCCGAGCTTCGCTGGACCACGGAGGAGGGTTTCCATACCAACCATGTAACTGCAGTGACGGTCAGATGGGACTCACGGTGCATCGCGCCGCTGTGGTATTTTCGCCCCGGTTCGCTGTATTGGTGAACCCACCCGACCCCGCCGAGGCCGCACGCCTCAGGGCGGCAGGCGGAGGCGCTCGCGCACTGGAGTGGGTCCTCGAGGGCATGACGGCAGACGACCCTACGGCCGGCCGCCAGACGCTCGCGGGCCTGATCGAGACGTTCCGGCAAGCCGGTCTCTCCGAGGCGACCGCCCAGGGGCTAGCACAGCAGGCAGTCGACAAGGGTGAGGCCGATAGTGGTAGCGGCGACGCTGGTATCGCTCTCCCAGAGAGTGTTCGCGTCAAGGCGTACGAGGAGGCACTCAGTCTGGCGTCAGCCGTGCGGGGCGGACGTACGCGAGTCAGCGACATGGTCGCCGGTACGACGCCGCCGCTCAGGACCCTCTACGAAGGCGCGTATGGCGCCGCGATATCCGCCGCGCACCTCGAAAGCGTCGATCTCCTCGCGAACTTCCCTGTTGCTACGCTCGCATTCGGCTACACCCGTGGCGATCTCGCGCCCGGTGCAGCTCGTCTGGTCCCGTTCCGTGAACGCGGTCATCTCCGGGCATATGGGTCGCATTCGAAAACGGAGGCTCTCCTCTTCCGCCTTGATCCCCTTCATGTGTACAGGCATCTCGTGAGCGCTGGTAACGATCTTCCCGCTGTTGCGGACAATCGAGCGGCCCGCCTGGCACTTCTTGAGCGGGTCGACATCCCGTTCGCAACGCAGGAGCAGTACCAGCAACTCGGTGGCGGTCTGCTCTCGCTCGTGCACTCGTACGCGCACCGGACGATCCGTCGCCTCGCCGCCTTTGCTGGCATAGAACGTGATGGTCTCGCCGAGTACCTGCTCCCTCATCACCTCGCATTCGTGATCTATGCAGCGTCTCGCGGCGACTTCGTACTCGGGGGACTCCAGGCCGTGTTCGAGACATCCCTGGACCGCTTCCTCGCCGATTTGGTCGAGGGTGAATCGCGTTGTGCACTTGACCCCGGATGCCGCAGCGGGGGCGGCGCCTGCATGGCATGCCTCCATCTCGGCGAGCCGTCATGCCGATGGTTCAACCGCTTCCTCCATCGCTCGGAGCTCTTCGGAGAACGCGGCTTCCTCGTCGAGGCCTGATGAGGTGGAGGATGCGGAACTTGTCGGTGGCGTGCTTGTCAGCGCCGTGGACCCTATGGCGTCAGCTCAAGAGCTCGCGCGTCTGCTCGCCGCCTCAGGCATCGACCGCAGCGCTGCTACACGTGCAGGCCTCCATCCGCAACTCGTCGAGGTCCTGAGAGCCCGGCTCAGCGGCGACGGACCACGAATCGAATCTGCGTGTCGTGAGGGTGCAGCGTGGGTACTCGGCCGTCGCTCCACGGTGGTGACTGAGCCATGGGATCTCGTTGCATCGCTACCGGGAGGCACAGCGCTGGCGGACTCAAGGGATCGTCGCAACACCCTGTTGCGCGGGCAGATTACCACCTGAACAGCCCCAGAACGGCAAAGCACGCAAACGGTTCGCCGCTGTAAGGGCCGACAAAGGCTGCGGAGGACGTGGCATGACCCAGAACATGTCGGCGAGCAAGCAGCGATGCCCGTTCCGCTGAGCCGGGACGACGGGGTCAGCCAGCGAGGAGTTCGGCAAACGCTTCATCTGGCGTCCGCCAGCCCAGCGTCTTGCGCGGTCGACCGTTGAGTGCGACCGCGACGCTGACGACGTCCCCCAAGGTGTGAACACTGAGGTCGCTCCCCTTGGGGAAGTACTGACGGAGAAGACCGTTGGTGTTTTCGTTGCTTCCGCGCTGCCAGGGACTATGCGGATCGCAGAAGTAGACAGCGACGTCAGTGTCGACGCTGAACTGAACGTGCTGCATGAGTTCCCACCCCTGGTCCCAGGTAAGCGACCGTCGCAGATGCTCGGGCAGCGTTAGGATGGTCGTAGCGAGGGCGTCTCGCACTTGGAGCGGGTCATGCCCGCTCGGCAGATGCACCAGCATGGTGAATCGCGTCGTGCGCTCAACGAGCGTTCCTATCGCAGATGTGCCGCCCTTGCCGACGATGAGATCGCCCTCCCAGTGGCCTGGGACGGCTCGGTCCGCGGCCTCGGCCGGACGCTCGCTGATCATCACCATGTCCTTGATGCGCTTTGAGCGATGGTCTACGCGGCGTCGCGGCTTCCGCAACGCGCGACCCGTGCGCAAACAGGCCGCCAGCTCGCGACGGAGGCCGCCGCGCCCCTGGACGTAGAGCGCTTGGTAGATCGCCTCGTGTGAGATCCGCATGCTGTCATCGTCGGGGAATTCCCGCTGCATTCGGCAGGATATCTGCTCAGGACTCCAGCGTTCGGGCCCGCTGAGTTTCTCCTGGACATAGTTCCGCAGCTGATCACAGGTCGCGAGTTTGCTGGCCTTGGGCCGCGTCGCGCGTCGATCAGCTCGAGACTGAGCCAGCACAGCACGGTAGGGACTGGCTTCTGGCGTGTTCCGGCTCAACTCGCGGACGATGGTCGAGGGCGCGCGATGAAGCCGGCGGGCGATCTCACGCGCGCTGGCATGCCCGCGCAGGACGGCAATTTCCTCCCGATCCGCAATCGAGAGGAAACGTCGGGACGGTTCGGCAAGATCGATCGGAGGCACCCCGCCAGCATCACCGAACCAGCGCGTGCCAGTGGTCCTCGTCAGCCCGATCGCTTGGGAAGCTGCATCGGTCTGCATCCCTGTGGCAATCAGCCGCCAGAACTCACGCTTCAACTGGCGGGAACAACCGAATCGACCTGGCTGCATCGCTACACCTCACCAAAGTGGGTGTTGCGACGACCCCTTGAGTCCGCCGCTCCCGAGCGGCCTGCATAGAACAACGGGCGAGACGCTCGTCCAGCTCATCGTTGGCGCCACAACCACCCTCCGTCTCGTCGCGCCGTTCATCGACCGACCTGGCCTCTCGTTTGTTGGTGATGCCCTTGCTGCGGCCACGGCTCGAGGGGTGGATCTCGAGATCCTCCTACCGACACGCTCGACGCATGCCGACGACGCTCTTGACGAGTTGAAAACGACGATCGCCCTCTCCGGCGACTCCGACAACTTCACCGTTTCGAGACTCCGCTACGACGCCCCGTGGGCACACCTCAAGGTGTTGACGTCTGATTCGTCGTCGGCGTACATCGGGAGTGCCAACGTTACCGGCGCCGGGATCGCAGGGCCAAACCTCGAGCTGGGCGTTTTGGTTCGAGGAAACAAGGTGGCCGTGGTGGAACAGATCCTCGACCTCTTCCGTCAGCGCTGACACCGGCAACGACCGGACCATGGGTATGGGTATGGGTATGGGTATGGGTATGGGTATGGGCAGCGCCGGTATTGATGTCGGTGGCGATGCCAACGCAACGGCGTGAGGCGCTCCCGCAGCCCAATCCGGATGCTGGGTTCGTGACTTGGAACAGGACGACTTCCATTGCCGAGCATGTCGGGTGCATTGCCAGAACGCCTCGTCGTGGTCGAGGATTGGCAGTGCGACGCTGGTGGGAGAGCCTGCGTGCTGCGCGGCCCGGTCCAGAGACTACGTCGCGGACTTCGGCGAGTATCAGGACTTCGCCGCAGGGAAGAATGAAGCCGCTATGTAGGCGATGTCGGACCCGCGGAGAACGATGAACTCTTCCGCCAGTTCCGCGGGATGACTCGATTGCGGGGTCCAAACCTTCATGGCAGCAATCGAGGATTTGGACAGTGTGAGCTCGCGATGATCGATCGGCGTTGCATCGGCAGTGAATTCTCGGATCACGCCTGCGATCTTGCGTCCATCGCGCAGTTCAACGGTCGCTCTTACCCCATGGCCGTGCGGGAGCCGACGTTCGAAAGCCGTGTACCACCCCGAATCGGTAAAGACACGGGCGCCTTTTCCTGGAGTCAGCCAAGCCCCCAGCGCTGCGGCGCCGTAGCTGACCGTCAACACCACCAGCAGCGCAACTGTGCCGCCGATAAGGTGGGTAACAAAGTAAGTCTCAGGGCTTGCCGCGAATGCCGCCGGATCGATGAACCCCAACCACTGACCCACATCAAGGGCCGTCACGATTCCCAGAAGACTCGCGAGGCTCCCAGCTACCACGATCTGAGCCGCTTCTCGTAGTGGAGTTCGCTCAACTGGTGGTGTCCACCGCTCACGCACCCGGACGAACGCGTAGCCAGGGCCAACGCTCGCTAGAAATGCGAGCAGACCGCCGAGTGAAGTGGGAATCACCCGTCGGTGTTAGTGGGACCGTCGTTGCCAGTCGGGAGAGCCGGTGCGGCGGCGACTGGTGCCGGGGCTTGAGGTGAGGCGGGTTCGGCGGCGCCTGGTGAGACGGGCGGCAATCCGCCCACTTCCAATGGGGTCGCAAGATTCGTCGGTAGGAGAGTCATCGACTTCCCCTCTGAGAGCAGTACTGCCTTGGAAACGGCGGTTTCGGGTGTGACGGGGTCAGTCATTCCCCAATGATACGCCCCGGTGGAACGGGGTTCAAACGCTTGAATGGGTTCAGATGATGCGCTACACCTGGCATGCCGCTATCTCCTGTGTCAAGAACTCTGGAGGGTTAGTTTCAAGGAACTCCATCGGGGTGAGGAGTTCGAGGGCGTGGTGAGGGCGGATCGTGTTGTAGACGACCT
>JACWAJ010000017.1 GCA_014874355.1 bacterium | reverse complement strand
CCGATCAGTACCGACCCACTTGCCGCGGATGAGTTGCGGCGCATTGATGCCTACTGGCGAGCCGCCAATTACCTCTCGGTCGGACAGATCTACCTTCTCGACAATCCTCTGTTGCGGGAGCCGTTGCGGGTAGAGCACGTCCTCAACGGCTACAAGATCGCGAATCCGACAGTTCTCGCCCGCATCCCGCGTCACGAACTGTGTCATCTGCTTGAGGGCTACGGCCACAAGCCGTACTTCGTCGAGGGTGACGACCCTGCGGAGATGCATCAACTCATGGCGGCGACACTCGATACGGTCTGCAATGAGATTGCACGCATCCAGCGGGAAGCCCGTGAGGGCCGGCAGACCGAACGGCCACGCTGGCCGATGATCGTCCTCGCCACCCCCAAGGGCTGGACCGGTCCCGACAAGGTCGATGGCGTGCAGGTCTGCGGCACTTTCCGGTCGCACCAGGTTCCGCTCAGCAATGTGTCGAACAATCCTGAGCACCTTGCGCTGCTCGAATCCTGGATGCGCAGCTACCACCCCGAGGAACTCTTCGACGATACCGGCGCGCTTACCGCCGAGTTGGCATCGCTGCCCCCGCAAGGCGAGCTGCGCATGAGCGCGAACCCGCATGCAAACGGCGGCACACGTTTAAAGGACCTCCACCTCCCCGATTTCCGCGATTACGCCGTAGCCGTGACGGAGCCGGGAAGGAGCCGCAGCGAGGCAACTCGGGTGCTGGGCATGTGGCTGCGCGACGTCATCCGGCGCAATCCCGACAACTTCCGCCTCATGGGTCCCGACGAGACGGCGTCGAACCGGCTCGACAGCGTCTTTGAAACCACCAACCGTGCCTGGGACGCGGAGGTGATCCCCGGCGACGACCATCTGGCGCTTGACGGCCGCGTCATGGAAGTGCTCAGCGAGCATATGTGCCAGGGCTGGCTCGAAGGTTATTTGCTCACCGGTAGGCATGGCCTCTTCAACTGCTATGAGGCCTTTGTCCACATCGTCGACTCGATGTTCAATCAGCACGCCAAGTGGTTGAAGGTGTCGCGCAAGCTTCCCTGGCGACAGCCGATCGCGTCGCTCAACTACCTGCTCAGTTCGCATGTGTGGCGGCAGGACCACAACGGGTTGTCCCACCAGGATCCGGGCTTCATCGACCACGTGGTCAACAAGAAGGCCGAGGTCATCCGCGTGTACCTGCCGCCGGACGCGAACACGCTGCTCTCGGTTGCCGATCACTGTCTGCGTTCGCGCAACTACGTGAACGTCGTGGTTGCCGGCAAGCAACTGGCACTGAACTACCTGAATATTGACGACGCCGTCGCCCACTGTGCCCGGGGTCTTGGCATCTGGTCGTGGGCGAGTAACGACACCGCCGGCGACCCCGATGTCGTAATGGCCTGCGCCGGTGATGTCCCGACCCTGGAAACGCTTGCCGCCGTGGGAATTTTGCGTGAGCAGCTTCTTGAGCTCAGAGTCCGCGTCGTCAACATCGTGGACCTCATGCGCCTGCAGCCCGACACGGAACACCCCCACGGGCTTCCCGATGTGGAGTTCGACGCGCTGTTCACCCCGGACAAGCCGGTCATCGTCGCGTACCACGGTTATCCGTGGTTGATTCACCGCCTCACCTACCGCCGTGCCAATCACCACAACATCCATGTGCGTGGATACAAAGAAGAGGGCACGACGACCACGCCCTTCGATATGGCGATGCTGAACGACCTCGACCGGTACCATCTTGTGATCGACGTCATCGATCGCGTTCCGGGTCTGGCGCGCAAGGCGGCCAGGGTTCGTCAGGCGATGGTCGATGCGCGACTTGAGGCGCGCCAATATGCGCGGCAACACGGTGACGATCCCCCCGAGGTGACGGGGTGGATCTGGCAGTACTCAGGGCTGGCGGCAGAGTGACTCGAAGGCAATGCGTCTTCTCGTAGTCAACGCCGGCTCGCGCACGCTCAAGCTGACGGTCCTCGATGCGTTGGATCGAGTCATAACCAAGGCCAATGTCGAGTACCGTGGCAGCGCCTTCGACACGTCGCTGTTGCGAGAGGTTCTCGTTGGTGGCGATGGCATCGATGGCGTAGTCCATCGCATCGTTCATGGCGGCACGATATACACCGGTGCGGTGCGGCTCGACGCTGGTGTCATCGAGGCTCTCGACCAGTTAAGCCGGCTGGCACCCTTGCACCAACCCCCCAGCCTCGCCGGGATACGCGCCGTACAGGCGATCCTGCCGAGCATTCCTCACTACGGTTGCTTCGACACGGCATTCCATGTGACTCTCCCACCGGCGGCGTACACCTACGCGATTCCGCGGGACTGGACGCAGCAGTACGGAGTGCGCCGGTTCGGGTTTCACGGTCTGTCGCATGCCTATGCGTCGCGGATTGCGGCAGAACTGCTCGGTCGCGAAGGCTCTGGCCTGCGGGTTGTCACCGCGCATCTTGGAGGGGGCTCGTCACTGGCGGCCGTGAAGGGCGGCCTGTGTGTTGACACCACCATGGGCTTTACACCGCTGGAGGGGCTGGTGATGGCAACCCGGAGTGGGGACGTCGACCCCGGGCTTGTACTCTGGCTGCAGACGTGCTCGGGGATGAGCGCCGGCGCGGTCAGTAACGGCTTGGAGCGTCATTCCGGCCTGCTCGGCCTTGCCGGGCACTCGGACATGCGAGTGGTTCGTGATGCCGCAAAGAGTGGCGACGCCGATGCGCGACTTGCACTCGACATATTCATTCGTCGCTTGCGCGCTGGAATCGCCGCCATGGCTGCGTCCATGGGGGGGATTGACGCCCTGACCTTCACGGGAGGCGTTGGTGAGAACGATGTCGCGTTGCGGCTGGAAACTGTGGCCGGACTAGGTTTCTTGGGCCTGGATGTTGACGATGAGCGGAACACTGGTAGCGGGGACCGGGACATTTCGACGCCAGGGGCAACCGTGCGCACGCTTGTGGTTGCGTCGCGCGAAGACCTTGAGATGGCGCGTCAGGTACGCGAGTTGGTCTCGTTATCCTGAGATGGTCCCAGCAGTCTGCCCTGGTCCTCTGGGGGCAGCGGACCTGGCCCCGAGTTGAACATCGGGTTGGCATGGACGATGACAGTGGCTCGCGACTCGTCATCGCCAGAACTGAAAACCAAGTTCACGGCCAGTGACACGGTCGTGTCGGCAGAGCCCTCGTCGATGACCGTCATCACACGTGGCCCTGATTGCCAGCAGATTCGTCCGCCACCGCCAACGAGCCAAACACTCCTGCAGCAGGCGCAGGACATAGCCCAGTCGAACATCTCGCGGGTGGCGGCATCGTCGACGAAGTCGAGCTGAATCTCGGGGCAAAGCGGGCAGCGGTTGCGTTGCAGGACTTGGAGGATGGGTGTCCCGGTGCGGCGCCGCCAGCCCCCGGCATGCTCGAATGCCATGCGGTGTTTGGTTGTGCAGGAGTAGGTCGACAACTGGAGTGCTTAGGCGATCTGACGTTCTTGGCGGCCGAGGTCAGTGCGCGTCAATTCTGCGATCAACTCGCGCGTGCCCGCTGGACCGGCGTTGCGCATGACGACGTCGACGGAGCGTTTGACCTTTGGTGTGGCGTCGCCAACGGTGGCGGAACGACCGCAGATACGCAGGAAGGACAGGTCGTTCTCGGCGTCGCCAACGCCCACGGTGTCACGAGGTGAGACGCCTAGGAGCTTGAGTGCGCGTCTCAGACCGGCACCCTTGTTGGTGCGTGGGGAACGGAACATGACCCAGTTGCGGTTGGTTTGGCAGACGTAGTCCAGGTGAAGCCGGGCGATCTCTTCGCGCATTGGCTTGGCTTGGGTCTCGAAGGTGGAGATCATTGCCAGTCCCGCCCAAAAAGGATCAACGCCTCGCCGGCGCAGCGCGCTTACCAGTTCCTTGGGGACAGGGGTTCCGAGTATCTCCACCGCGTCGGTCTTGGGATTCCAGATCACGGCGCCGTCCTCGGCCACCACCAGATCGAAGATACCGGCGTTGCCAAAGAACTTGGGGTTGTCGATGCTGTTACCGGGGCAGCGCACCGTGCGCCCCGTCACGAGCACGAGCTTGACGCCCTGGCCCTTCAATTGCCGCAGGCTGGCGAGAGTTGCATCACTAACCTTGCCGTCCTTGGCAATGGTGCCGTCGTAGTCGGTGGCGAGTGCACGCCAGCGCATCACGCCACGTCCATCGCTTCAACCGCTGGATCGCATGATTGTGCGTGGGCGCGAAGAACCGAAATGATGGCTGTTTGCAGTCGCTCCATCTTGCCGACGAAGTTGGTGGAGTTGTCGATGACGACACGCTGCGGGTGGCCGGCCCAAACTTCGAGCAGCCGGCGATCATAGAAACGGGCCTCGTCGACATTGTCCCAGCGGGCGGGGTTGCCAGATTGGAAATAGGCGCTCTCGGCGCCCTCGGCGGCGCTGACCAGATGCATCACCGCGGTGTAGCTGTCGCGAATCTGGCCAAGCGATAGGCCGTCTTCGGCGGCGTATCGGCCGATGCACTCGTGGTCGTGGTAGGCAAGGTTGTCGAGTTCTCCGCGGTCGTAGAGGATGACTGCGGGTTCGCCGTTGAAGAGGCGTGCCAGCCCCTGGTAGCTGTTGCGGAAGGCACGCTGTATGGCGTATACCTCGCGCTCGAACTTGCAGATCCCTTCGATTCCGTGGCGTGCCATCTCGCCGAGATCGCGAACGCCGGTCCCTACCATCAGCGTGACGGTTTCGGGGACGGTGAGTACGTGAAACCCTTGGTCGCTGAGCGAGCGGGAGAGCAGTGCCAAAGCCGTGGTCTTGCCTGCGCAGGAGCCCCCGGTGAGGACGATCTCAGGAATGCTGTCGGTGCGCCGACCTACAACATCAACCTGGGCCTCTGTCATCAACGTCCCCCCAGCGATCGTGTTCTCGCCGTCACCGGTCGCGACGGTGAGGAATTATCGGAAAGTATACGGCTTCGGAAACCCCACTTTGGGGGGCTCAGCCGGGCCTAAGGCCAGTTGGAATCGGCTCGCTCAGCCTGACGCCTGACTATGAACGCCGCCACCTCGGCACGTCGGGACAAGCCCAGCTTCATGAGGATGTTGGACACATAGTTCTTCACCGTCTTCTCGGCGAGGTGCATGGTTTCGCCGATTTGACGGTTGGTGTGCCCCTCGGCGACCTGCGCGAGGATGCGGCGCTCCTGCTTGGTGAGAGAGTCCAGGGCGTCCCCCGTGGACGTGATCTCTCCTCGCAGGCGGGCTAGAACCCGCTGGGTCACTGCCGGGTCCAGCAGTGAGCGGCCCGAAGCGACCTGACGGATGGCGTCGGTAAGGTCGGCCCCCTTGATCTGCTTCAGAACATACCCGGCGGCGCCGGCCATGATCGAAGTGAAGAGGGCCTCGTCGTCGGCAAACGACGTCAACATGAGGACCCGGATCGAGGCATTGGCAGCGCGAATCTCGCGGCACGCGTCGATGCCGGAACGGCCGGGCATACGAACATCCATGACGACGACCTGAGGCTGCAACCCGGCGGCAGCGCTGATCGCCTCGTCGGCGGTGCTGGCCTCTCCAACCACCTCGATATCCGGCGCTACGTCAAGCAGGCTGTGCAGGCCGCGCCGGACCAATTCGTGGTCGTCGCAGAGCAGGACGCGGATCGGGGTTGTCCTCATACCGCCAGTCTAGAGTTCAGTTCAACTTTGCCGCGCTGTGCCCTGTGATTTACCGCGTTCCCCCAGCCTGTCGCGATTTTCGAGTCGATGTCTCCGGCGTCCACGGCATGCGGTCGACACCGGTCCGGGCGATGACATGGACCGCAGAGTTGATGCAATGCGGCACCTCGGCGGTCGTATCTATGCGGGGTGCTGCGGGCCAGGCCTCGGCAATCTGCGCCATCTTGGCGGCGATTGCGCTGGTGGCATCTGAGATGTGGTCGGAATGCCGTCGCTGCTCGATCCGCTGGCGGGCCAGATCTGCGGGGGCGACCACGTGCAACTCGACGAGTTCCGCGTTGCAGTCGCGGGCGACGTTGCGGATGGCGTCGCGCCAAGCACTCCGGGCGAAACTGGCGTCAAGGATGACGCACTCGCCGGCTTGAACGAGGTCCCGGCAGCGCCGTGTCATCTCTGAGTAGGTGGCTTCGGAGAACTCGGGAGTGTAAAGCCCTTGCTCAAAGCCGGCCTCCGAGCGGATGTTTCGGCCAACGCCGGCGACATCGCGGCGCACTTCGTCGGAACTGACGACGACCCATCCAAAGGCGTTTCCCAATATGCCGGCGAGCGTTGACTTGCCGGTTCCGGGTAGCCCGCCGATCATGGTGATGATCGAACGCGCTCGCTCCATGTGGTCGGCGGCGACGAACAGAAGGCGGTAGGCCTCCACCGTATCCGCCGGGTTGCCGGTCTGGTGCCGCCGGATGATGGCCACCTTGCAGCGTACGAGCGCTCGGTAGGCAATGTAGAAGTGGGCCAGGCTCGCCGGGTGGTGCTCGCCACTGAATGTGGTGTAGGCGTTGAACAGGCCGCGGGCCAAGTCGGGGCGGTGGAGCAGTTCGAGGTCCATTGCGAGGAAGGCGAGGTCGGAGAGGACATCGCCGAAACGAAGCCGGTCGTCGAATTCGATGCAGTCGAGGATTTGGGGGCCTGTATCCAGACAGAAGATGTCGTTGGCCAGCAAGTCCCCGTGACCGTCGCAGATGTGGTTCTGGGCGATGCGCTGCTGAAAGAGTTTTCGTCGCCCGGCGATGTAGCGTTCCACGAGTGTGGCGATGCGGTATACGGTGTCTGGGTCGACGGGCAGGTCCTCCGTCTCGAGCAGTTCGTCGACGGTGCGGCACCACAGTTCCCTGATGGCTTCAGGGGTTGCCGCCGCATCGATTTCAGAGGAGCGAGGCGCACTGCCGTGGAACGTCACCAGGCGGCGTGCGATAAGGCGGATTTCTGGAGCGATATCGGCCCCGGAGGCCACCAGGTTGGTCAGGCATCGGGCATCGGGAAGCCGGCGCATCTTCACGAGGTAGTCGAATACCGTGCCGTCACGGTTGCGAACCTCCAGGGTGTCGAGATACACGTCTGGTGCGATACGACGGTTCAACTCCACCTCGCGTTCACATGCCTGGCGGCGAGCGTCGAGGTCGCGGAAATCGAGGAAGGCCAAAGCAACTGGCTTCTTGAGCTTATACACGTGGTCGCTGGTGAGAAATACCGTCGAAACGTGGGTTTCGCGCAACTCAGCGTGACGCAATTCTGGCCGGAGCTCCTCAAGAGTCTCCATATCGACCATGGTGCGCGTTAGACCTTGCTCTTTCCAGGGCACTGCGTCGGTGAGGCGTGGGACTTTAGCCCTCAGGGGCACTATCGTATCCCGTCGGGGATCAGGGACTGCTATGGTGGCATGGTCCTTGGGACCGATATTGGGCCGAAAGTCATGACACTCGGCTCTGTTGGTGTCGTTAGGGGAGGTGTCATCCTCAACCAACCCGATGTTTCTCCGTGATGTTATCCAGATTCCCATCAGCTACGTGTACATACGTCAGCGTGTGGTCGAGCATGGATCGGAGTGCCTTGTCGAAAGTGCCGGCCGTGCCTATCGGGATGGCGAGCGGCTCTTGCTGAAAGTTGGTCCTGGCAGTGGCGACGTACTGCCGAGCAAGCGTGTCGCGGTGACGCTGGGACTCCCCTACTCGCGGGGTGAGGCCACTGTCATTCCCATCTTCTGGGTCGCGACGGGTGCCGCGGTGCTGTTTCCCTCACTTGAGGGCGACATCGAGGTGGCGCCGGCGGGTGATAGTGCGACGCAGATCACGATGCAGGCGACCTATGAGCCGCCGCTCGGACGGATCGGTCGTGGCGTCAATCGCCTGCTGCTCCACCGCGTTGCGGAAGCCACGGCGCGCACTTTCCTCGGTCACCTCGGCAGTAGCCTGCGGCAAGGCGCCCCTGAACCCGCCGTGGGTCGACCGTCGTCGTGTCAGGCTTCGGCGTAGGGAACGGCCCACTCCACAACGGTGCCGCGCTGGTGCCCGCCATGAATACGGAACGTGCCGCCAAGGTCGTTGGCGCGTGCCGCCATGTTGACCAGGCCATTGCCTCTGGGAGCTTTGGTGTCGAGGCCACGGCCGTCGTCCACGACACGCAGCACAACGGTGTCGGCGGCACGCAGGTGGATGTCCACGGCATTGGCGTTGGCATGCTTGGAGACGTTGGTGAGAGCTTCGCGGAGCGTTGCCAGCAGTTCGGCGCCGACATCGCCATCGAGGGCGGCGTCGACGGGACCGTCGAAGTGAACCTTGGGTTCGAAGCCGAGCACTCCAGACATCTCGGCGGCCAGGGCCAGGATCTGGACGCGGATCGAGTTGTCACCGCGTTCGTGCGCGTGTAGCGCGAAGATGGCGCCGCGGATCTCCCGAATGGTGTCGTCGAGGTCGTCGACAGCTTGGTGAATCGACCGCTTCATATTGACTCGCCGTGAAGTCTGAGCCGCGCTCTGCAAAGACATTCCGGTTGCGAACAGACGCTGGATGACGGTGTCATGGAGATCACGGGCAATCCGTTCTCTGTCGGCGAGCACCGCGAATTCCTGGACTCGGGCGTGCAAGCGGGCATTGTCGATGGCGACGGCAGCAGCCCCCGCCAGGGCTACGACGAGTTCCTCGTCGTCAAGGCTGAACTCGCGGGCATGCTGTTTGTTGCAGAGGTAGAGGTTGCCGTAGACCTCGCCGCGAACGGATAGCGGTACGCCGAGGAAGGAGCGCATCGGCGGGTGGTGCTTGGGAAAACCGTATGCCTGTGGATGCTCTGTGATGTCGTGCAGGCGCAATGGCTTCGCCTCGTCGATGAGTACGCCCAGGATGCCGTTTCCCTGGGGATACCTGCCGATGGCACGGATAGTCTTGGAGTCGATCCCGACCGGGACGAATTCGACGACCCGACGGGGGGCTGTGTTGTCAGGCGGGCTCAGGACGCCGAGCGCTCCGTAGCGGGCATCGACGAGTTGACATGCCGATTCAACGACACGCCGCAGGACTGCGGGCAGACTGAGATCCGACGAGATCGCGACAACCGCGTCGAGGAGGCGGGGGAGACGATCTACAGGGCGCATAACGCTTCAAGTCTAGAACTCGCGGGGGCAATCGCTTCTGGGCGCCGCTTGCGGTGGCGTAGGATTATGCGGTGTCTCCGCCGGTTCCAGATACCCGAATTGTCGAGATCGTTCTCACCGGTGGTTCCTGCGCTGGCAAGACAGAGGCGCTGGGACAGCTTGCCCGCCTACTCAGGCACGATGGCCATTGCGTCGTTACCGTGCCCGAGGTGGCCACCATGATCATCAAAGGCGGTGTCGGGGACATTGGGGACATAGCGCGACAGGACGGCGAGGCCTACTGCCGCTTTCAACGCGAAGTCTTTGTCACCCACCGCATGCTCCGGCGTCGGGCGCAGGCAATGGCTCAGAACTTCGCGGCACCGGTGGTGCTCATCTTGTTCGATCGCGGTGAACTCGATGGCATGGCCTATCACAACCATGACTGCTTCGAACGACTGGCCGCAGAGGATGGCACGACGGTTGCGGAAATACGTGACAGTTACTCGGCGGTCATGCACCTCGTGACGACCGCCGACGGTGCCGAGGATTTCTATACCAAGGCCAACAACTCGGCACGCTGGGACAAACCCGAGGAGGCTCGGTTCTTCGACGCCAAGGTGTTGCGCGCCTGGAGCGGACATCCCCGGCACTTCGTGATCGACAACCGCACCGACTATGCGGGGAAACTCGAACGTCTGCTGAAGGCGACGCTCAATGTGCTCGACGCCCCGGGCCAGCTCCAGATCGACCTCGGTGCCGTTGCGGTGGCACAGCCGGCCCCCATGGAGATGGAACTCGCGCTGGGACCGCTTCTATCCTAAGAGGCCAAGCCTTCGTGGCGGAACATCGGTCCCTTGGCGATGCGTGCCAGAAGTTGGGGTAGGTCGCGAAGCCGTTCCAGCTTCTCGAACTTACCCGGGATGATGCCGCTGTCACGCTTCTCGTAGTTCCAGCTGTTGGCTTCGACCAAGACGCCGCGCAGGCCGGCGCGCATTGCCGGGGCGATGTCCGAGGGCAGGCTGTTGCCCACCGACCAGCTACGCGACAAGTCGGCGCCAAACTCGGTGCAGACCTTGCTGAAGACGTCGGGATTTTTGTCGGGGACGATGACGATGGCGTCGAAGTAGCGTGCCAGACCGGATTCCTTGATGCGCTTACGCTGGAGCCGGGGATCCCCCTTGGTGAGGAGGACCAGCTGGTAGTCGGGGCGCAATGCTTCGAGCACGTCTTGGACACCGCCCACCAGGGGTGCCTTGCGGCGGAACATCGATGACGCGGATCGGATCAACTCGCCAAGGATGTCGATACGAACTGTCGTCCCCGACTCCTCGCAGAGTTGCGTATACGCCGCCACGACCGATGTGGGGATGCGTCCCGGTCCAAAACCAAAGCGGGCGACGTTCTTGCGATCGTGCTCCTGAAAGATCTCGTCCCAGCGATTCCCATCGAGCCCGGCCGCCTCGACGATGAGGCGGGTCTCCTGCTCAGCCTGGTCGTACAGCCACTGGGTTACCCAGAGAGTGTCATCGGCATCGAAGATGATCGTCGGTGCCGGTGACGGCCGGCGCCGACCGCTGCGCGGCCGCAGGATCTCCAGGTTAGCCTCTTCCGCCGGCATCAGACCATCTCGACAGCCACGGAGGGCATGGAAGCAGGGGCGATGATCATGTCAGCCATTGTGCGTATTCGATACGGACATTGCACGGACGTTCTCGCCTCCGTTGTCTAGGCGGCCATCTGCCGGGGGTGTCCCGTTCAGGAGCTTGGCCCTAATCCGAGGCCAGGCTTAGATCCAGAGGCAGGCGGAGCGTGAACGTGGTGCCTTTTCCCGGGCTTGATTTGACCGTGAGGTCGCCACCATGACGGCGGGCCAACTCGCGACATATGTAGAGGCCCAGCCCGGTGCCGGGAATATGCGCGTTCTCCGCAGTGACGATGCGACCGAAGCGGGTGAAGAGCTTGCCGATGTCGGCCCGCTTGATGCCCATTCCTTGGTCGGTTACGTGGAACTCGGCGGTCTCTCCGCGGCAGCGAAGGTCGCATGTGACCGCGCCTCCGGCGGGGGAGTATTTGATTGCATTGTCAAGGAGGTTGGCGATGATGGTGTTGACCCGCTCGCTGTCACACGAGACAAAGACCGGAGACTTGGGGAGGGCGAGCGTCAATTTGTGCGTGTCCGGCAAGAGCGGGCGCGCTTCCGCAACGGCCGCCTCGACCAGGCTTGCCAGGTCGGAGCGTTTGAACCGTAGCTGCAGCCTGTCGTCGGTCAGCCGCGCGGTCTCGAGCATCTGGTCGACGATCAGTCCCATCTGCTTTGTCTGTCGTAGCAAGACGGGCACCACACTCTGCGCCTTGTCGGGGAGGGTGCCGAGATCACCCGAGACGAGCATCGTCAAGTAGCCGCGTAGGCCCGTCAGCGGTCCGCGCATCTCGTGTGACGCCAGGTTGAGGAACTCCGTCTTGGAGTGTTCCACCGCCGCCAACCGCTCGGTCAGCCCTGCGCGCTCGAGCGCCATCGCCACGGCTGTCGCGTAGCGCCCTTGCAGCCGTTCTGTCTCGTCGGCGCCAAACACCGGAGTGAATGGCCCCGATATCAGGATGATGCGGGCGTCCACGCTTCCAGCCTTGAGGGGCACCACGATGGCCGATGTTTCTGGCGTGATTCGGGTGACGTGGTTTTCGGAGCTTTCCACCGCGGCTACAACGACCGCCGCCTGGGCCTCATCGATGTCGAGGAGGGCGATGACATTGCCGCTTGCTTCGCGCTCGGGCGGTAAATCGGCACTGTCCTCGATGACGAGTATGCACGTGCCCCGGTGACCACTTATGGACCCGATCTCCGGTGTTCTCGTCGCTGGTGGGTTGACCGGGCTGAGCGTTGCACAAACGCGTCACGCTAAAACGCTTCGCGACGAACTTGTCGCATGGGGTGGGAGGCGGCCGCCCAACTTGCACAATCCACGGGTGCTTGGCGAGAGGACGGTTGCCGATGAGGTCTTTTTCGAGGAGCGCTCACGCCTTCGCCGGCCGGGGATACGGCGCAGCCTGGCACGCGCACGGGGGTTGGCCGCGCACCTCGGGATCGATTGTGATCGCCTGCGCCAGAACCGCTGGCCGGTCATTGCCGTGGTCGGGTCCAAGGGCAAGGGCACTACGGCCACGTTCGTGTCGGCGACGCTGTCGGCTTCGGGTATGCGCGTGGGAACGCTCACGAGCCCGGGGTTCCGCAGCA
Organism: bacterium; assembly: GCA_014874355.1. GTDB lineage: Bacteria > Chloroflexota > Dormibacteria > Aeolococcales > Aeolococcaceae > JACWAJ01. The sequence goes on along the minus strand of JACWAJ010000017.1, from coordinate 7,072 downwards.
ACCGCGAACGGATTCGCGTCGACGGCAACGCCATCGGCCGCGACGACTACGCCGCGCTCGTGGAGCGTGTGCACCACACTTTGCGAGCTGTGGCCGGTTCGCTCCCGGCAGATGGCTACCTGTCGCCGACGGGCCTGTTCACCCTTGCCGGGTTGCGTCACTTCCTCGACACCGGCTGCGACGCCGTGGTGTTGGAGGCCGGAATGGGTGGGTGGAGCGACGAGATCTCGCTTCTCGAACCGACGGTGGTCGCCGCCACCAGCATCTTCGCCGAACATATCGGCAGCCTGGGTGACAGCGTCGAAAGCATTGCCATCGACAAACTCGGGATCGTGGGTTCCGCGACGGTCGCTCTCGTGAGCGTCGTCCAGACCCGGCCCGAGGTGATGGCTTGCGTTGTCGATGCGGCGCCCCAGGGCCGGCCGGTGTTCGTCAGTGCTGCCAGCGTTCCCGATTTGGAGACGTGGCCGCCGGGGCTCGTCGGGGTCAACGCTCGTTTGGGGGTTGTGGCTGCCGAACAGTTGCTCGACCATCTTGGCAGGCACCGGCCTGCTCCCGAAGCGCTCGAGGCCGTCTGGCGATCGGTCCATCTTCCCGGGCGGTTGTCCGTTCACCCAAGGGGTACTCAGACGTGGGCCCTCGACGCCGCCATCAACGGCACGGGGGCGGGCAACGCGCGTGCCTGGTGCGAGAGGACACTGGGCCGGCCGGATACAGTCGTTGTCAGTGTCCCAGACGGCAAGGACCGGGCCGGGGTTCTGGAGGAACTCGACGGTCTCGATGTCATCACCGTCCGTGTGGGCAGCAGTCATCTCGACTTCAGCTCGCAAATGGAAGCGCCGTTGTTCTCGACACTCGACCGTGGTGCTCTCGGGGAGCGAGTCTTGGCCTTGGGCACGATATCGTTCATCGGTGAGATCTTGGAGTGGCTCGACGTCCCCACAGAGTCGAGCTTTACGCGTTGTTCAGCGCGGGTCGATGACGATGACCGCAGAGCCGTTGAGACTGCCGTTGCGAAGCCTTCCGATTGCCGTGGCGACCTCCTCGAGCGAGTGGGTCTCGACCGTCGCGGCAATCGGGATCTGCGGTGCGAGAGCTAGGAACTCCTCGCCGTCTCGCCGGGTGAGGTTGGCGACGGAGCGCAGTTGGCGTTCTCCCCAGAGGAGGCGGTAGGCAAAACTCGGGATGTCGGTCATGTGGATTCCGGCGCAAACCACCACCCCGCCTTTCCGTATGGCGGCCAGGGCCGCAGGAACCAGCTCGCCCGCGGGGGCGAAGATGATGGCGGCGTCGAGAGGTCGCGGCGGCGGCATCGAGGCATCGCCCACCCATTCGGCTCCGAGCTGACGTGCGAAATCCTGGGCGGTGAAATCGCCGGCGCGGGTGAAGGCAAAGACTTGGCGTCCCTGGTGCAAAGCCACCTGGGTGATGAGATGCGCGGCCGAACCAAAACCGTAGATCCCGATTGCGGCCGCGTCGCCCGCCATCCGCAGCGCCCGGTAGCCGATGGCTCCGCCGCAGAGCAGCGGCGCGATCGCCGTGTCGGAGTAGCCGTCCGGCAAGCGCAGGCAGAACTGTGCGCCGGCAACCACGTAGTCCGCGAATCCGCCATTGCGGTTGCAGCCGGTGAGTTGGGGCGTGTCGCAGAGGTTCTCCTCGCCGCGGAGACATGCCGGGCATCTGCCGCAACAGCCGCCGATCCAGGGGATGCCGACCCGGTCGCCAGCGGTCAGGCGCCTGACGTTGGCGCCCAGGGTTACGGCCCGGCCCACTACCTGGTGTCCGGGAATGATCGGGTAGACAGCCTCGGGAAGCTCGCCGTCGGCTACGTGAAGGTCGGTGCGGCAGACGCCACAGGCGTGGACCTTCACCAGAACCTGGTCAGAGTCCGGTTCGGGCATCGGGAGCCGGACGATCTCCAAGGGGACGCCGGGGGCCTTGCACACTGCGGCACGCATGCTTTTGGGAATGCGATCGGCCATTACTGGAACGCGCTCGTACATTCGTTCATGATGACAATGAAGCGTATACGGCGCTAGCGGCTGAAGCCCCAAGCCTGGCGTGGAGACACTGGGGTGGGTTGGGTGATGCCCCGCCAGGGGTTACCACACGGTCTCCGCCTCCAACCTGTCAAACTCGCTTCCGCAAGGAGGATCCATGGCGCAGACGCTCACTGTCACCGACAATCGCAACGGCAAGACCTACGAGCTACCCATCGAGAACGGGGCTATCCGCTCGGTGGCATTCAACCAGATGAAGTTGGACGCCGACGACCCGTTGGATCACGGCTTGGTCTGCTATGACCCCGCCTCGATGAATACCGCGTCGTGCAAGAGCACTATCACCTACATCGACGGGGATCGTGGCATCTTGGAATACCGGGGTTACCCCATCGAGCAACTTGCCGAGAAGAGCACTTTCCTGGAGACGGCGTACCTGCTCATCCATGGTGACCTGCCGACGGCGGTCCAGTTCGAGAAGTGGAAGCACGACATCTCGGACCACACGATGGTGCACGAGAACGTTAAGAACTTCATCGGCGGCTTTCATCACGACGCACATCCGATGGGCATCTTGCTGTCCACCGTTGGGGCGCTCTCGACCTTCTACTCGGACGCCAACGACATCTTCGATCCGGAGCAGCGCCGGATGTCTGTCAACCGGCTCATCGGCAAGATGCCGACCATTGCGGCACTGGCCTACCGGCATTCGAAGGGTTTCCCCTACAATCAACCCGATGCCGACCTCTCCTACGCCGGCAACTACTTGAACATGATGTTCAAGATGCTCGAGCCGCGCTACCAGCCGGCGCCGGAGATCGAGCGTGCGCTGGATGTGCTGTTTATCCTCCACGCCGACCACGAGCAGAACTGCTCGACCAACACGATGCGGATTGTGGGCTCTTCACACCCCGACCCCTACTCGGCCACGGCAGCGGCGATTGCCGCGCTCTACGGCCCGCTGCACGGCGGGGCCAACGAAGTCGTGCTGCGCATGCTGCATAGGATCGGAACCCTCGAGAACGTGCCCGCCTTCATTGCCTCGGTAAAAGCCGGCAAGGAACGCCTCATGGGCTTTGGTCACCGCATCTACAAGAACTACGACCCACGTGCCGCGATCATAAAGCGCATGGCGGATCAGGTCCTGTCTATAACCGTCACGACGCCGTTGCTCGATGTTGCGCGGGAGCTGGAGCGCATCGGTCTCGAGGACGAATACTTCGTGAGCCGCAAGCTCTATCCCAATGTCGACTTCTACAGCGGCTTCATGTACCAGGCGATGGGTATTCCCGTCGAGATGTTCCCCGTGCTCTTTGCTCTCGCGCGCACTGCCGGGTGGATGGCGCAGTGGCAGGAATCGCTACTGGATCCGGAGCAGAAGATCGGTCGGCCCCGACAGATCTACCTCGGGAAGACGCGACGCGATTACGTGCCGATGACGGAGCGCGCCTAGCACCTGGCTAGGCGCCTTCGCCAGGCGGCCTTCCGTTGAGGACGGTGTTGTTGAAGCACGTCAGGTTGGGCAGGATCGCAAGCCTGCCTTCCTCGGTCTTGAGGGTGGTCGTCCGAAGTTGAACCGTCTCGACACATCCGCTTTGGCCGTCAACGCAGATGAAGTCGCCGATCTTGAAGGGTTGCTCGACGAGCAGGAAGATGCCCGCGAGTAGGTTTCGCATCACGTCCTGAAAGGCCAGCCCTACTGCCAACGACGCCAGTCCTCCGAATGTCAGCAGCAGCGAGATCGACAGCCCGGCGGCGACCAGTGCTGCCAGCAGGGCGAGGATGTAGATGGTGGCGGTGACGACGTTGTGCACGAGTGTGCGGACCTGCACGTCGCGATTGATCGCCGGGGTTCGCTCTAGAACGTGCCGGAACAGCCGACCGGCGGCGACGATGACGATAAATACAATCAGCGGCGCCAGCAGATGCGCGGCGATGGGACCGGCAAGGTGAGTGGGGTCGTTCTTGTCGATTGCATGGCACAGGTCGCTGAAGGAGGTGCTGGTGTCGCAACTCAACGTGGCAAGCATGGGTGCAGCCTCCAAGACCCCAACGGGAGTGCCGCTATTCGGTCTCGACTTCCGGAGTTGGAACCGCCGCAGCTGCTTCTTCGGCAGCCACTTCGGTGGCTTCGCGTTCCTGGATGCGCATCGGTGCGATCTTGACAACGACCTCTTCGAGGTCGGCGTGGACCAGGGTGACACCCTTGGGGAGTTCGATCTCTCCGACCAGGATGTGGGAATCGATCTCGGCAAGGCCGGAGACATCGACGACCAGATGGGCCGGCAGATCTTGCGGTAGGCACTCGACCTTCAAAGCCGCCAGCGGCTGGAGCAACTGGCCGATCTTGAACTCGTCAACGGCAGGTGGCGAACCCGTAACCACGATCGGCACGTCGGCGGTGAGCTTCTCTTTGAGGTTGACGGCAAAGAAGTCGGCGTGCAGTGGGCGCGCACTGCGAGGGTCGATCTGAAATTCCTTGATCAGAACCTTGCGCGCCGTGCCACCTTCGATCACGAGATCAACCAGGTGGGTATGGCCGGCGCGCCGCCAAACCTTCTTGAGCGCCATTTCGCTAGCTGTGAGCGCAATGGGCTTGAGGTTGTGTCCGTAGAGGATGGCAGGCACGTTGCCCTCACGACGGGGGGCGTTTACGTGGCGACCGCGCTTCTCGCGCGTGGTGACATCAAGTACCAGATCTGACATGACGACATCGACTTTATCAGGCCCGGCCAGATCTCAGACTGCAAGGCCGAACCGCGAGTTGACATAAGTCACCGCTTCTTCGAGCGACGTTCCCGGGGTGAACACCTTGTCCACACCCAGCTTGACCAGTTCCGCGATGTCGGCGTCAGGAATGATGCCGCCACCAAAGACGATGATGTCTCCTGCGCCGTGCTCCCGGAGCAATCGAATGATCTCGGGGAAAAGTGTCATGTGAGCGCCGGAGAGGATCGATATGCCAATGCCGTCAACGTCCTCCTGAATGGCGGCCTCGACCACCATCTCGGGCGTCTGGTGCAGACCGGTGTAGATGACCTCAACCCCTGCGTCGCGGAGCGCTCGGGAGATGACTTTGATCCCGCGATCGTGGCCGTCGAGGCCAACCTTTGCGGTGAGGATTCTGATTCTGCGGCCGCTGGGGAGCATGTCTAGCCTCTGGCAGGTGAAGCGCTGAGCACGGCCGTTACCAGTGCCTCTGCGGCGTGCTCGGCGCGTTCGCGGAGGGGGTGGTTGTCCAGGGCCGCAACATCGAAACCATTGAAGCCGTCGCGGATCCCGGCCAGAGCGGCGGCGAGCAGCGGAGCGACACGGTAGTTGTTGTGACCCTTTTCGCCGAACGCCGCGACGACTGCATCCACCCCCTGGCCGCGATGCAGCGCGGTGAGGGCAAGCTGTATAGCCAGATTGGGATCCTCATCAGTCTCGATGTCGGGAGCCGCTTCGTCGGGCAGGGGGCGCAAGCGGGTGAGCAGTGCCATGGGAGCTTCCTCAAGGAGCGTCTGATGGCAGCGCATGAGACAGGTGTCGAGATCAAGGCCACGTACGAGGTCGGCGGCTAGGATCGCGGTGGCCATTCCGGCCGCTGCCGCACCGTCATTGATGCCGGCCAGTGTGGCGCAACGGTAAGCGCCCTGACGGACCCGCGGTCGGTCGAGATGGGTGAGGAGGCCGTAGGCCAGTGTTCGCACCACGAGGCCACTGGGGCCGGCTGGCGGCGCCACGGCCAGGCCGGCGTTTCTCAGGGCTTCGGCGTCCTGGCCGCCTGTAGTGACGATGCACCCGGCACAGCGCAGGAGATCCTCAGCGAGCTCGGGGTCGCCTGTGATGGCGCCCATCAGGCAGGCACGGACCCGATCGTGGAACTGAGCCTGGATCCACTGTGAGCCCCTCGCATCTCGCTCACTCAGCCGGTCCATGGCTGCGTTGCCTTCTGCGCGCGTTTGGTCATGCATCATTCAGATGCACTCCCTCTCGTGCTCGGCGGCGCCTTGCCCTGGACTCGCCTGAGTGGAGGTCTGCTTCGGTTTCACGGTGGATCCAGGCTTAGGTTCTGGTTGGTACATGCTGCAACGCTATCCTTTCCGGCCATGGCTGTGTCTTTTGCCCCAGGCTTGAATCGCATCGGTCAGCAGGGGCTGCGTGCGGCGCTGGCGTTGGTGCGCCGGCTGGACGACCCGCGGGCGAGGAGCGTTGTCACCCCCCCGGTGCGCCATCCGCTGCAGCCGGCGGCGATTCGCGTCGAACGAAGCAGCAGCGGGTATGGCGGGGAGACCTCCGCTCAGACCGCGGTGACCATGTGGTTTGGCGAAGGACCGGCGCTCCCATCGGCCGGTGGCGGTGCCGTCAGGCGTGGAGCCATGCGTGTGGGCGTTACTGTTCTCGGTGCGGCGATGTTGGCGGCGCTGACGGCGGTGGTGGCCCAGCAGGACGCCCGGCTCGGGGCCAAGCGAGTGCGGCGGATCGTTGCCGCCGAAGCGCCGTCCATCCCTGCGGAGTCAGGGCGCAAGGCGCCAGTGGGGAAAGCGGCAGCCTTCTAGTTGAGGCCTGTGGCTCCGTCCACGTAGGGGATCGTCTTGGGAGGCCAGGTCTGCGACCAGTGGCGCTCGAGCGGACGCGCTGTCGAGGGGTTGTACTCGTACTGGACCGTGCCGTACTCATGGTTGGTCATCTCGACGGCGCGCGCCGCGATCTTGCGGAAGCTGCTCAGTCGTTCGGGTTTGCGCCCGGCGCGCCACACCTCACCGCGAAGTCCCCGGTTACCGGCCCAGACACCGTCGTGAACCAGGGTTGCCACCTCTCCTGGAGTCTTGGTCCGGGTCACATGGGTGCGGCTGCCGGGTGCGATAAGCCGCGCCTCGTAGCAGAGCGATCGCGTCTCGAGCAGGCGCTGCAGAAGACGGTTCATGTGGGCAGACTAATCCTCACGACGAGCCTTTGTCAAATCCGGTGGAAATTCATCCAGGCGATTGGTGGTTTGAGTTACGCGGCGGTGTCCTCCTGAGGAGCCGGTTGGTCGATCTGTAGCTTGCCGTCCACGAAGCGATGGTCGGAGATGAGTAAGGCGATCT
>JACWAJ010000016.1 GCA_014874355.1 bacterium | reverse complement strand
GCTCATGGGACCGTGTGCCTACGAGGGAGGAACCGACTCGCGCCCGTACTTCGTACGGGCCGCTCATGGGACCGTGTGCCTACGAGGGAGGAACCGACTCGCGCCCGTACTTCGTACGGGCCGCTCGTTCGCGGTGAAGGGGCAAGTACACTTGCCCCTTCACCGCTCACTCGCGCCCGTAGCTCAGTTGGATAGAGCGCCAGCCTCCGGAGCTGGATGCGGGGGTTCAAGTCCCTCCGGGCGTACCACTCCCTCCGATCTGGCTCACGCGTTTGGCCGGGGTCGACTTTTCGTAGCAAGAGTGGATCGTCCCAGTCGGTGCTATCATCGAGGACTGTTTATGCCGTCGCCAAGAGATGTGAGTTTGCCTGAGTCCGCCGAGACCCCACCTGTTACCCCTCAGACCATCGCCGTCAAGAACGCGGAGGACATCCTCGAGAGGATCTTCACCCCGCGACCCAAGGCGACGCCTGCCGAGCAGGCGGAGCGGGCGTTGCGCCGGCCCAAGCGTCTGGTCTATTGCGCGCTCAGCAATCGCAACTTCTTCTGGCGTCAGCACATCACCAAATTCGTTCTCGACGAGGGGCATGTACCCATCTGCCCCTTCATGCTCTTCGACTACTACCTGCTTCACACAGTGCCCAAGGAGATGGTGCGCGAGTCGTTCAACAACCTCATAGTGCGCTCGGACGAGATGTGGGTCTTTGGGAACATGTCGCTGGGAGTCAAGGTGCAGGTGGGCATTGCAAAACGGCTCAAGAAGACGGTGCGCTACTACGACGTCTCCGACCTGCCCTATCGCTTGGTGAGCGTTCCCGAGAACCTCGTCCGCGAGGAGTAAGTGCGACCAGGCGTCTACACGCGCCGTATGAGGTCGCGTTCCAGGGTTTCTCGCGTTCGCGTCACCAGACCCTGGAGGGGATGGCCGCGCACCGCTGGTTCCATCTGGCGCAGCAGCGCCTCGAGATCTGAGATCTCCCAGTGCTGGGCGCGGTGCTCCATGAGGTAGGGGCAGTGGCGGCAGGGCGAGTCGTTCAGGCGCCGGCTGGCCGCCGCGATGTTTCGTTTGTGCTTCTCCATGCGCTGACCGGGATCGGTCAAGCGGCCGCCGCCCCGGCCACCACGAGAGGCTCGAAAGTGCTCTCGTTTCAACTGGCGCAGTTGGGCCTGGGACTCGACGACTTCGTGATTGGCGTGGATGAACTGGGCCAGCGTTCGTTCTGTACAGCGGATAGATGGATGGCGGAAGGTCCGGCCGCGAAGGTCGCCAAGCCTTGCCCTCGCATTGCGCTCACGGATGCTCCAGTCGTCTTGGCCATGCACGTTCTGGTATTGCCCAAACGACTTCTCCAGCAGGGCTTCTGCCCGCCCGACACTGCGAGTACGCAACAACGTCAACGCCATCGTGAAACTCGGTCGAGCTTCTCGATGGCCTCTTGCTGGAACCCGTCGAGGCTCCAGGGCAGTGTCACATGTGGACCAGTTCGAAGTGCGACTCGGTGACCAGCGCCTCACGCTCGGCCCCGGCCATGTGCAGCGCCTTCTGACAGATTTCATCGGCATGCCGACCACTGCCGCTCACAGCCACGACAGCCAGGGTTGCGCGTTGCCAGACGTCCTGATCGCCGACTTCGGCGACTGCGACGTTGAAGGTGCGGCGCAGGCGTGATGTCAGCGACCGGATCACCTGCCGCTTTTCCTTGAGGGAATGGCTGTTCGGGATGTGAAGCACGATGCGGAGGCTGCCGATAACCACGCGAGCGACGCTACCAGGTTGCGTGGATCTGTGCCCAGAACTGTCTGGGAGTGGATGTTTGTGGCATTCTCCGCGGTCTATGGTCGAGACCTCGCCAACGCTGATCGGGTATTTCCTCAAGACGGTGGCGGAGCATGGCGACAGCGCTGCGCTCTTGCACCGTGCCGGTGATCGTTATGAGGCGATTACGTGGGCGGGATTTGCCGCTGCGTCCCGGCGCCTCGCCGCCTACCTTGTCAGAGTGCAGGCGGCGCCGCAGGATCACGTTGCGATCTGGTCCGACAACCGGCCGGAGTGGCACATGGCCGACATCGGCATTCTCATGGTGCGCTGCCGTCCGGCTCCGGTTTACCTGACGATGAGTGCGGCACAGGCGGCGTACGTGCTCGGCCATTCCGAGAGTCGCATTGCCATCGTCGAGAACGCGGCCATTCTCGAGCGCCTCCTCACGGTTCGCGAACAACTTCCCAACTTGCGGCAGGTCATCGTCATCGAGGGTTTGAGCCGGCCTTCGGAAGATGGGTTCTCGGTTCCTTGGGCGGAAGCATTGCGGCTCGGGGATGAGGCTCTGCTGGACCCCACGATTGCGGCTGAAGTTGAACGGCGTATCGCGTCGGTCAGCCCCGACGATGTCGCGACCCTGATCTATACGAGCGGAACGACCGGGCCACCCAAGGCGGTGATCCTGACCCATGCCAACTTTGTCTCGATCGGCGCCTCCCTGAATACAATCGTCGCGGGTGGTCCTGACCAACGTGTGCTCAGCTACCTGCCCCTGGCGCATATCGCCGAGCGGCTGGTGAGCGAGTACCGCTCCTACATGTACGGCAACCCAACGTACTTCCTCGATGGGATACCCAACCTTGCCAAACGGCTGGCGGAGGTTCGCCCCACCCAATTCTTCGGGGTTCCTCGGGTCTGGGAGAAGATGGCGCAGTCGATCAAGAACAAGATCGCCGAGGCGCCAATGGCGCGGCGGCGGCTGGCGTTATGGGCGCTTGGCGTGGGGGAGCGCGTCTACCGGGATCAGGCCGCCGGCCGGCGCTCCGGTGCGTGGCTTGGCCTCCGGCACCGCCTTGCCGATCGGCTCGTGCTGGCCAAGATCCGCCGTGCCGTCGGTCTTGACGAGGCGAACGTCCTCGTCAGTGGCGCGGCACCGATTGCTCCCGAAGTGCTCGTGTTCTTCCGCAGCTTGGGGCTGGAGATTTGTGAGGTTTACGGCCAGACCGAGGATTGTGCGGTCTCTACGCTGAACCTTCCCGGAAGGTCGCGTGTCGGCACGGTGGGCATGCCGCCCCCCGGTGTCGAGATCGGGTTCGCCGATGATGGCGAGGTCTTGGTCAGGGGTGGTCAGGTCTTTACCGGCTATTACAAGGACGCAAAGGCAACGCAGGAAACTCTGATCGACGGCTGGCTGCACACGGGCGATGTGGGTGAACTCGACCAGGACGGCTACCTGCGTATCACCGATCGCAAGAAGGATCTCATCATCACGGCGGGGGGCAAGAACATTGCGCCGAGCAACATCGAGAATGAGCTCATGCAACACCCCCTGGTGAGCAACGCGGTCGTCATCGGCGACCGGCGGCCTTATGTCACCGCGCTGCTCACCCTGGATCCCGATGAGGCAAAGCGTTTTACCAAGCAGCACGGCCTGGATGGAACGGCGCTCACGACTAACGATGCCGTACAAGCCGTGCTGGCCGCCCACGTCAAAGCAGCCAATTCACATCTGAATCACGTCGAGCAGGTCAAGAAGTGGCGGTTGCTCGACTGCGACTTCTGTATCGGCGACGAGTTGACGCCGACGCTCAAGGTCAAACGCAAGGTAGTGGCGGAGAAGTACGCCTCCGAGATCGAAGCGTTGTACGCCTAGGTAGGGCTCCTAGAGCGATTCGAGCAGCCTCTGCCGCAACGCTTCTAGGCGTTCGAACTCGTCCACCGAGGGCCTTGCCGGTGCCTTGTGGGGGAACTTGAGATGTTGCAGGGCTTCCGCGATGATCGTGATCTCTTCGCTGGAGAGCCGCAGCGAACGGCTGTCGTGACCGGGTGCGTTGGGCACGGCTGAGCCGCCGTCATCGAGTGGGGATGGCTTGGTGACTGTGGCTGCCATGGCGATTTCGTCGACGGGCAGGTCCAGGTTCTGCTCCGTGGGTGTGGCGTCATCGTTGGTGGGGCGGAAGAGTTCGTCGGATCCGCGCAGCCGAGCTCGGCGAAAGCCTCCCATCATGACTGTGCGGCGCGAACACGCTCGCGCGTGGTCTCCGCCTCCTCATCAGCTTGCGATGCGCCCTTGCCCAAGCGTTCGATGATCGTTGTAGCCAGCGCGCGGTAGGCCTTGGCGCCGGGTGATTGCGGTGAGTACTGCAGGATCGACTGTCCGGCCAGGGGGGTTTCGGCAAACCGGATCGACGCATCGATGGTGATGTCGAACACCTGATCCTGGTAGCGCTCGCGTACCAGTTCGAGGACTTCCTGACTGTGCAACGTGCGTGCCTTGTAGATGGTCGGCAGGATGCCCGCTATCGTGAGCCCAGGATTGAGTTTGGCGCGAACGCGGTCGATGGTCCGTTGCAGTTGCTGCATTCCCTTCATTCCGAAGTACTCGCACTGCAGTGGGATGATGACGTGGGTGGCCGCCACCAGAGCGTTGACGCAAAGCAATCCGAGGCTCGGGGGGCAGTCGATGACGACGACGTCGTAGTGAGGCAGCAGCGGCTCCAGCTTCTCCTGAAGGACGGACTCGCGACCGAACTCGGTCACCAGTTGCAACTCTGCCCCTGAGAGCTCGATGTTGGCGGGCAGGAAGTCGAGTTGCATCTGCTCCGCATGGAGCCGGGCGTCATCGGCGGCGACGTTCGGGTTGGTCAGGACGTTGTAGACCGTCAGTTCGAGATCGTCGGGGCGCCGGCAGCCCATGTTGATCGTGAGGTGACCCTGGGGGTCGAGGTCGACCGCCAGGACACGCTGGCCGGCCTCGGCAAGTGCGGCGGCAAGATTGACGGCGGTGGTCGTCTTGCCGACGCCGCCCTTCTGGTTGGCAATGGCCAGGACAGCAGTCATGATGGAATGAACCTTGACGAATGGGGTGACAACACTGAGAGAGGTATCATAGCGGACTTGCGAAGCCGCCTCTTGAGGGTTGAATTACAGTGACCGAAACAGAACGGGTCAAGCCTCGCAGGCTCTACGTTGAAGACGCGATTGCTCTTGCGATGGAGAGCCGGTGGCAGGAAGCGTTGATGATGAACCAGGCTCTCGTAGAACGGCACGGGCCTGATGAGTCCGCGTACAACCGCATCGGCAAGGCGCAGACCGAGCTGGGCAATCTCGACTTGGCACTGGAGGCCTACTCCAAGACCATCGAGTTGAACCCCCTCAACGTCATCGCGCAGAACAACGCACGCAAGATTGCGGCCATGCTCGAAACGTCGGAGACGGTGGCCACCACGACGACGGTTCCCGATGTCGATCTTTTCGCCGAGGAACCGGGGAAGTCGGCACTGAGCATCCTCGTCCCCTCGAAGCGGGTGGTCGGGGTCGCCATGGCACCGGGTGATGTGGTCGAACTCGACGTGTCGGACACGCGGCTTGAGGTTCGCACCGGTCGCGGAGTTCTGATCGGGGAGGTCGATGTGAAGCTGGCGCACCGCCTGGTTCCACTCATAGAGAAAGGCAATCGCTACACGGCAGCTGTGGCGCGGGCAGACAACTCGCGCATCGAGATCATGATCCGCGAGGAATTTCAGTCGGAGGAGAACGCCGGGACGCCCTCGTTCCCCATTGCACGCGACCGGCGTGGTGCTGAATTCCGTCCCTACGCCAAGGAGTCGTTGCTGGCGCAGCGAGGGATCGACGCAGAGGCGCTCGACGCCGCGGATGTCGACGATGTCGACGATATGGCGGCGCTCGAAGAAGTCGGTATGCAGACGACGGACGATTTCGACGACGAAGCGGCGGAGTTGGACGTTGTCGAGGACGAAGATGCCGAGGACGAGGCCGATCAGGATGAGGCTCCCCGTCCCGAAGACGCGTACTGAAATCGCCCAGAGTGTGGCCGCTATGACTTCGCGCTGCTTATAGTTGACCCGTGACTGTCACGCGTAGTGGAGCCCCACGTCTCCCTGATCTGGCACGTCGATTGAGCCTGCCGTTGTGGCGAGGTAGTCAGGAACGGATGCGCCAGCGTTACGGATTCGACTTTGCCGCACCTGATGCACTGTCGCGGTCCGCGGCTCTCCTGGTCGAGCATCCTGATGCCGACACGCACCTCCTGCTCGCATCGGTACTGGCCATTCGAGGCGACGACGCGGGGGCATTGGCTGCCGCCGAGGAGGCGGCACGGCTGGATGCCAATTCAGCACGGGCGCACACTATGTTGGCAGCGCTACTCGTGAATTCCGACCGGGTCGACGACGGTCTTGTGTCGGCGCGGCGGGCCGCCGAACTTGACGGCGACGATCCACTCATTCTCTACAACCTCGGTCTTGCCGAGCATGTCACTGGTGATCCGCGTTCCGCTGCCGTGGCATTCCGCCGTGCCGCCGAGCTGGTGGGTATTCCGTCCTTGCATTGGTGGCAGGTCTGGCGTCGATGATTCCAGCACGCTCCTCGCGTGGCTACTTGCCTCTCGGAGCGTACGGGTTGATCGGCGACTGTCGCAGCGCAGCGTTGGTGGGGCGCGACGGACCTCCTCCCGGTCCCGCTCGACGGGGATGTAGAACCCGATCACCTGCCCGTACTTGCTGACGGCGACGGGGTCCGAGCCGGAGTGGCTATCCTTGCGAATGTGAGGTCAACCCACCCGCTGCCGGGGTGGTCGGCAGGAACTGCGTTTGAGCCAGTTCCCACTCCACGGCGATTGCGCTGCGGCGTGGCAGGTTGTGCCGCGTTGCTTTGCGCCCTGACCGGGGCGATCGTGGGCCCGCTGCCGGCGCAGGCCGCGGGCAGCACTCCGAGTACGACGGAGTTGATCAGTTCCTGGGATGCCAAGATGGCGCTCAACCAGGCTATGACCTATACGGCCATCGTGAACAACGAGGTTGTGAACGGTGAATTCGAGAGCGGTGCCATCAACACGCTCACGAACTGGAGCACCTGGGAGGGTAGTGGCAACTCGCCCACCACCACCCCGCAGATGCCATACCAAGGTCGGCAAGCGCTGGCAATTCAGGTGCCCATCGGCACGGGGGTTGGCATAGCCTCGGACGGCATCGCGGTGACGCCGGGTCAGGTGTACAGCGTCTCGGGTTTGTACCGTGCCGACCAGGCAACCGGGGTGGGCACCTACTTTAGGGTGGCATTCGGCACCACCAGCAATTTCACACGGGCTTCGATCACCCAGGCCCCCTGTAACGGTGCGGTGGCGACGTGCTTCACCGACGTTCTCGCCAACGCCTCCGCCACGACATCGTGGCAGCTGGTGAGCGGTTCGGTCACGGTGCCCACAGGTGCCACCTACATGCGTATTGCGTTGTATGGCGGGCCGACCTCGGCCGTGACGACGACCCTGTACTGGGACAGCATCCTGGCCAGGACCGGAGCGGTGCCGACGGGGACAGTGACCTTCAGTGACGGCGCCACGCCGATCTGTTCCAATGTGGCGCTGGGCGGAGCGGGCCGCGCGACGTGCAGTCAGACGTACACCTCGATGGGTTCGCACTCCATCACGGCCGCCTACAGCGGCGATACCACCTATGCGGGGTCGACATCGGCGGCTTTGACGCCGGCGGTGGCCAGTGTGGCCATCACCAGTTCCTACCCGCCAATCAACGGCACCGACAGGGAGTGGGAGATAACCGGAGTGGCCTGTGCCAGTGCCACGGTGTGTTGGGGCGTCGGCTACAACGGCGTCGGCTACACCGGCTGGGGTGGAACCAATGTCTACAAGTGGGACGGGAGCGCCTGGCATACGGCTGGTGACGGTTTCACGTGTGCGACGGGCACTTATCAATCCGGCTGTAATGTCACCGGTGGTGGCGCGAACAGCCAGTCTCTTTCGGCTGTCGCTTGCAGCCCCGACGGCACCATGTGCATGGCGACGGGCCATTTCGGCGAGACCAGTAACACCAACGGCTGCACCGGCGGCAACACGGGTAGCTGTGCGCTCTACATGCGGTGGACCAGTGCCGCCGACTCCATCAACACCGTCGCCAACCAGTGGAACATCCTGCCCACCCCGGCGCACTGGTGGGCATATAACACGGGCATTTCCTGCCCCACGGCCACGTTCTGCCGGACGGCCGCCTATGAGGGATGCTCGCCCAGCGCGGTAAGTTCGGACTACTGGGACGGCAGCACCTGGATTGCCGATCTCACTTCCTGTGCCAGTGCCGTGGGGTACCCGCAGGGGCCCCCATACGCCATTTCCTGTGCCAGCCCGGCGCTGTGTTGGATGGTGGGGGCCAACGGCAACACCACTCAGGCCATCCTCAAGGAGTATGTCAATGGCGCCTGGCAGGCGACCCAGGTGATCAACAACCAGCTCTGGGGCATCGACTGCCCCAGTACCAACCTGTGCTGGGCGGTGGGTACCTGGCAGGGTACCTATACGCAGCCGTTTGTCTACAAGTGGAACGGGTCCACGTGGTCTGCCGGTTCCAGCAATGCCGCCAGCACCCGTAACACGCAGCTCGCCGGTGTCAGTTGTTCCAGTACCACAACGTGCTGGGCCGATGGCTTTTACTGGAACGGCAGCGTCTGGCAGGTGGAAGAGGAGGAGTTGATCGGAAGCGGTACGGTCTGGAGTACGGTCAGCTCGCCGAGCAACGCGGCTGGGACCAACAACGTCCCCCGGGGTATCGACTGTTACAGCACGAGTGCCTGTTTCATTGGTGGGGCCTACCGTGGAGTGACCGACTACCTGCCGATGGGCTGGACCGTCTCGATGGTGCCGACCACGACGGGGCTCACATCGTCGGCCAATCCCTCGGTGTGGGGTCAGCCGGCTACGCTGACGGCGACGGTGTCGCCCAGTACGGCCACGGGTACGGTGACGTTCCAGGACCTGCCGGCGCTGAGTTCGTACAGCTCGACAGTGCTGTACGACCATCCGCTTGCCTATTACCACCTGGGTGAGTCGAGCGGTACGGTAGCGGCGGACGCTTCGGGCAACAACCATCCGGGCATCTATTCCAACAGTCCAACGCTGGGGGCGGGCGGGGTCTTGGGTAACGACACTGCGGTTACCTTCAACGGCAGCAACCAGAACGTCAGTTCTTCGGCAAGCATGACCACTGGCGGCAGGAACACGTCGCTGGAGGCGTGGGTCAAGATCACATCGCCTTTGATGCATGGCGCCTTCGCCCAGGCGACCATCAATGGTGGGGCCACGCCCGGTGGC
>JACWAJ010000015.1 GCA_014874355.1 bacterium | reverse complement strand
GCATCCCGGAGAAGCTGGTGGTCAGCGGGGGACTCGAACCCTCGACCTCGCGGATGTGAACCGCGCGCTCTAACCAACTGAGCTAGCTGACCTCGGTACGCGAGTCTAGCCCTATCGAGAACTGTGGTAGCGGTGGACAGGGGGACTCCCCCCTGTGCGCCGCACGAGCCAAGCTCGCGCTGTTGCGCACACCCCCCTGCCAACTGAGCTAGCTGACCTCGGTACGCGAGTCTAGCCCTATCGAGAGCCCTACTCGCCGGCGAGCTGCCGGTACTCGTCCTCGCCAAGCAACTCGCTCCCGCCCTCGTCGACGTTCTCGAGGCGGATCACCCAACCGTCGGTGTAGGGCGCGTTGTTGACCAATTCAGGCGACTCACCCAGCGCTCGGTTGACATCAATCACGCATCCCGACACCGGCGCGTACAACTCGCTGGCCGCCTTCACCGATTCGATGGTGCCAAAACGCTGGCCCACCTTTAGCTCGGCCCCCACCTCGGGAAGATCTAGGAAGATGACGTCACCCAACTGAGCCTGGGCATGCTCGCTGATGCCTATGACAACCTCATCGCCATCGCGGCGGACCCATTCGTGGGTCTTGGTAAAACGGTAACCCGAGAGTTCAGTCACGCCTTGAGTCCTCCTCGCAGAGACTGTTGAGCAATTCTGCCGGCGTAGGCGGGCTTGGCCCGCCGTCAGCCGGATCCTTTATTCGCGCTGAGGAATCGCGGTGGCCGGGTGCGGATTCCTCAGCGAACTTCTGAGCGGTCGCGTATAGAAGGGCAGAGGCACAATTCTGGCCGCCACCAGGGTGCCTCGGATGTCGACGTCAAGCGGGGCATTTGGATCCACACGGCCGGCGATGGAAGCCGTGGCAATACCGTGGCCCAGAGAGAAGCTGTACGTCCCGCTCAAAACCATGCCCACGGCTTCCCCCAAACTGCTGACCGTCTGGCCGTGGCGGGGGATATCACGGCCAACGAATGCGAGGCCGACAAAACGCCGTGGGGGGTGCTGGGGATCGAGTTGACGCAACGCCGTAGAGCCGATGCAGTCGACACCCTTGTCCAGTTTGACCGTCCAGCCGAGCGCGGCACTGAAGGGGTCGGTCGATTCGTCCATGTCTTGGCCGTAGAGCCGCAGGCCCGCCTCGAGCCTGAGCGTGTCACGAGCACCCAAACCGCACGGCAGCAGGGAAACCGTCGACCCTGCATCCAAGACTGCATCCCACACCCTGGCGGCCGAATCGTTGCTTACATACAACTCGAAGCCGTCTTCGCCCGTGTATCCCGTACGCGACACCCGTACCGCACTGTTGGAGATATGGCCCATGACGCAGTGGAACGGGTGCAGGACCGATACGTCGGTGTCCACCAGCCGTGTGACGACATCTACAGCGCCGGGACCCTGCACGGCCAGCAGCGACCATTCGTCGGATTCGTCACAGAGTTCTGTGTTCGGCTCCAAATTCTGGCGCATCCAAGCGATATCTTTGTCATGGCAGGCCGCGTTGATGACGACCATGAAGTCGTTATCGCCGTCGCGATAGACAATGATGTCGTCGACGATGCCGCCATCGGCATTGCACATGACGCCGTAGAGGGCCTGGCCGGCACGAAGCCGCCCGACGTTGTTGGCGCAGAGGCGCTGCAAGCTACCTAGTGCACCTTCACCGCGGATGCGAACCTCACCCATGTGTGAGATGTCGAACAGGCCGGCACGCTGGCGGACAGCCATGTGCTCGTCTCGAATACCCGAATACCGCACCGGCATACAGAAGCCCGCGAAGTCGACCATGCTGCCATGAAGAGCAACGTGACGGTCGTAGAGGGGGGTCCGCCTACTCATGTCTGGCGGCAAGTCTAACTGTCTTGGATCTATCCGGACACGCCTATTCATTCAGGCCGCGGCTCCGCAGGAACGCTTTACCATGGGCGCCTGAAGTTATGACGACCGAGGAGCATTGAATGCCCGGCGTTCTGGTCGTAGCAACGGCAGTGGTCGTTGTTGTGGCCGTGGCGGCGTTGACAGCCTATCGCCACTGGGTGCGCCGCTCGCTTCCCCAGACCCGGGGATTGGTGAGCGTGGACGGTGTCTTGGCGCCTACCAGCCTCAGCCGGGATGCGAACGGCCTTGTTCACGTCCAGGCCGCGTCGATGGCCGACGCAGCGTTCGCCATGGGCTTCGCCCACGCCCAGGATCGCCTGTGGCAGCTCGAACTGAACCGGCGCGTCGCCTCGGGGCGCATCAGCGAGTTCGCCGGTCCCGATGGGCTTGTCGCTGATCGATTCATGCGCCGCATCGGGCTACACCGAATCGCCCAGGCTGAGGCCGAGCGTGTCGAGGGCGACACCAAAGACATGCTCACGGCCTATACGGCCGGGATCAATGCTGTAATCCAAAGCTCGCGCCCCCTGCCACTGGAGTTCCGTCTCCTCAAGCTGACGCCTCGCGAGTGGACCACGACCGACTGCCTGGCCTGCTTCAAGCTGCTGGCCTTGGCCCTGTCTACCAACTGGGACAACGAGTTGCAACGCCTCGACCTGCTGCGCCAGGTGGGTCCCGTTCAGGCGGCCAAACTCGATCTCATCTATCCCGACGCCAATCCCACCATCCTCACGCAGACGGCAACCGATGTCGGGCCGCATGGCGAAGATTCCGCACTGGCCATGTTTCAAGAAACGGCACGTTGGATTCCAGCGCTGGGTGGAGGCAGCAATTCCTGGGTGGTTGCCGGCGCCAGAAGCAGCACGGGGCGGCCTCTCCTGTGCAACGACCCACATCTACCGCCGGCGGTGCCCTCCCCCTGGTACCAGGCCCACATCAAGGTGGATGGCGACTTCGAGGCGACCGGTGTGACGTTCGCCGGTTTGCCCTTCGTCATCCTTGGTCACAACGCTCATGTGGCGTGGGGTTGCACCAACTCTTTCGCCGATTGCCAGGATCTCGTCATCGAGGACTTCGAGGACGCCAGCCTGGATCGCTACCGCAGCGAGAGCGGCCCGATGCAGGCACAGATGTGCCGCGAGGTGATCTCGGTCAAGGATGCTTCCGACGAGGTGGAGGAGGTCGTCATCACCCGGCATGGACCGATCGTGGAGCGCATCAGTGACCCCGCGCGGGGCATGTGGCGCGGTCTGGCGCTGCAATGGACGGCGCTGGTCCCAGGTGACGCCGCCGGATCGGTGCTGCGCGTGCAGCGCGCCCAAGATGGAGCCGGATTCCGGGCTGCATTCCACGGTTTCGACGCACCCGCCCAGAACGTCATCTGGGCCGATACCAACGGTCACATCGGATACTTCCTCTGCGGCCGGGTGCCGGTACGACGCCGCGCCGCAAGTGGGCTTCCCGTGGCGGGATGGAATGGCGATGCGCTCTGGGCCAGGCTGCTGAGGCCGGAGGAGATGCCCGCCGGTATGGACCCGACGGAGGGTTTCATCGTCACCGCCAACAACCGGATCGTAGGCAACGACTTCCCCCACTACATCGCCACCGACTACATGAACGGCTACAGGGCGCTGCGCATCGGCGAGTTGCTGGGCGAGTCCGGCCCGCTGACCCCCGCTCGGATGGCCGAGATTCAGATGGATACCGTCTGCCCACCGGCATGCACGGTGTCTCGGCTGATGCGAGATCTTCGCTGCAACACCCCGAGCGCCGAACGCTTGCGGCGCTTGCTGGCACAGTGGGACGGTCGCATGGATGCCAACCGCATCGAGCCCACGGTCTATTCCCTGTTCATGGAGAAGCTGGCAGAGTATTCGCTTTCCCCACTGTGCAGCGATGCCTGGAAGACCGTCACGGGTACAAATCGTTCCCACCCGGTTTTCGGCTACCCCGGAAACCTCATCGGCCGGCTTACCCCCATGCTGTTGCAACACTGGTCCGATGACGACGATGCGTTCTTCGATAACCAGACCCGCTGGACCGAAGTGGCCATCCGTGCGCTGGAGACAGTGGCTCAGGATTCCCGGCACAAACGACGCTGGGGCAAGCTCCATGAGCTGCCACTGAGACACCCGCTGGCCGTCAACTTCGCAAGTCGTCGCATCTTCAACCTCGGCAGCATCCGGGTGAGCGGAGATGCGGATACGGTCCTCGCAACGTCACATGTCCCATCTGAGCCCGGCTTCGAGACCAAGCTGCTCGCGCCATCCTGGCGCCAGATCGTCGACGTGGGGGAATGGGATGCGGCCACCGCCATCCACTACCCCGGCCAGTCGGGGCAACCGGCTTCGCGCCACTACCACGACCTGGTACGGCGCTGGCAACGCAACGACCCGCTGCCCCTGGCCTGGAGCGATGCGGCGGTACGGGCTCGCGTAAAGCGGACGCTGACACTGCAGCCACGCCCCGTCGAGCCGGTGGAATGAAGCGAAAGACCGCATTGACGGTGCTCGCCAGTGGCGGCATCGCATTGATGCTCTCCGTCCACGCAGTTGCGGCCACCCCCACCCCTTTGCCGGACCCAACCCCAACTGCGACACCCGCACCGACAGCTGAACCAACATCGGCCGTGATCCAGATTCAGCCGCCAGGCCAAAACGGCCCACTGCCCCCGACCGCAACGCCGGCGATCGCCGCCACGCCACGCCCGACTCCAACCCCAACACCCCTGCCGAGCGGAGCCGCACCTCAAATCACCAATCCGACGCCCACCAGCATCGGCGGAGTTTCGACACTGCCGTTGGGACAGGCCCCAAGCGATACCAAGAACCCACTGGGGACGTTCGTGCTCACCGCCTTCCTGGTCTGCCTGGGACTCGCGGGACTCTCGACCTGGCTGTTCTTCCGACTCCGCCGATAGTGGTCAAACTCGGACAAACCAACACAGAGGTGCCGGCCGAGTAGTAGAGTGTCCATCGTGGACACATTCGTCGCCTTCGACATCGAGACCACCGGGCTGGACACCAAGAAATCGCAGATAATCGAGATCGCCGCCTACAAGTTCGATGCCGCCGGGCACGAAATCGGCCGCTTCTCCACCCTCGTCAACCCGGGGGCTCCCATTCCCAAGTTTCCCCGCGGGAAGATCCCTATCTCCGATGCAATGGTGAAGTACGGTCCGTCCCCCAAGGCCGCCGTGGCCGCCTTCAAAGCGTTCGTCGGTGACGCCATGTTTGTCGGGCACAACTCCGACTTCGACCTCAACTTCATCGCCCAGCAGGATCCGAGCTTTGCCGGCCGCGCAATGCTGGACACCATGTCGCTCGCCAAAGCGCTCTTGCCCGGCCGGAAGGGCTACACCCTCACAGGCCTCGTCACAGACCAGGGCTTGGAGCGTTTCCACGCCAGGCCACACCGGGCCTGGAGCGACGCTTATGTGACCGCCAAACTGCTCATCAATCTCGTCGAGATCGCCGAGAAACTGCCCAAGGCGGAACTCGACCAGCTTCGTGCCACCAAGGCAGAAAGCGCAGTGTGGGTGACGTTCTTCGATGAGTTGCTGCCCGCCAGGCGAGCCGCTGGAACTGCGCAGAAGAGCGCTGCCGAGCCAAATCAGGTGGTTCCCATCGAGAGCCCCGGCAAAACCAAGGACTCCGATCCAAGCGTGAGCATGAGCAACGAGCGCTTTGTCGCCTGGCTCTCACGCCAGTCCAACTCGCGCCGGATCGACGTAGCCAGCCGGGTGCAAAGGGTCAGCATCGGGATCCTCTAGGCCTGGATCCTCACCCCGGTGAAGCGCCAACGGCCTTAGGGAACGTGTCAGAACCCTTTCGTGCTGTGATGCGCCAGTACGAAGGTGCCCGCACTCCACGTCTGATGCCTTGCCCCGCTGGGCAAACCGGTGTCGGCATGGATCCACTCGTGGAAGCCCCACTCCCCGCCGTCGTCGCTCAGGCGATTGGCCGCGGCCAGACGGACCAGTTCGGCGCGGGCCTCGTCACGCATACCGACGTGGTTGAGCGCATCGACGTATAGCCCACCGATAAACGGCCACACCGCGCCGTTGTGGTAGCTCCCCGGCGGGTTGCGCCAGCGCTCGCCCTGAAAGGGATCGGCGACGGCCTTGTACATCCCCCACCGATCGCCGGCGGCAAAGCTCCGCGTGTACGTACACACGGGGTATGGCTGCACCGCCGGGGACAGATGCAAGTGTCGCATGATCCGCTTTGCACGGCCACTGTCAGCCACGCCGTATCGAACCGCCAGGATATTGCCGAGCGTGTCGCACTCATCCACAAAACGACCCCACTGCACGTGGGAGAGGTAATGCCAACGCCCGCGCCGGGCTGCGGCCGCATACGCTGCGGGCGATGCCGGATGCGGGAACTCGTCAGCGCGAAAATTCTCCGCACGGTGGTGCGACAGAATTTCGGCATAGCTGGCTCCAGATTCCGGCCAGAACAGGTGGTTGATCTTGTCGCGAATGTTCGAGGCGAGCGCTTGGAAGTTACTCTCGACATCGAAGGTAGGCGCCAATTCGGTCATCACGATGGCCGCCTGGTAGTACAGAACGTTCACATAGAGGACCTTGCCCGAACGGCAGAGCGTTGAATCCATCCAATCGCCGGCCTCAGGCGAGTCGATCAATCCGAACTGGTTGGCGTCCTGGCTGGCAAGCCAAGAGAAGGCACGTTCGAGACAGGGCCAAAGCTGCGAGCAGAGGTCAACATCGGGATGCAGGCGCAGATGTTCGCCGGCAGCCACAATGAAGAGTGCACTGGCATCGGTTGCACCCGCCTCCCCCCAGTCCCAGTAGTCGCGATGCGGCCAGTACGCGTCGGGGATCTGGCCATTGGGCGCTTGAATCTTGGCCAGCGTGAGCAGCGAATGGCGCGCCGCCGCGATCAGTGCAGGATCGCCAGAGACATGGGCCCCCATGGCCGAGAATGCTGCATCGCGCGTCCACAGAGACGTGTAGTGGGGGTCGTCTGCCGACGCCACGAACCCGAATTCAGACGCACTCCGGCACAGCACACCAAGGGCATGCTCTCGGGCAACGTCGACATCCGCTAATTGTGCTGTCAAAACAAGTTCTTAGAGTTTCGCAGGCCCGGTGCTGCGCCCGTCAGGGAATCGTGCTGGCGATCCTGGCGATCTTGAATGCCCAAACCGGATCGGACGCGTAGCAAACATTCATCCCTCGCAGCGTCGGCCCGTGAGAGAAGCGCCCAGAGGGGCTCAGGTAATAGCTCGCCACGAAGCGGGCGACGTACTGGATGCAGGCGTCGAAGCTGGCAAAGGTCTTGGCGTCGTTGTAGGGGTTCGCATCGTTGGCGCCAAAGCCGAAGAGATTGTACTTGTCCCTAGCAATGGCACTAGTGCCCCAGCCCGACTCAAGGATCGAGTGCGCGACCAGATAGCGCGCGCTGACGTGGTAGCTCTGCTCGGCGTTGATGTAGCTCTGCCCCAGACCCGCAAGCGCAGTGCCAGTGAGGAAGTTGTTGATCTCTGCCGCGGTCATGCCCGAGGGCTGCGTCAGGTCGGTGTCAACGGTAAAGGGTCCGCCCGGTGCCGCCGGCGGAGGGGAATTCCCTCCAACCCCGCCACCGGATACGGGAGGTGGAGATGGCTTGGGCGGCGGCGGCGGGGGTGGCGCAGCAGCGGCCTCTGCGTTATTGAGCGAGTTCACCGACTGCGACAAGCTGGAGTGGGCGGCGCGTGCAACCATCGCCGCGTTCTCCTCGTCCACGATCACGACGGCGGCGGCGGTCGCCGCCTGCTGCTGCAGTACTACAAGGTCGGTGGCCTGGCTCTCCGCGTTGGCAAGGGCGACCTGAACCTCGGACTGCTTCTGCTTGACCTGATCGACCAGGATCGTCCCACGCTGGCGCACTCGATCCTCCTGGGCGGTACGCTGCATGATCTCGGCAACGCTGCCACCCGCCAGAACATAGCCGAGGCCGGCATTGGGCCCGGCCTTGTAGCTCTGCCGCATGAAATCGGCAAGAGCCTGGCGGTCACGGCTGATCTCATCACCCAGTTCGGCGATACGAGCCTTGTCGGCAGCGATGGTGGCCTGCACCTGAGCCACCTTCGTGCTTATGGCGTTGACCTGGGCCTGGGCCGCAGCCAGGCTCTGCTTGGCCACTGTAAGGGCATCGTCAGCGGCATGAGCGTGAGACTGCGCCTGCTTGACATTGGCCTCAGCCTGCGAGACGGAAGATTTGCCGCTGTCACTCGCGCTCGCCGGCGTACTCAGTCCGAGCAGGCAGAGCACGCCGGCGCCCAGCGCAAGGGCACGGCAGTAACGGGCAGACACGCTTTTGGCGACCACGTAGGCCAGTCTGGCATCGCTTCCCCAGCCAGTTGACGGTCGTCACGTCCGCGTGATTGCATGGTTGCGGTCGAAACAAACCGTGACACGCGCGGAACGGAACCGTTTACGAAGCCTTCTTCTCGAGGAGCTTCTTGTGCACCAGAGCCTTGTCCGCAGGAATCGGCTCAGCATGGCGCGGACCGCATTCAGTGCACTGGCGGTGCCCACCGAGACGGCGACCCTCAGCGTCGAAATAGACGCTCGCGAACCGGTCTGCGTGACAACGGGGGCACGGGGTCGGTGTCGCCATCGTCTTTCTCCCTCCGGCTCGGCTTGCGAGGTGCTTGGACACATGATCTCACGAGTACCCCCGGTTCGCGTCGTCTCGAAAGAGAACCGTCACATTTCGAGACGGTCGGGCAGTAAGGTGGCCGTCATGATCGCGACCGAGCAACGCCAGCAGTTACAGCGCTACCTGGATGAGCTGACACAGTGGAACCGCAACATCAACCTCACCCGGATCGATCCCGGCTTGTGGTGGAGCCGCCACATCGACGAGAGCCTCACTCTGGCGGCAGCGCTCGACCTGCCCCGGGCTGCACGGCTGGCCGATGTAGGATCGGGTTGCGGCGTACCCGGAATTCCACTGGCCGTATTGCGCCCCGATATCGACATCGTGCTGATCGAGTCCGACAGCCGCAAGGCAGGCTTCCTCGTTCATGTGGCGGGGAAGCTGGGACTCCTAAACGTCAGCGTTGTGCCCAGGCGTGCCGAGGTGGTCGGTCACGAACCTGAGCATCGCGAGACCTACGACGTCGTGGCGTCGCGAGCCACAGCCTCGCTGCCCGTCCTTTGCGAGTTATGCCTGCCACTACTCCGAATCGGGGGACGGCTCGCGGCCATGGTTACCGACAGCTCAACGGCAATACTGGTCGGCGGTGCATCTGAACTCTGCGGTGGAGGATCACCTCACCACCTGGTGGGTGGCATCGTTGTCGTCAACAAGCTCACCGCAACACCGAATGCCTACCCCCGCCGACCTGGCGTCCCCGCGCGACACCCTTTGGACAAGCTCTGAGAAAAAATTATTCCTCAGAGCCGGCGGCGGAGTGCGGCTTCGGCGGCGTCCCGCTCGGAGTAGGGCACGCTGTCGCGGCCGGCGATGATGCAGCTTTCATGCCCCTTTCCAGCCAGGAGAACTGTGTCACCGGCTCGAGCAGCGGCAATCGCGTGCTCGATGGCCGCGTGACGGTCGGGGATGATCAACACCGTCTCTCCAAGACGCCCGCCTGCCTTTACTGCACCGCCGGCGATCTCGGCGAAGATGTTCTCGGGAGCCTCTTCGCGGGGGTCTTCGTCGGTGATGACCGCAATGTCGGCGAGTTCAGCGGCAACTCGGCCCAGGGCCGGCCGCTTGTCGCGGTCGCGCTCACCGGCGGAGCCGAAGACCACCCATAGACGTCCCTGAGTCGCCAAACGCAGTTCGCGCAGCACCTTGGCCAGCGCGTCAGCGGTGTGGGCGTAGTCGATCACGACAGTGAACGGCTGTCCCATGTCTATACGTTCCATCCGTCCGCTCACCCGGTCGAGATTGGAGATACCTTCCACCACCGCATCAAGGGGCGCGCCACTGCTGCAGGCTGCTGCGATGGCAGCAAGCGCGTTATTGGCATTGAACCAGCCGGCAAGTCGAAGATGGACGGCGGCCTCACCCCACGGCGTATCGGCGGTGAATGCAACGCCAGAGCTGTCAGTGCTGACTGCCCGAGCGCGCACATCCGCCTCCAGATGACCACCGGCGCTGTAACTCAGAAGGTTGGCAACGGAACGCTCCCGCAGCACGGGGAAGGCAAACTCATCGTCGGCATCGACGATGGCGATCCCGTCGTCCCGGCGCGACACCAGATCGAGAAGTCTTGCCTTAGCCGCCAGATACGCCTCGCGACTCCCGTGAAGATCGAGATGCTCAGATGTCACTCTCGTGAAAACAGCAACGCGGTAATCGATCGAATCGACACGGTGCAATTTCAACGCATGTGACGACGTCTCCACGGCCACACACTCACAGCCGGATTGAAGCATATCGCCCAGATGCCGCTGCAACTCAACGGCTTCGAGAGTCGTCTGGCGAGTCTTGTTCGAGGTAATGACATCGCCGACGCGGAAATCGACAGTCGTCAATGCTCCGGCGCGCATTCCCGCAGCTTGCCAGGCGGCCCACAGCATCGTCGTCGTGGTCGTCTTGCCATCGGTACCGGTGATTCCCGCAACAGTCAGGCGCCGCGACGGGTGGCCGGCCAGAGCCGCGGCAAACCACGCCAGAACGGGTCGCGTGTCATCGACAATGATCAGCGGTGTCGAGGCCGGTGGCGGCGAGTCGGAAATGCGCTGTGCCACCACCGCAACCGCACCAGCCGCAACCGCCGCAGCGGCGAAGTCGTGACCGTCAACGTGAAAACCCGGTATGGCCACGAATAGCGAGCCGGGACGCACGCGTCGCGAATCGTATACGACATCACGTACTTCGACGTTGGGAGTGCCCGATGGGGGCGTGATGCCGGCGGCACGCAGCAGTTCGTGAAGGCTTAGCGCCATGCGCTCTCGTGACACACGATCAAATCCGTCAACTGCTGCGGTAAACGACGATGGAGTACGGGTTCCCGCTCGTCGCCACCACCACATCCGGCGCCCCATCTGCGTTGATGTCCGTGGCCAGGACATCGGTTACATATCCATACACCACAGGCGCGGTTATCGCCGCAGGCGAGATCGCCATTGAAGTCGCCAGTGGTAATGGGGTGGTATCTCCCTGTCCCACAGACGGGAACGGTGTACCGAGCAGCAAAACTCCCGTGCCCATCTCCCATATAGAGGGAGATGGTGGCACCCGTCGCCAGGGCCACATCCAGATTGCCGTCTCCGTTGAAGTCGGCAACCGCCAAACCACTAGCCTCGACGCCACCGAAGTAAGACGGCTGACCAAATGTGCCATCCCCGTTGCCGAGAAGCACTTCAAGTCCGCCTACACCGCTACCACCAAACATCGATGTCCCGGATGCCGAGCCCGATGCAAGGAGATCTTGGATACCGTCGTGATTCACGTCGGTCGTAACCACCTGGGTGGGCCACCGATTCAGGGCATAGCGATCTAAGGGCACGATGCAGGCAACCTCGCCTCGGAATCGACCCCTGCAGCCAGCCAGCATCACCGGCACCTCTCCACTTTCCACGCTAGGTCAGAGACCCCAAAAACAGTACGGTCAGGATCCTCAGCCAGGAGGCTTTGTCTATGCGGACCAGAATGTAGCGGACGGGAACGGACATCCCACGGACATCCCGACAAAATCGTGTCGCCATTTGGCGACCTTGTCACACCGTGTGTTCAACGGAATTGTGACATCACCGCAATTGCGCAACGGGTGTGGCAGTTCAGCGGCTCGGTTCGAGCAGTTCCTTGAGGAAACCGTTGAACTGGTCTGGCGCCTCGAGGTTGACGAAATGTCCCACATCCGCGATGAGACTGAATCGCGCATTCGGGATGGCACCCGCCATGGACCGCATCTCTGCCGCAGGGGTCACCACGTCAGCTCCGCCAGCGATGACATGCGTGGGCACTCCGATGGCACCAAGCTCTGCTGTGCTGTCAGGGCGCACCGACATCGCTTCCAAGCACGCGATAACGCCTTGGGGTGTGCAGCGCGCCGTGATCTCTCGAAGCCGTGCCACCAGGCTCGGGTTGGCGAGCGCGGCAGGCGAGAGTTGCCGCTGCCGCATCGACCCGGCGATGGCTTCGACTCCATCGCGGCGCACCCAATCCATCAGCGCCTGACGGCTGGCGCGAGCCTGACTGGCATCCGCCTCAGACCTGGTTGACGCCAGTACCAGATGCGAGACCCGTTCTCGTGCCTGGCGCAGCAGGGCGAAGGCGGCGTAACCGCCCATCGACAGACCGACCACGGCGAACCGCTGCACCCCAAGGGCTGCCAGTTGCCGGAGAACCACTGCGGCGAAGTCGTCGAGAGAGTGATCGTCTGCTGGGAGCGGTGATTCGCCGCATCCCCAGAACTCGGGCCGCAGGCAGCGGAAGTCGGTGTGAAGTTGCGCCACCTGGGGATCCCACATCCCGGCGTCCATCGGAAACGCATGCAGGAAAACAACCGCGGGACCTTCGCCGTCGTCGTGAATGTACACAGGTATTGCGCTCATCACCGCTCCTTTCTGTGACCTATTGTCTTGTCGCGTCAGGCGGTCGCCCTGTCATCGGGCAGCGGGAATGCGTCGATTCCGAGAGCCTCGATCTGCGTGTGGGCATGGCGTTCCACGTCGCGTAGTTTGAGGATCTCGCTCGGCGTAATGAGCGTGATGGCAATACCACTGCGGCCCGCGCGAGCGGTACGGCCCACCCGATGCAGGTACTCGTCGGGGGTCGACGGGACGTCGTAGTTGATGACGTGCGAAATATCGTCGATGTCGAGGCCGCGCGACGCAACATTCGTGGCTATCAGGTATTTGACATGGTTGGCAGAAAACTGCTCCATGGCACGGGTGCGCTCGGCCTGTGTGAGATCGCCATGGATGATGCCAATCGGGTAGCCACGACGCTCCATCTGCACCTGTAGCAGGTCAGCGGTTCGTTTGGTCTCCACGAAAATCAATGCGAGCAGGACATCGGGTTGTTCGAGGATTCGGGCCAGCGTGTTGAGCTTGTCCGCCCAGGTTGTCTGCACGTAGAACTGCTGTACGCCAGTGGCAATTTCCGGAGTTGTGCTTAGCGCCACCGTGATCGGATCCTGCATGTGGCGCAAAGCCAGCCGCCTCACCCAATCGGGCATGGTGGCGCTGAAGAGCAGCGTCTGCCGGTTCTGGGGACACTGCCGCAAGATGCTCTCCACATCGGGTGCGAAGCCCATGTCGAGCATCCGATCGGCTTCGTCGAGGACGGCGATACGGACGTTGTCGAGGTTGATCGATCGGCGCTGCACGTGATCTCCCAGCCGTCCCGGAGTTGCCACCACAATGTGGGCGCCTCGACGCAACGCGTCGATCTGGCGTGCGACCGGGTCACCACCGTACACGGCAACCGACTTGAGGCCATGGCGGGCCGCCAGCCGGGTGATCTCGTCGTTGACCTGAACTGCGAGTTCACGAGTCGGGCACAGCACCAGCGCCTGAACGTAACCGTCGCGCTCGTCGAGGCGCTCGAGCATGGGAATGCCAAAGGCCGCAGTCTTGCCGCTCCCGGTATGCGCCTGACCGATGATGTCCTCACCCTGGAGCGCCGGGGGAATGGCTCCCGTTTGGATCGGGGTCGACTCCAGGAAGCCGAGTTCGGCAACCGTATTGAGCATGGCCACGCTTAGGCCCAGCGTGCCAAAGGCGACTGGTCCTGGGGTTTCGAATGCCTCGGTCTCATCTGCCTCAGAGGGACGGAACCGCACGGCTGGCGGCCGAAACCGCGGACGGGATGAACGCACTACCCTCTCAACTCTACTCCGCCGGCGAGGTAGGATGCCAGGCATGTCTAACACCCTGTGCACGCTAGCCCTGCCCGAGCCCTTCACAAAGACCGTTGGCGCGGTGGCCGGAATCACCACTCTGGGCCACATCCCCACCACTCAGGAACTCTGCACGTTACTCAGCAATAACCCACCAGACGTTCTCTGCCCGCAGTTGCGCGACCCCATAACGGCCGCTGTCATGGCTTCCGCGGGAACACGCCTCCGCGGGGTTTGCGTTTATGCCGTTGGCTTCAACAACGTCGATGTCGAGGCGGCAACCCGGCTTGGCATTGCCGTCTGCAACACACCCGGCGTCCTGACCAATGCCACCGCCGACTGCGCCACCGGACTCATCCTGGCGGCAGCCAGGCGCCTCGCCGAAGGCGATCGAGTACTGCGAGCAGGCCTATTCAAAGGCTGGGAACCCGATTTCATGCTGGGTCTCGAGTTGAACGGCGCGACACTCGGTATCGTCGGTCTGGGCCGCATCGGGCAGGCGGTGGCACGCCGGGCGCTGGCGTTCGGTATGCACGTCGTCCACGCGACCATCCCCGAGCCCCCCATCGATCAGGATCTTGCAGACCGGGTTACGCCGATGCCGCTCGCAGAGTTGCTTAAGGTAAGCGATGTGGTGTCGCTGCATTGCCCGCTGACCCCAGAGACGCGCCACCTCATCGAC
This sequence comes from bacterium, assembly GCA_014874355.1. Taxonomy (GTDB): domain Bacteria; phylum Chloroflexota; class Dormibacteria; order Aeolococcales; family Aeolococcaceae; genus JACWAJ01. The sequence goes on along the minus strand of JACWAJ010000015.1, from coordinate 27,665 downwards.
GCCGACGCCCTGCGCGCCATGAAGTCGACCGCGATTCTCATCAACACCGCCCGCGGCGCCATCGTCGATGAGCCGGCGCTCGTCGTGGCGCTACGCGATGGGATCATCGGCGGCGCCGGCCTCGACGTGTACGAGGACGAGCCGCAGCTTGCCCCGGGACTGGCGACGCTCGAGAATGTCGTGCTCTCACCACATCTCGGCAGCGCCACACACCACACCCGCGCAGCTATGGCCGGCCTCTGCGCAAACAGCACCGTCGCACTGCTCGAAGGTCGTATGCCCGAGTGTTGCGTCAACCCCGAGGTTGCCGCCAACGCTACGTGGTTGCGGTGACGCAACCACACACGGCACCACCGGGCATTGCCAGTGCGACGCTGCCCGGCTGGAAGCCGGAGCTGGTCGCCCTCGACCTTGACGGCACCTGCCTCACCGCTGCGGTGGAGCCGCACCCCCGTACGGCCAGCACCATCGGTGCCGCCGCCAAGCGCCTCCCCGTAGTCATAGCCAGCGGGCGGATGTACCGCTCAGCCCTGCCTTGGGCGCGCCGCCTGGGTGTCACCGCTCCCCTGATCTGCTACCAGGGCGCGCTGGTACGGGGCCAGCCGGCAACAAATAGCGACACCCCGGGCACGGTCATCGCCGAGTTCACACTGGACCGCGCCACAGCCACGCAGGCCATCTCGATTGCGCGTCAGCACGGCTGGCACCGTCAGGCGTATCGCAATGACCGATTGCTCTGCGAAGAAGACCGCCCCGAAGCGCACTTCTACGACAGGATTGCAGCGGTTGGAATCGACTACGTCGACGATCTCGAAGCCGCCGTCGGCGACGGCAGCACCAAGGTCGTATGCGTAGTCTCGGACGAGGCCACCGCACTCCGGTGCGAGGCGGCGATGCGCGAAGCACTGGACGGTGCCGCCAGGGTGGTGAGATCGATGTCACCGTTCGTCGAGATCACCAATCCGCAAGCGACCAAGGGCCGCGCACTGCAACGTCTTTGCCGGCACCTCGGTGCCGACATCGCCAAGACGATCGCGATTGGAGACGCGCCCAACGACGCCGACATGCTCGAGGCCGCGGGGTTCGGGGTCGCCATCGAAGGCAGCCGCGATGCGGTGCTCAGGGTCGCCCAGGCGACCTGCGCGCCGCCCGAGCAGGCAGGCGTGGCCAGCGTTCTGGAGGCCTTCGGGCTCGTCTGACCGCGAACTGCCACCCCCCATCACAAGAAGCGGCAGTTCGCGTATTCGGGACTGGTGCTAGGTCAGGTTCGGCCCGGTCATCCGCACCGGATCGAGCAGGTCGCGAAGTTCGGCATCCGTCAGGCCGGTTTTATCGCGAGCCACTTCGCGAACCGTGCGATTGGTGGCATGCGCCTCCTTGGCGATGGCGGCGGCCGCGTCGTACCCGATCTTCGGAGCCAGCCCGGTGCACGTCATGAGCCCACGCTCCACCAGCGCCGGGCCATTGGCCGTGGCCGCGATGCCATCGACACACTGCGTCGCAAAGTTGCGGGCCGCCGCTGCGAGCAGGTGTACCGACTGACTGAGGTTGTAGGACACGACCGGCATCATCACGTTGAGTTCCAGGAACGATCCCGCCGCACCCCCGAAGGTGATGGTCTGATCGTTGCCGAAAACCTGGGCGGCAACCATCGTCAACGACTCGACAATGACGGGATTCACCTTCCCCGGCATGATCGACGAACCCGGCTGGACGGCGGGCAGGGTGAGTTCCGCAATCCCAGCGCGTGGACCACAACCCATGAGACGGATGTCACACGCGATCTTGTAGAGCGACACGGCGGTCGTCTTGAGCGCTCCCGACGCGGCAACGACGCAATCGAGCGCAGCCTGCGACTGGAAGTGATTGTCCGACTCGTGAAAATCAATCCCGGTGAGATTGGCGATCTTGGCGATCACGCGCTTGGCAAACTCCGGGTGCATGTTGACGCCGGTGCCAACCGCGGTGCCCCCCAGCGCCAGCTCGGAGAGTTCGTCCAGTGCCTGCGCACAGCGCTTGCGCGAACGCTCGAGTTGCCCCGCGTAGCCGAGAAACTCCTGTCCCAGGCGGATGGGCGTGGCATCCTGCAAGTGAGTGCGTCCTGTCTTGATGGTGGGCCAGAACTCGGCGCTCTTACGACTGAGAGAATCCTCCAGGACTTCCAGCGCGGGCAGCAGCTCATCCTTGACGGCCACGGCGGCGGCGATATGAATGGCCGTGGGGATGACGTCATTGCTCGACTGCCCCAGGTTGACGTGATCGTTGGGGTGTACCGGAGTGCGGGTGCCCTTGGTGCCACCGAGTATTTCGATGGCACGATTGCTGATCACCTCGTTGGCGTTCATGTTCGTCGAAGTGCCGCTGCCGGTCTGGAATATATCGACGACAAATTGATCGTCGAGCTTGCCGTCGATCACATCCTGCGCTGCCGCAACAATGGCGTTGGCCCGCCTGGCGTCTATAACGCCCAGTTCCAAGTTGACGCTGGCCGCTGCTTGCTTGATGAGCCCCATCGCGCGGATGAAACCCCGGCCAAAGCGCAGGTCACTGATGGGAAAGTTGACCACGGCGCGCATCGTTGTGGCGCCGTAGTAGACGTCGGCGGGAACATCGAACTCTCCCATGGAGTCCTTTTCGGTACGGGTCGCGACGGGGCGGTTCATCGTTGTTCCTCTTGTAATGGGGATGAAATCGGCACTATGAGTTCGAATTCCGCGCCATGCTCACCATCAGAACGGGCGGCGGCAGAGCCGCGATGCCGTTCTGCAACGAGCTTGACAACATATAAGCCCAGCCCCGCACCCGGGACTTTGCGCTTGCGCTCGGCCGCAGAGCGAAAGAACTTTTCGAAGAGATGGGGGGTGTCCTCTCACCTGTCTCACGGCGCTGCCGGTGATCTCGGCCACGTTGAGCGGCTCCATGCGAAGCTCGCTGTCAGAGTCTTCAAGCCTCGACAACTCGCCGAGAACCGACACCATCTGGGGCATCATCTCGGTGGACTCGAGGATGCCGTCGACCGCGATCTTCGACGACTCCGGCCGTTCACTGAGCATGCCGGTCGCAAGCATCTGCCCGTAGCTACTAAGGAGGGTAAGCGGGCGGCGTAATTCGTGCATCGTGATCGACAGCGCAGACGAACTCATCACCGCTGCCTATGCGAAAGAACTCATCCGCTTCTCGACCTCGCGGAACGTGGTTTGGGTGGCGACAAAGTGGAGGTCGATCTTGGTGGTTGGACCGTTGCGGTTCTTGGCCACGATGAGTTCGGTGACCGATTTGTCGATCTCATTCTTGTGCATACCCGGACGGTAGATAAAGAGGACGACGTCCGCGTCCTGTTCGATGCTACCCGAGTCACGAAGGTCGCTCAGTTGTGGTTGCCGGTTCTCGCGACGTTCGGACTCACGTGAAAGTTGCGACAGCGCCAGCACCGGCAGGCCTAACTCCTTGGCAATGGACTTGAGCCCCGATGAGATGTCCGACACCTCCTGCACGCGCGACTCCTGGCGCCCGCCACGCATGAGCTGGAGGTAGTCGACGACTATGAGTTCGATGCCGTGCTGCGACTTCATGCGCCGCGCGCGAGCCCGCAGGGCCGATATCGACAGTGACGGTGTGTCGTCGATCCACAGTGGCGTGCTGATGAGCGTGTCCATCGCCTTGGCAATGCGCTGAAACGCCGCCGAATCCGCCTGCCCCGTCGAGAGCAGGTGGGAGTCGACCATGGCTTCGCTGCAGATCAGGCGCTGAACCAGCGATTGTTTGGTCATCTCCAACGAGAAGATGGCCACCGGTCGCTTGGCCAGCACCGAGGCGTTGCGCGCCATGTTGAGGGCCAGTGAGGTCTTGCCCACCGAGGGCCGCGCCGCCAGGATTATCAACTCACCAGGCTGCAATCCCTGGGTGACGCTGTCCAGTGCGGCGATGTTGGTGGGCACGCCGTGAACCAGCTGCTTGGCCTTGAGGCGCTCCTCGAGAATGCTCCAGGTCTCCTTAAGGATGGGCGCAATGTGCGACGCCTCATCGGAGCGCTGCTGGTCGGCGATGGCGTAAATGCGCTGCTCGGCCATGTCGATCGCGTCTTCGGCGGTGACCGAGGTGTCGAACCCCAGCTGGGCCACCTGGCCCCCGGTGGAGATGAGTCGACGACGCAAGGCATGCCGGGTGACGATGTCGGCGTAGTGCTTGACCGATACCGCGCTTGGGACCACCAGCGATAGTTCGGCGACGTAGTCGATGCCGCCGGCGCGGCCGACCAGATCGTTGCGTTCCAGTTGGCTGCGCAGGGTTACCGTGTCGATGGGCTCACCCCGATCGTGAAGCTCGACCGCGGCCCGATATATGTGGGCATGCCTTTCGGCGTAGAAGTCCCCCGGTTCCAGATGATCGCGGATAACCGCCATGGCATCCTGATCCAGAAGCAACGCGCCGAGAACCGCTTGCTCCGCCTCGAGATCGTGCGGCAGCGTGCGGCCCCCAACGCTTGGCCCCGGAGGGGCGACGGTGGCGCTGAACTCGGGGGCCTGCGGAGGGATCACTGAGCTGCTACGACAACCTTGAGCGTCTCGGTGACATCCGCGTGCAATTGAACGGACACGTCGTGGGAACCGAGCGACTTGATCGCAGAATCAACACCGATCTTGCGCTTGTCGATGTCGATGCCTGCCTCGCGCTTTAGCTGCTGGGCGATATCGGCATTGGTCACGGATCCGAAGAGACGGCCGCCTTCGCCGGTCTTCACATAGATCGTCACTGTAAGCCGCTTGATCTTGAGCGCCACTTCTTTGGCTTCGGCGAGAGCCTTCTCGGCACGACGGATCGCGGACGCCTCACGTTGGCGTATTTGCTCGACCGCCCTGTCATCGGCAACCATGGCGAGCTTCTGAGGTAGGAGGTAGTTGCGCGCATAGCCGGGCGACACCTCTTTGACATCACCCGCCTTGGCGGACCCCGCGACTTCCTTGAGGAAGAGAACCTTCACGCTTCGTCACTCCACGCTTGTGTATTGAATGTTCACTGTGACGCTGACATGCCCGTAGGCTCAGTGTCGGCTGCACACATCATGCCCCGCACGCGCGCATAAAGCGAGGTGGCCACGGCTGCCCCCCGGCGCAGGTCATCGTCGAAGACCGAACGCTGCTCAATGATCGCCTGTTCCACATCGAGGACGACATCGTCGGGACAGGCTGCAATGAAAAGCCTGAGCGCGAGGATGAGGATCAGGACGGAATCCAACTCGCCAAGCATCGGAAGGCTCTTGGGCAAGCGGGTTCGAGGCGCGAGCAGAATGCCAAGACCACCCCCAAACGCCACCTTGATCTTGCCGGGAACGCGCGGATCGCGCATCAGGCAATAGCCAAGCCGGAGTTGCCGCGGCAGATCGATAACGAGGCGCTTGAAGAAGCGCAGACGGGCCAACATCAAGCAGCAGATTCTACGCGGTGGCCGGTCACGCAGGCACAACGCCGGGATGGTCGAGCAACCATTGCCGGGCCCCAGCGCTGTCGCCGGCAGCGAATTCGCCTTCGAGAACCGCATCGACGAGCGCCCTCTGCACCGCACCGACCCACGGACCTGGCGGGCGGTTTCCCGCCAAAGCCATGATTTCCGCCCCGCCGAGGGGCGACTGCAACCGGCTGATCTGGCCACCTGAATCGAGGCTTGCCATCCGGGCTTCGAGGGCATCGATCCCGGCTGTGTCCGGGTAGGACGAGGCTCGCGTATCGGCGCGGGCAAGATCGAGAAGCGGCCGGCGCAGTTCTCCGGCATCGCGGATGAGGCGGCGTACGGCGGCATCGGAGAAGCTCGCCTCGTCGTACTGGATGGGCCGCAGGTGCAGTTCAACCAGACGGCAGATGGCCTCGATATCGTCGTTGCCAAAGCGTAGCCGGGTAAGGATCACCCGCGTCATCCGCGCGCCTACCTGGGGGTGGTCGTAGAAGGTGTGGCGGCCATCACGAATCTCATGGGTTGCCGGTTTGCCGATGTCGTGAAACAGCGCGGCGATGCGGGTAATGCCATCCGGGGGCGCCGCATCCACGGCATGAGCGACGTGGTCGAAGACGTCGTAGATGTGGAACCCGCCCTGCTCGACTCCTGACATGGCGGCAATTTCGGGGAGAACGACATCCAGTAGGCCGCTCTCCCGCAGGACATCGAGACCCTGGCGCGGATGTGGCGACGTCAACAAACGGCACAGTTCCTCGGTGATCCGCTCGACAGAGAGGATGCTCGCCCGCTGTGCGTTGCGCCGCATGGCCTCGATCACACCGCCGGCGAGATGGAAACCGAGTTGAGCCACAAAACGGGCGCCCCGGAACATTCGCAGCGGGTCCTCGCTGAAGGTCTCGTCAGGTTCCAGAGGAGTACGCAGGATTCCGGCGCGAAGATCGTCAATGCCGCGCCCGGTAACGTCCAACACCTCACCATCCATCCGCTGGCACAGGGCGTTGATGGTGAAGTCGCGACGCCACACGTCCTCCTCCAGCGTGCCGGGTGAGACATCGGGCTTGCGCGAATCGGGGTCGTAGCGTTCGGCGCGAGCGCGAACCACCTCCAGGATGAATCCATCGCCTCGAACCTGCCCCGTGCCGAAATGTTCGAATACCTGGGGCCTGGCCCAGCGCAGCCGCCTGGCGACGGCGGCGAGCAGCGGGATGCCGTCGGACCCGACGGAGACCATGTCGATGTCCTTGCTCGGCAAGCCGAGGAGCCGGTCTCGGACTATGCCACCGACCAGATATGCGTCGACACCGGTGTCCCTTGCAGCTTGCGCGATGACCCGCAAGAGCTGGTCAAAGTCAGACACTTGTTCAGGCGCCACCCAGCAATACCCCCATAGAACGCTCGCCGCCACCGTGCCTACGGAGCATGGCCGCGGCGAGGCACGCGGCGACGCCGCAAGCGATCGCCGCGCCCAAGAAAATGGCATGGAGTTCACTGATGATCGCATCCCGCGACAGCACGTCGTAGGCGGCGCATTGCGTGGGCGTGTTGGGACAAAGCTGCTGCGGGGACGGCAGGATGCTTGCCACCGCATGAAACCGTTGCAGACCTACGGCTGTGAGGGCGGAGAGGCCGACGAGCATCCCCACCGACCTGGCCACCACGACCAGTGATGATGCCAGCCCGTGCCAGGCGGGCTCCACCGCGCCCAGAATCGCGGCATTCACGGGGGCAATGGCCAGCCCGAACCCCAATCCGCAGACGGCAAGCGTCACATCCGATGGGTGGATCCATCCGGCACCGAATAGCGGCTCGGTGAGCGTCCCGGCATTCCAGTGCGCCATGACGGCGAACATGCCCCCGCTGAGCAGCATTGCAACCGCGGTGATGAGCCGGTAGCCGGTGCGCCGGCAGACCATGCCTCCTATGATCGCGCCGACCGGCACCGCCGCCAGCAGATGCAGCAGCACCAGCGCCGCATCGAGCTGGGAGGTCGGGTATGCAGTGGTACGGGCGAAGATCGGTACGTCCACCAGCGCGGCCATGAGACCGCACCCGATGAACAGATTGCTGAGTACGGCGCCGATCGCGGCCGGATTGCCAACGGCCGCAAAGTCGATGAGTGGCGTGGTGCAGCGTCGCTCGTGGAACACAAACCAAACCGACGCCAGCACCGCCAGTGGCAGCAGGATGGCCGCAGTGCCACCCAGAATCTCGCTGGCAGGATCGGCAACCGCAAAGCTGATGACGATCGCAGCCAGGACCGACGAGATCAGCAGTGAGCCGAGCCAGTCGGCCCGGCGCATCAGTTCTGGTAGCGCGCGAAGCCGCAACAGCGGGCGAGTTTTGCCAAGCTCCAAAGTCTCCCAGGCGCAGAACGTAGCCGTCGCGACGATCGCAATGATCGTCACCGGAGTGGTGACTGCAACCGTGCCGATAACCGGCCCATACAGGGCCCCGATGATTACGTTGCCGGTGAGGAATGTTGGCGCGGTTATGGCGGCCACGCCGGCAACAACCGCAATGGCAAGCAACATTCCGCCCAAGTAGTCACGTTGGCCCACGAGTGTGGATGCGGCACGCATCCTGCCCTGGCACGGCCGGGAAAACCAGAGCCCGGCGGCCAGAATTGCGACAAGCGGCAGGTTGATCCAGAAAATGACGCGCCAGGTGGTCAGCGCGAGAATGGCGGCGCCGTAGAGCGGGCCCACCACCGAGCCAAACTCCTGAACGGCGGTCACAATTCCGAGCGGTGCGCCGCGGCGTTCCGCCGGCCAGAGATCCGCGATCAAGGCAAGCGTCACCGGCACGAGTCCGCCACCGCCAAGGCCTTGAAGTGCACGCCCGGCCACGACCATCGCCAGGGTGGTGCCCGATGCCGTCAGCAACGAACCCAATGCAAACGCCAGCAGACAGGCAATAAACACCGGCTGGCGACCGTAGAGGTCGGAGAGGCGACCCAGCAGGGGAAGCACGGCAACGTAGCCGACCAAAAATCCGCTGATGATGGGTGCCGCCTGTTGCAACTTGTCGATGCTGATCCCGACGTCGAACATGATCGCGGTCAGCGCCATGACAACCACGTAGGTGTCGGCGGCGGCGAGCAGGACCGCACCGCCGGCAAAGACGAGTTGCCGGCGGGCTCGTCGCGACACCGGCAATACGCCGGCTGTCATCTCGGCCTCATGTGGGTGGAGCGGTGACTGTAATGTTGGCGCCATATCTATCCATAACAAGTGTGTAGGTGCTGTCCCGCGCGGTACTCAGAAAGGGACCAGTTATGACGACGCGACGGAGTTGATGTGTGTCGGCGTCGACACCTATGACAGCGCTGTCGTTACGCGAAGGGTCGGCGCTGGTGAGCAGGCGGGCCACATCTGCCCCGGGTAGAGTGCAGTTGACCTCGTCGAGCAGTTCGCCGTTGTAGCGGTCCTGATTGCCCAGTGTCGGGGACATGGCTTTGGCCAAAAGGCTGGTGACACCCGTGTTGGGGTCAATGAGTTTGGCGGGGTCGCCAAAGCCGTACTTGTCGGGTTGCGACGCCTCCCACTTCGACGAGAACGGCTGCTGTACGTAGAAGACGCCCCCCACCGACGCGACCTTCACTGTAAGGGGGATTCCGTTGATGGATACGTCGAGTTCTCCGGTAAAGCCGTCGGGGCGCCGCGCATCACCGTCGCCGCCGACCAGATAGGTGCCACTGCTCTCAGCATTGCTGCTCGTCAGGTGAAAATGGATCGTCTGCGATGAGTCCACAGATCGCTTGGCGTCACGCAGCAAGGTCCTTGCATCTGCCGGCGGCGATCCGCAAGCGCCAAGCGGAACCGTCAGCACGACGGCGACAGTTGCCAGGATTCGGTGAAACACAGCGGCGAGTATAGGCCGCTATCCGCACCGCCTCTCGACAGGAATGCCTCCATCCCATTAGGATGGGCGTCACTCCGTCAACACCCACCGGGAACTCATTGCCGTGAAACTTCAGCCAGCCGGCGCACTCGGCGAACCCGTCGCACGAAAGATCTCGCCAGCACTTTTCTTTCTGGTGATCATTTGCTTCCTCCTGCCGTTTGCCAGCGTCTCCTGCAACACCGACACGGTGAAGGCAAAAATGGGCCCCCGCCTGTCGAGCCTGGGGGGCAGTTCCAGCGATACCGCCAGTCTCAACCATTGCCTGGATGCGTACAAGAGCACCTCGTTGATTACCTACTCTGGCATCAACCTCTTGGTGGGAAGCGACCCGAAGGTCAATGACACCCCGCCGGCGTGCAAGGAAACCGGCACCGCCTCATCCACCCCCCCAACGAGCAAGCCCTCGGAGGTGAATGTCGGCATGCAGCCGCTGGCGCTCTTGGCGTTCATCGCGATCTTGGTCGGGCTCGCTTTTGGTGCCTTCAAGCTGCCGCTCCGCAGCATTGTGGTCGCTGTGCTGGCGGCCTGCGGAGGCGCACTCCTCTTTGCGGAACAAGGCCATCTAACGTCTGCCATACCTGACAAGCTGATGGCGAGCGGAGGCGGTAGCGGGTCGCTTCCCGGCTTCTCCATCACCGACTTCATTCAGGTCAGCGCCGGAACCGGCTACCTGCTGGCGCTCGGGTTGCTGGCAATCGCGATCATCTACAACCTTGCCGTATTCGGGATCGGCCGCCTGGCAGTTGTGCCGGCGACACCGGCTACCCCATCTGACTCCGCCCCGCCAGCGTTCGGGTTGCCCGGTTTCGCCCCGTCGCAACTGGCTGCGCCGGCGCCGCGGCTACAGACCCCACCACCACCAAGCCCGCCCTCAGCACCGCCGAGCTGAACCCCTTACTTCGCCAGTGCACCGGCCACCGCCGGCTCAAGTCCGGCGCACTGGCGAAGCCGGTTGATCTGGTCCAGATCGGGTCCACCACGCTCAATACCCGGCACTTCGAGGATCCAGGGCACGGCGCCGAGTCGTGGATCGTGTAACAGCATGCTCAGAGCATCGAGACCGATCTCCCCATCACCGATGTTGGCGTGGCGGTCCACATTGCTGCTCAGCGGCTTTAGCGAGTCATTGGCATGGATCGCAACCAGCCTTTCGAAGCCGATGTCACGGCCAAACGCGGCCAGTGAAGCTTCGCGTGTCTCTGGCGTACGCACGTCATAACCACTGGCAAACATGTGCTGGGTGTCGAGGCACACGCCCAGCCGGGGATCGTCGCAAGCCTGAAGCATCCCGCCAACCTCCTCGAAGCCGCAACCAACACAGCCTCCCGACCCGGCACTGTTCTCAATGAGAAGACGCGCCGGGGATGTGGTACGGCCGAGGATCTCGCGGAGCGCCTCCTGCACCTGGGGCAGCATCGCCGCCAATCCGGCGCCAAGGTGTGACCCCGGGTGAAAGACGACCCCGGTGGCCCCGAGCGTGCCCGCCAACTCCATGTAATGCACCAGCGAGCCGATCGATTGCCGTAGATGCGGCTCTTTGGGAGTCGCCAGGTTGATCAGGTAGATCGCGTGGAAGAAGTGGCCGCCGAGACCGCTTCGCGCGTACTTGTCGAGGTAGCGCTGCAGGATCTCGTCGTCGAGCCGCGGCGTTCCCCATTGCTGCGGAGACGTCGGGTGGGTTTGGAACACCTCCGCTCCGATCGCGAGCGCATTGTCGACAGCTTGGTCGATCCCGCCGCGGGTCGAGACGTGCGCGCCGATTTGCATGGAGTAATTGTCGCAGCGCGGGCCCCGAAGACGGCTGAGAAAATCTGGCGGCCTCATGTGGATTTCAACCGGGTGAAGCCCCGATATGTCCACCTGTCGTAAGGACGACGGCGACGTATGCGAGCCACGGCAGCGCGGCCAGCGCAAGCCAGCGTCCGCGAGTCCGGCCGTGACGCAACAGCCAGAGTAGAACCACGGCGGTGAACCAGGTCAAGACTGAACTCAGCAAACCGCCACCACCGGGTTGCCAGGGGGTGAACGTGACCCCGATAAAGCCCAGGATGCAGGCTTGGAATGTGGCCGCTCCGGCGATGTTGCCGAAAGCCAGACCGTCATCGTTGCTGCGCACCCACAGCACGCCGTTGAGCGTCTCGGGAAGCTCAGTTGCCAGGGGCACGAGTACGAGAGCAAGGACAAGTGTGCTGATATTTAGTGCCGACGCGGTCTGGTCGAGTCCCGTGACAAACAGCTTGGAGCCTAAGACAAGACCGCCGATGGCGATGGCGAGTTGCAAGACGACGCCGGCGTTGTGGGGATCATGACCCGAATGCCGGCGCAGCAAGTGGAGTGGATCTGGCATCTCCTCGGTGGGTTCGCCGCCACGCAACGTGATCGTGACGTAAGCGACATAGATGGCCAGCAGCAAAACACCGATGACGTAGTGGGCTGGTCGGGGCAGTGCCATGGCCAGAATCAAGAGCGCGAAGGCTGAGGCAAAGCTACCCAGATCGCGCCGCGCCTGTGCCGGCGCAATGGCAAGTTCCGGCGCGCGCCGGCGCATGACCAGGGCCAGTCCCGTGAGGGCCGTGCCCATGGTGAGCAGCAAAAACGACGAGCCTAGGACCACCCCGGTGGCCACCTGGGTTGCCGATGGAGCACCGGCGACCAGTGCCACTATCGGCACGGTCGCTTCCGGCAGTGCCGTACCGAGGGCCGCAAGCAGGCTCCCCGTCGCACCACCGCCAAGCCGCAACCGAAAGCCGGCCCACTCGATGGCGTTGGTGAAGAGTTCAGCAGCGGCGACGATGACCAGCATTGCGACGACAAAGACCAGCATTGTCATATGAATCTACTTGTCGCTGTGGCGACGTTGACGCAGACGTCTGGCGGTGGCGTCGTAGGGCGTGCGCATCCACGCCGTGGCGAAGCCCATGACGTGATAGAGCGTCACATCCTGAGCACGATGCACAGGGGGTGCGCCCTCGGCGCGAGCAATGGCGTCGTAGATGCGCTGCCGGCACCACGGGAATACCGTCCGAGGCATACGCGAAGGCGTCACGAATCGAGTGGACCAGGCTTCGAGGCTGCGCCGGTGCTCGCCGCCGACCACCTCGGCCAGATACAGCGCATCGCCAACCGACCTCAGACCATGCCAGGAATAGACCCCCACGAGACCCAGGATACGCACCGTGTAACCGGTCTCCTCCTGCGCCTCCCTGGCTGCCGCCTCGGAGGGATCTTCGTCGGACTCGACGTGACCTCCGGGGAGTTCCCAACCTGGTGGCCATGGCCGGAACTGGAGCAGCACCCGCCCCTTGTCGACGATGGCGACCTGTGCCCCTTGGATGGGCCACGCGACACCATCCACTATCACTTGGGGACGTAGCGATGCCGGTGTGCGTCGCAGCCGCCGCTTGGCAATCACAGTTGCAACTCCGTTGCTCGCATCAAGAGACCGTGACCTTCTTGGGATGCACCGGCTTGCGTCGGGTCCGGGGCTTGGCGCGCGGCGATCGCACAGTGCGCGAAGCGTTGTGTTCGAGAATTATCGCCAGCCCCAGCAGCAGTTCACTTTGGGCGTTGAGAAGATGCCGCTGCGCCTCCGGCGGAACAATCTCGGAGAATGACTGTCCAATGATATGGGCGGCGTCTTCGAGCAAATGTGTCGGCAGCGCATATTTCGGATCGGCTTTCACGTCGAGGCTCCAGAGAATACGATACGTAATACCCCTTCTTTGAGTTTGGCCTTCGTCACCTTCTTGCCGTTGAGCGCGCGGGGCAGAGAGATCTCGCGCTTGTAGGCTCCGACGGTCACGTAAAGCTCGCCCTCGCGATGGGTGAGGTCAATGTCGTCCTTGCCAATGAAGGGGAGCTGCAGGTGCAGTTCGTAGTTTTTGCCATTCTTGACAATCTTCTGGGGTTGCGTCTTGTAGAAGATCTGCGCCGGATCACGCTCGCCGAACACCGCCCCGGCCAGAGCGTCAAGGTTTTCCAAGCCGGTGATCTCGTGGTCGAAGAGTTTGCTTTCCAGAATGGGGATGGGCGAAAACGCTTTCTCCACCAGGCTGGCGTACTTCTTCTGCGACTTACGCCACGCCGCAAAATAGCCGTCGGTAATCTCATCGGGCAGCACCCGGTTCACCACCACCAGATCGGTCAGGTAGTCGTAGAGGCTCAAGTATGTGAAGGCGCGCTGCGCCTCCTTGATAACCATCTTCTCGAGGTTCAGAACAATGCGCACCGTGCAATTCTTGGGGTCGCCAATGATGTGTTTCATCGCATCGAGATCGACGAGCAGGTTCTCGAGATCGCCGTAGATCTCGTCGCCGGGAAGGGGGATGGCGAAGAGCGGCTGAATGACGGGGCCAGCCACCTTCATCACCTTGCGTTGGAGGGGGAATATCTTGTTGAGATACCACCTGGCAATATCGGGAAATGCGAGTAACTGCAAGGTTTCGCCGGTTGGGGCACAATCGATGACGAGAACGTCGAACTTGCCGCTGGCCTTGTGCTTCTTCACCCACATCAGCGAGGCGACTTCTTCCATCCCCGGTGGCGTGGCCAGTTCTTCGGCAACCACATCGTCGATCCCCTGAGACGAGAAGAGCCGGATCAAGTACGTGTGAATCCGCTCCCAGTGAGTTTCCAGTTCAGTCAGAGCATTTACTTCTTGCGCCCAGAGGTTGGGGGCCGTCTCTGTCGGAGTTTCGCCAACCGCGATGTCAAGGGAGTCTCCGAGACTGTGGGCGGCATCGGTGGAGATCACCAGTGTGCGATAGCCCATCCGCGCGCAACGCACCGCGGTTGCAGCAGCGACGGTGGTCTTACCGACCCCACCCTTTCCCGTATAGAGAAGAACACGCATTAGTTGGCTAGGCACCTACGATGCGAGGCACCACGATCGCGGCAATGATGATGAGTCCCAGCATAAGCAGCGCGATGATCGCCACTCGCCGCAGATCGGACGGCACATACGGAACGCGGCTGAAGGGAATGGCGTCGTCTTCGGGATCGAGCGGTTCAAAAGCAGCCGCCATAGCCGGACCACGTCCGAGTCGCGTTTGCCGTGTCGGGCCTATTCTCCCGACACGACGGCGTTGAGGCGCCGCTCCCGCAGGCGTCCTCACGTCTTCGTCGGCCGGCGGCGGCGTTGGCGTGATGCGACTCGCAGGCCGCTTCCTTACCGATCGCTTGGTCTTCTTGGGCATGTCAGGCGCAAGCGTAGCGCAGCGCGGCCTCTTCGCACGCCGCCGGCGACCGTTGCCGGCGTAAGGACAGGCGTCGCACTTGGCCTACCCCTTGATGATGTGGTAGGGTCCACCCTGGGCACAACATGTGGGGCTTGACCCCGGGCATGGCGGAGGCCCGACGGGAAGCAGGCGCCAGGTTCTCGCAAAGGTCTCAATCTTCTTCCGGGCAACATAGCCTGCCATCTGGCGACCTGCTTTCCGCTGACGTTACCGATGAAGGCGTGCACCCAGATATTCGGAGAAGCCGGCAACCAGAGCACTCCGCAGTTCCTCGAAGCTGACATCGCGAGACAGCAACGCACGTATGCCCACGGTGGCCTGCCTCACCCGACCCCTTTCTTGAACGCCCTCTCCTTCGCCGGTCGCCTCACGGGTGACGTACCCCACCGCTTGAGGCGGGTCGAGCAGCACCGAGCCGTGCTGCAACAGGGCGTCACCCCGCCTCGCCTGAGCCGAACCGACCAGCTTGCGCAAGTCGTGGTCGACCAGTTCGTGGGATGAGGGCCGGGCAAAGCAATCGGCGACGCTCACACGAGCCCGGGCTTCGCGGCGCTCATCGACATGGCGCGCCACGGGAGTCGTCGCAATTCCAAGTCGCGCCAGACCGGCCGCAACTGCCAGATGGATGCGCGCGCACGAGGTCAGCACGTCACCCCCAAAGTCCGCGTCGTCGTTTCGGCAAACGACCGAGTAAGTGACCTCGGCATCGTGGAGGACCGCGCGGCCTCCGGTGGGACGGCGAACGACATGAATGCCGTCGCGATGGCACGCCTCCCAGTCGACGTCAGTCTCGTCCTGCAGCCGGCCCAGGCTGAGGCACGCCGGCGCAAAACCGTAGACGCGCACAACCCCCGGTGAGTTACCGGCAGCGACCGCCTCCAGCGCAGCCGTGTCACGTTCCATGTTGACAGCACCCGGAAGCCGGGGGTCGACGGCTAGACGCAACGCCTTAGCTGTGGTCACAGGCCACAGAGTAGACCGCTACGATGGACGGAGCATGACCCTAGACGTGACGGCAGAGGTAACTGGACTCCTGCAGGAGATGATCCGTGCCGCCTGCGTCAATGACGGTACGCCCGAATCAGGCCACGAGTCGCGCAACGCGGCCATCCTGCGCGACCTCTTTGAGGCCGTCAGCCTCCCGACAGAGACATTCGAACCGCTGCCGGGTCGCCAGTCGCTCGTAACCCGGATCGAGGGCACCGATGCCAACGCCCCCACGCTGTTGCTGATGGGCCATACCGATGTCGTCCCTGCCGACGCCACAGGCTGGCAGATGAACCCCTTCGGCGGCGAGATCAGAGACGGTTGGGTGTGGGGTCGTGGTGCCGTCGACATGCTCAACATCACGGCCTCGATGGCGATTGCCACGGTTCGCCTGGCTCGCTCCGGCTGGCGTCCCCGCGGCACGCTCATCTACCTGGGCGTCGCCGACGAGGAGGCCGGCGGAACGTACGGTGCGCAATGGCTGATCAAGCACGCTCGAGAAGCGGTAACCGCCGACTACATTCTCACCGAGTCCGGCGGCATCCCCGTGCACGCTCCCGGAGGCACGCGTCTGTCGGCGGTGGCCGGCGAAAAGGGTGTCGGCTGGCGCCGGCTCACAGTTCGCGGCACACCCGGACATGGCTCGCGGCCCCTCGGCTCCGACAATGCCGTCGTCAAGGCTGCCGAGGTGGTGCGCCGGATTGCAGAGTTCCGGCCGCGGGCGGTGATCAACGATGCCTGGCGGCAGTTTGTGGCGGTCATGGGCTTCGATGCCGAACTCACAGCCGCATTGCTGGACCCAAAACGGATCTGGGATGGGCTGGCCCACATGCCACCCGGCCTGGCGACCTCAGCCCACGCATCCACCCATATGACGGCAGCGCCCACAGTCATCCACGGTGGGACCAAGACCAACGTCATCGCCGACAGGGTCGTCCTCGAGGTTGACATCCGCAAGCTGCCCGGGCAGACAGCCGGCGACGTCGAAGGGTTTCTCGCTGACGCGCTCGGCGATCTCGCCGGCGACGTCGAAGTTGAGGCCATCCAGGACGGTTCCGCCTCGATCTCGCCCACGAACACGCCACTCTGGAGAGCAATGGAACGAGCGGCGGCCAGGTTCTACCCTGGCGCCGGTCTGCTGCCAACGCTCGCCACAGGCGGCACCGACCTCCGGTTCTTCCGCGAACTCGGCATTCCCGGATACGGTTTCGGCCTTTTCAGCGATCGCATCTCACTCTCGCAGTGGGAGGCGATGCTCCACGGCAACGACGAAAGGATCGATCAGGAAACACTGCGCCTCTCGACAGGCGTATGGGAGACCATCGCCCGCGATCTTCTCGGGTGAACAGAACCGTAGACGTCCCTCACAACAGCTGGCGAGCTGTTGCATCTCGCGGTACCACTACCGACGATGGTCTTAAGACTCGTTGGTTCCGTATGAGCAACAGCTCCATGCTCGTAGGAGGGCTGCGGATATGGCTAGTGGTAGGCCTCTCAGAGGTTCTGGTCGGCCTCGGCCTGACCGTGGTCCAGGCAATCCAGAATCAGAATCTACCCGTGGTACAGGGGATCGTCATCCTGGCCGCCATGTTCGTGGTCGTGGCCAACATCGCTGTAGACGCCCTTTATGCCGTGCTGGATCCGCGCGTCCGTGTGAGTTGAGCTAACCCAGCCTTCTTGCCCACCCCGTTCAGACGTTGAAACGGAAATGGACCACGTCCCCGTCCTGCACGATGTAGTCGCGTCCTTCCAGGCGCTGCTTGCCATGCTCTCGCACGGCGACGTACGAACGCAGCTCGATGAGCGTTGCCGCGTCGATCACCTCGGCTCGAATGAACCCCTTGGCGAAGTCGGTGTGGATGGTGCCGGCGGCATCGACGGCCGTGCCGCCCCGAGGTAGCGTCCAGGCGCGTACCTCTTTCTCTCCGGCGGTGAAGAACGTGATGAGGTCGAGCAGCGAGTACGCTTCGCGGGCCAGACGGTGCAACCCCGGCTTTTCGACCCCCAACGCTGCCAGAAACTCGACCTGATCTTCGGGTGAAAGCTCAGACAGCTCGGCCTCGATCCGCGCCGAAATGGGCAGCGCGTCCCCCCCGCTGGCCTTGGCGCGCTGCTCGAGAGCGGACGCCACAGATGTGTCGGTGGCATGGTCGTCGTCGACGTTGACGACCAGGATGAGCGGCTTGGCGCTAAGCAGCCAGAGGTCGCGAATGTGAGACATCTGCTCCGTGTTCAAGCCCATCGTCCTCACCGGCTCGCCGGCATCGAGCCGGTCACGCACGAGTCGCAGCGTGGTTATCTGCTCCTCAGCTTTGTCCTTCGTGAGCCGGGCCGAGTGTTCAGACTTGCCAAGTCGTTTGGTGACCGAATCCAGGTCGGCAAGGATCAGCTCCAACTCCAGCACATCGACATCCCGGATCGGCTCCACCGATCCCTCCACATGGCTCACGTCGGCGTCCTCGAAGGCCCGCACCACAAGCGCGATTGCGTCGCACTCGCGAATGTGACCCAGAAACTGGTTGCCTAGCCCCTCACCGCGGCTGGCGCCACGCACCAACCCGGCAATATCCGTAAACGTCACGGTGGCAGGGATAACCTTGGGTGGGTGGAATATCTCCGCCAGCAGTTCCAGGCGATGGTCCGGAACGGCGACGATGCCCGTGTTGGGTTCGATGGTCGTGAAAGGATAGTTGCCGACCGCGGCGCCGGCTTTGGTGAGAGCGTTGAAGAGCGTTGACTTGCCCGCGTTGGGCAAACCGGCAATGCCGACGGAAAGACCCACAGGAACTCCTACTAAGAGGCTGCCCGAAGGCGCGCCAGCGCCACGACATCGTTGACGATTGCGCTCGCCGTGGGGTCGCCCCCCGCGCCGGCACCGCGCAGAAGTGTAGTTCCTGCCAGGTCAGAGTTGATGAGAAAGCCGTTCTCGCTGCCACCGACATCCGCCAGCGGATGCTCGCCAAGTTTGAGGAACGCCGGCTCGACCGACAACTCAACCTTGCCGCCGTCACACACCGCCCGGGCCAGAAGCTTGACGGTACCGCCGATCTCATCTGCTCTCTGCAGGTCGTCCACGGCGATATCGCGAATTCCCCGGCGATGGACCTCGCCCGGCTCCACGCCGGCGCCCCAGGCGTGCGCGGCCAGGATCACCAGTTTGAAGACCGCATCCCAGCCGTCGACGTCCATGCTCGGGTCCGCTTCCGCGAAGCCCAGCCGCTTCGCCTCTTCGATCGCCGATTGGAACGTGGCTCCGTGAGCCTGCATCTGCTCCAGGACGAAGTTCGTGGTTCCATTGCAGATCGCCTCGATACTCGAGATGCGATCTCCCGCCAAAGCATTGTCGAGAAGTTCCAAGATCGGCACCGCGGCCCCCACCGAGGCCCCATGGCGCAATTCGACGCCGTGGGCCAAAGCCAGCGCCGACAGTTCGCCGCCGTAGGTTGCCATGACCGCCTTGTTGGCAGTGACTACATGTTTGCCGGCATCCAGCGCAGCCGCGATCAGATGCCGTGCTGGATCCGTACCCGGAGTCGCCTCGACGACGATATCGACGGAGTCCGAAGTAGCAAGAGCATGGGCATCGTCGGTTATGCCGATGCCGGCGCTTAGATCGACATCGCGCGGCTTGCCCAAGTCAAAAACCGCCGCACCCGCAAGGCTGAGTCGCTTGCCGCTGCGGCCCTCAAGCAGAGCCGCCTCCTCACGCAAACGGCGGGCCACCGCGGTGTTGACCGTTCCAAGTCCGAGCAACCCGACGCGCACGTCGGGGACCAACGTGGGCGTCAGGCCTTGGGCTTCTTGGGACGCAAGAGTTCAGCGGCGACGATACAGCCCACAAACACAATGCCGGCAACAGTCGCATAGATCGGATGATGGCCGCCTTCCGACGCCAAGAAGCTCGTGTCTTGGGTGAGGTAGAAGATGGCTCCAACTCCGGAGATGAGCGCGCATACGGCAAAGAAAAACGCCAGCAAGTTGTTGGCTCGCTGCCGTGGGGCTACGGACATGGTGACTCTCCTCAAGGTCAATTGACAGATTTAGGCCCAATGATGCCAAGAAAAGCGCAATCCGTGGGGATCTGGCTGAGCATTCTCGTGGCACGCTTGTGTAACATCCCGGTGGTGCCCCCAGTCTCACCCGCCTACATGATTGCACCGATCGCCGGCCTCAGTTCAAACATTCACGATCTTGCGGGCCGAACGCCGGCCTTGGACTCGGCAATGGTGTTCGCCGCCCAGTATCTGGTTCTCGGCGCTGCAGTGTTGCTCGGGATTCTCTGGTTCCAACGCCAGGGCCTTCGGGCGTGCATATCCGCTGGAATCGCGGTTCTAGCCGCAATCGGGCTGAGTGTAGTTATTGGAACGGTCTGGGACCGGTCCCGGCCCTTTGTGGCAGATCATTTCAGCCCACTGATCGCCCACTCCCCAGACCCATCGTTCCCCTCAGATCATCTGGCCGCTCTGGGGGCGGTTTGCGCTGTGGTCTGGTTCGTCTCCCGACCACTGGGAATCGTCGCCACCATCCTGTGCGTCTTCACCGCATTCGCGAGAGTCTTCGTCGGCGTCCACTACGTTTCCGATGTGGCAGGTGGCTTCCTTCTCGGACTTACCTGCGGCGGGCTCGTGTGGCTGGCGACCGGACAATGCCAGCCCTGGCTGCAGCGCCTCGATGCCCTGCTGGTGCGGGTCCGGCTCCGGCCGAAAGCGTTGACGGAGTAGGTCCAGTGGTCCCCGGCGGACCACCAGGCTGATACTGTGTCGGTTCGACAACCAACCCTTGAGTAGGGAGATGTAAATGGCAGGCCCCTTGACGCGGCGCCGCATCGTGGTCGGCTTGAGCGCCATGACGATGTTGCTCGCCGCCTGCGGCAGTAGCACCCCCAGCAACAACCCGCAAACCGGTGGCGAAACCCAAGACCCCAAAGCGGTGACGGGCGGAACGCTCACCCTTGGCGTCTGGGACCCACAGGATACCTTCCTCAACGCCGGCATTGTTGCGCGCAATACTTTCTCCTACCTCATCGACGCACCCTCGGCCGAGGGGTTGCTCTGGTACCGGTCCGAGGATCAGACCGAAAGCGCCAAGTCGCTAGCCGGCTACTGGCAGCCCTGGTTGGCCACCGAGGTTCCGACCACCGACAACGGTGACGTCCGGACCAACGGCTGCACCAACCCTCAGGCCCGGATGTGCGTCACCTGGAAGCTCCGTTCCGGCGTCAAGTGGCACGACGGCAGCGACTTCACCTCCCATGACGTCTGCGACACATTCTCGTTCTTCTGGCTCAAGTACGGAGCCAACAACCCCACCGGGCTGTACAGCACGAGTGGCTGGGACCGCACCATCAAGTGCACCGAGAAGGACTCCCACACTGCGGTGGTGGACTACAAGTCGCAGTACGGACCCTACCTCTCTCTGGGCTCCGGTGTCATGGGAATACTGCCGGCAAGCATGCTCGACAAGGCTTTCGCGCAGAATGCCGACATCACGCAATTCAAGTTCAACGCCGATCTCACCAAGGGGAGCAACGCCAGCAGCGCCTACAAGACGCCCCCCCAGGGAGAGACCCTCTACAACTTCATCGACGGCACCGGGCCGTATGTCATGCAGAGCGTCGACTCCTCCGGTGTCACCTATGTCCGCAACCAGAACTACTGGAACAAGAGTCACCAGCCCCACATCGACAAGCTGGTATTCAAGTTCGTAGCCGACCAGCCGTCCGAGGTGGCCGCCATCAAGGCGGGCAATATCGACGCCGGCTTCGACATGGGCCTCTCCAACCTCAAGGGCCTGCTTGACGCCCAATCGGGCGGCAAGCTCCAGGTCCAACCGATCCCGGACGCCGGCGCCGAGAAGATCGACCTGAACCTCTGTGACGATCAGGAGTTCTGGGTTGGCGGCCAGAGCCTCTGCGGCGCCGGGTACAAACACAGCCCGTACCTCGCCAACAAGGATATCCGGCGTGCCATTCTGATGGCGATCAACCGCCAGGGCATCATCAACACTGCAGCCTCGGGCAAGACCGGGATCCCCAAGGACTCATTCCTCTACCTCGGGGCCGCGTACATCGACTCACCCGACCTTGCCAAGGCCGGCTATGACGCTCAGGCAGCCAGTGCAGTGCTCGACAAGGCCGGTTTCAAATACGCCCCGCAATGCGACGGCGGCAAGTACCGTGCCTTCCCCGACAACACTTGCATCACGCTGACGCTCGGCACCACCAGTAACGATCCGGGTCGCGTTGCCACAGAACCGCTTATCGAGGCCGACCTCGCCCAGATCGGAATCAAGGTCGCAGAACCCTTCAATAACGCCAAGCCGGATATCTTCTTCGGCTCGTTCGCAGACGCAGGAACGCTGTCAACCCACCAGTTCGATATGGCGATGTACACCGACACCCTGGCCGAGTCGGCACCCGCCGACCCCGATGCGTTCTATACCGGGTATGTCGGCTGCTACGACTCGGCCTCGGGCAGCAGCCCGACCACCATTGCCGCCTGCTCGGGGGCGAACGCCGGCAACAACAATGTCCCGTCCTCGATCAACGGCGGAACCGGTCAAAACTACACCGGTATCAACAACGCCAATCTCAACCAGGCCATGGAGACCGCGCACAACGCAGCCGACCTCAAGATCCGCACCCAGAACTACATCAAGGCGGAGAAGATCCTTGCCGATCAAATCCCTGAGATTCCGCTCTACCGGCAGGTGATCGTTGATGCCTACACGCCAAACCTGCAAGGCGTTCGGCGCAACGAGATAATCTGGGACTACAACACCTACGACTGGTTCTGCAGCGGCGGTAAGTGTCAGAGCGACTGATCGGACCTGAGCTCGACGATAAGGGCTCGTGCCGGAACAACCTCGTCACCTCCATCCGCCGATCCTCGCCGATTGCCGGTGTCGCCTTCTCCGTTTCTCGTTCAGGTACCTACCGGTACCATCACTGCGATACTCGTTCGGCTCCTTGGCCTCGGCGGTCTCGGCGGCGTATCTGCCGACGTTGTTCCGGCACGAGCCCTAAGGTGGCGCTGCGCACGTGACCGCGCCCTGGGTCTGGGGTAGGCGGCACCACGTCGCGCTGCTCTATGGAGTTCTGCTCGCAGGCATCGCTTCACGCAACCTCGTCGGGTTGGTGGGATCCCCGCCAGGACTGTACGTCGACGAAGCCTCGATCGGCTACAACGCCTGGGCGCTCGGTCATTACGGCGTCGATGAACACGGCATCCACATGCCGCTATACCCAGAAGCCTTTGGCGAGTACAAGAACCCCGTCTACATCTATGTTCTGGCGCTGATCTCACGTTTTTGGGGAATGTCGGTGTTCCTCGAACGGCTGCCCGCGGCGCTGTTTGGCATGGCCGCCTGCATCTTCGTGGCTCTGGCCGTCAGGCGCATGTGCCTCTCGGACAGAGCCGGATGGTTGACGCTGCTGCTGGCCGTCCTCTGCCCATGGCTCACCCTGGAATCACGAGTCGGCTTCGAGGTGATCTCGATGGTGGCTCTGCTCGCGCTAGCGCTCTGGTGTCTTGCGCAAGCGGATTCGGGTTCGTGGCGCTGGTATCTCGGCGCGGGTGCCGCACTGGCTGTCGCCATCTTCGCCTACAGCACGGCCCGGCTTGAGATCGGTCTCTTTGCCGTCATGCTCGGGATGAGCTATGCCTACCCCTGGCGAAAGCACTGGTGGGTGACCCTGGGACCGATTTCGGCCGGCTATGCCGGTTTTGGGCTGTGGTGGCTCGCTCATCCCACCGCGCTGACATCGCGCTACGACCTGATCAGCATCACCCGGGACCACCCGGCGTTCGGAGTCGCCTTGTCGCGCTTCTGGGCCAACTACCAGGAATACTTTGGGCTGGACTTCATCTTCTTTCATGGCGACTCCAATCCGCGCCAGAACACCGGTTTTGCCGGGATGCTGCTGCTGGGAACGCTGCCGCTACTGGTCTTGGGCGTCATCTGGTGCCTGCGGCACATCGCTTCACCACTGCCACGCTTTCTGCTGCTTGGCTCTGCCGTGGCTCCAGTGGCGGCCGCGCTCACGGACAACGGCACACCACACGCGCTAAGAGCCGCCACGATGCTGCCCTTCGCCCTTGTTCTCGCCGGCTGCGGCGCCCACGCACTGCTGGCCGTGCCGAGACGATGGGGCACGCTCCGCCCCGCATCCACTCTGGCACTGGCACTGACCATTGGCGCGGTCCTGGGTGAAGGCATCTGGTTCAACGTGGACATGTATGCCGCCTATCCCATACGCCCCGGCGTCGCCCTTGCCTTTAACACAGGCTACCTGGACGCCCTCGTCGCAGCCCGGCAGGTCGCCGAAAGGCACACAGTCCACCTCGTGAGCCAAGACCTGGACCAGCCCTACATCGAGGCGGCCTTTGCCCTCCTGCCCCCCCCACCGGCACAACCGACGCCAGCAAGCCCTAATGCCTTGCTGGCGCCCCTACACATGGTTCAGACGGAGATTCTTGATCCATCGGCACTGCACCCAGGCGACGTAGTCGTGCTGGCCGCAACGGCACCGGCCCCCGCCCAAAGTGACCGCAAGTACGCCAATGCCGGCGCCGCCGTCTATGTGATAGACGGCTAGTGCAGCATTGCGGCAGCCAGAGTCGTCAGTGAGCGACTATTACCGATAGGTTTATACTTAGTTGGCCTTATTCGTATAACCCGGATTTCGGACAATCCAGAATATTTCAACCACTCAGGAGTGTGCCGTGTCGATAGCCACACCTCAAACGCGACGACGGCGCATCTTGCTCGCCGTCGGGCTCGGACTTCCTCTGGTGTTCGCATTGGTCCTACTGTCCGTCTATCTCGGGCGAACGCCATCAAGCGGACAAACCGAACGCGTAGTGGTCGCCAAACAAGACCTCGCCGCAGGAGCGGCGCTGACCGCCGACAACACCACCCTGGTGGAGCGCACCGTCGACACCGTCCCCTCGGGCGCACTCCTGCAGCAAACTCAGGCCAATGGCAAGTTCGTCGTAATTCACGTCGCAGCCAACACCATCATCAGTTCAGACATGCTGACGTCAGACGCGAACTCAGCCCAAACAGTCGCGAAGGCCGGATTCCAGTTGAAAGACGGAGATGTCGCCATGTCGCTCCCGGTCGACGAGATGACGGGCGCCGGTGGTTACATCGTTGCCGGCGACCGCATCGACATACTGGTGGACCTCACCTCCGACAACCCCCTCGTGAAGTACGGCTTCCAGGATGTCCTCGTCCTCAAGGTCGGTGCAGCCAGTGCCGCGGCCGGAGCCACGCCCAAGTTGCTCATGGTGGAGCTGACCCGCGGCGAAGCCAAGATGATGGGAACATTGCTGGACGCAGGCAACAGCGGCAGCACGACCAGTGCCTCTGGCACCGGCAAAGTCTCGATGCGCTACGTGCTCCGCCCCCGCGATCAGTTCGGTAAGGGCGACCTGCCGACAACTGACTACGTGCCGCCATCCGACGACCGACAGATCGATCTTGGACGGGTGTCGCAACTGTTCCAACTCCCGTAGCCATGTCAGGCCTCGCCTTCCTGGGTATCGCGTCTGCCGTAATCGGCTTGGTGATGCTTGGTGTATGGACAAGCCTTGAGTGGCGAGACTTGCGCCAAGCGGAGGCGCAGCCCCCACCGGAGTCACCTGGCGGCGAAGACCTTGATGTCTATCTCCAACAGGAGCCCCCGGAAGCGGAGATCGAAGTACGCGAGCCGCTGCTGACCAGTCTCCGCCAGCTCGTCGACAAGGCTCTGAGTTCTTGGGCCGGCCGGATACCCACCGCCGACCGGCGCAGCATCGCGCTGAAACAGGCCAACCTCAATGTCAGACCTGGCGAGTGGCTGTTCTTGGAAGTGGCTTGGACAGTGCTGCTCTGTATTGGTTTGGGCCTGCGTTTTGGCAGTCTCGTGATGTTGCTGGTGGGGCTTGGCCTCGGGCCCATATCTACGCAAGGGTTGCTCAGGATTCTTCGTACACGTCGAGAGCGCCTGTTCGAGAGCCAACTCCTTGACGCCATGGCCAATGTCAGCGCCGCGATGAAAAGCGGACTGGGTTTGCTCCAGGCGTTTTCCCGGGTGGCCCAGACCTTTCCGGACCCCTGCGGCTTGGAGTTTCGGAGAATAACGCGTGACGTAGAACTCGGCCTCGACCAGAGTACCGCTCTACACAACTTTGTCGAGCGCAACTCCTCGGACGACGTGCGGCTTCTCGTCATTGCCATCCGGGTTCACCATCTGGCCGGCGGTAACCTCACCGCGACGCTCGACCGGCAGATCGACGTCATCCGGAGCCGGCTCAAGCTCAGAGGACACGTTCGCTCCCTCACCGCTCAGGTACGCGCATCTGCAGTCATCCTGTCGCTGCTGCCAGTGGGACTTACTGGGATTCTGCTCGTCCTCAGCCCCAGTTACTTCGCACCAATGATGGTGACCACCGGCATCACAATGCTCGCCGGCGCGGGAATTTCGATCGGCATGGGTGCATACATAATGCAACGCATCGTCAACAGCGTAGTCCAGTTCTGATGGACATTCAACTCCTGTTTGCCATTGTTGCCGGCATCGTACTCCTGGCACTGATCGCGCTTGTGGCAATTGTCGCCACACAGCCAAGCGTGGTTGAGGAGCGCCTGGGCTACATCAAGTCTCAGGCACCGACATCCGCAGTCGAATTGGAGATGGCGGCGCCGTTCAGAACTCGAGTTGTCGATCCGTTCATCAAAGCTGTCAGTTCCATGGCGATGCGTCCCTCCAATCTCCACACGACGATAGCCCTGACGCGCAAGCTGGCCATGGCGGGATCTTCATTGACGCCTGGTCAGTTTCTGCTGCTGCAACTGACAGTGCTCGGGATCGGCGGAATCATCGGAGCCATGCTGTTTTTCTTGCTACGGAACAGCGGCACGCTGGCCTACCTCGTCCCAATCTTAACTGTGGTGCTGGGATACACGGGACCTCGGATGTGGTTGAGCCGCAAGATCCGTACCCGGCAGCGGTTGATACGCATGGCCCTCCCAAATGCGGTTGACATCCTCAGCGCCTGTGTCTCTGCCGGCACAACTCTCTCGGCCGCCTTTTGGCGGCTGTCCGAAGAATTGGCCCAAAATCAGCCACTTGCCCAAGAGCTGCATCTAATGCTCGCCCAAACGCGCCTCAACCTGCCGCAAGCCCAAGCCCTGCAGGAGATGTGCGATCGGTGCGGTGTCGACGAGTTGATGCGCTTCACCCGGGCGGTCAACCAGGCCGGCGAGCTGGGCACGCCCATATCCCAGATCCTTGCCGACCAGGCGGATGACATGCGTACCCGGAGCATTCAGCGGATCGAAAGCAACGCCCAGAAGGCTTCGCTCAAAATCCTCTTCCCCATGGTGGGTTGCACTTTCCCGGCCATCTTCGTGGTGCTCCTGGGACCGGCCGCGCTTGAGGTGCTCAACCTGCTGGGCAGCGGGCACTAAAAAAGTGGGTCAGTAATGCGGGCCACACGGACCAAGAGATCGAGCGCGGGACAGGCTCTTGTCGAGACCGCAGTCACCTTCTTGATTTGGTTGACGGTGATCTTTGCGGCCGTCGACTTCGGACGGGCCATCGCCACCAAGAACACGCTGACCCGAGCCGCCGACGCAGCCGCACAAGAACTCACCCTGGTAACGTCAAAGCAAAGCGACTGCTCCGCGATAGCCGCAGCCATAGCGGCCGCCCCCAACACCGATCTAAAGGCCGACCCTAACTCGACGTACGGAAATGCCAGGGCGGCAAGTACCCCTGGCCCCAACGCAGGCTATATCTACATCAATCCCGCTATGGCGGCGTCAATTTCCAACTGTACTTCCGGCAACTACCGCCCCAGCGGAAAGGTGTCGGCCCAGGTTACCTACACGTTTTCTCCCTGGACGCCCTTTTTCACCTGGGTTCACCCAGAACTGGTGAGCACCAGCGTCCTGCAGACCGAGTACTAGGATGAAATCGGGTTACCGCCACAATCGCCGCCACCAGGAACTTGGGATCTATGTGGCGCTCACAGCGCTCATCTCGACGGTTCTGTTCGGATTCATCGGCTGGGCCATCGACAGCGGCCATCTGTACGTGGT
>JACWAJ010000014.1 GCA_014874355.1 bacterium | reverse complement strand
TCACCTAATCTAGTCTCTGCTGGATGTTCGTCGAGCAGTCGTCATACCGCGAGACCATCCGGATTCGGGTCATGGAGCAGGTCCTGGTCGGCGGCAGGTGGAAGAAGCGCCTGGTGCAACATGTCGGCACAGCCCACGACGACCTCGAGCGTGAGCTTCTCCTCGACCGGGCGCGCGAGATCGTGGACATCCGGCGGCATCCAGGGCAGCTCGACCTTGCATTCGCCAGCAGCACTCTGCGGCGCCAGGTCAGGGCCGTTGGGGAGTATTGGGAAGGTGCCGAGCTTGTGCTCGGCACACTGTTTGATGCCTTCGGCATTTCCATGTTCTCCATTGGCTGGCGGTCAGCGCGTTCCTGAAATAGGGACCTATCTGCGGAAGTCAGGGCATTCGGCTGGCGTGCGCGAGGCCTATGCGACAAGCAGCCAGTAGTCGTTTCCCGCGGCCCCCTTGGCCTGGCGCTGGTACCTATGGCGTTCGAGAAAGTCGAGCAGGGGCTTGGGCGTGGTGTGGGCCTCCACGACAAGGACGGTGGGGGGATGTGCCTCCAGGTCACTGAGCAATGTGGTCTCCGCTGAACTATCGACGTAGTACGCTGAATTCAACGCCGTATACCGGCCTGCCGGCACCCGTTCGGCAAGGACATAGACCCAGGGAATCGATCCCCATACGAAGACACGGTCTCCCGGGGAGGAATGGCTGTCGAAGATCTGCACCGCGGCGCGTTGCAGGGTGAGATTGGCGGGGAAGAGGGCGTCGAAAGCTGGGGAGGTGGCGGGATCGAGCACCCGCCGGTAGCCGTCGGCGTAGTAGGCGGGCACCCGGCTGGTGGCCACGCCATCGTCAATCAGTCCGGGGAGGCCGCGTCCGTCTGCCAGGGCGATTTCCGCCAGCGGTATCCAGAGCACGGCTTCACAAGTGATGACGGCGGCCACCACCGTTGCTGCGGCGACCAGGCGTCGACGCCCACATCGCCGCCACACCGCCGACAATGCCACTGCCAGTGCCAGGCAGATCACGGGTTCGGCCTGCTGGACGTAGTGGGGAAACCCTCGTGCGCTGACCATGGCGGCGGCGAGATCCCATCCCGCCCACCATACGAGCAGAGCTGCGGTTTTGTGCCGGCGACGCGCGAGTACCACGGCGAGGCCAATCCCGACGCCGATAGGTACCGCAACGCGTATCAACGTCAACAGAGTTCCCGCGACACCGGATACAGTGCCGCTCCCGTATGCAGCAACGTAGCTGACATCGTGTTGCGTCAACACGGTAATCGCGGGGCCAAGTACGCCCTGTCCCAGAAGCACCAGTACCGCGGCGACAACGGCTAGCGCCGAGCCCACGAGTATCGCCAGCGCGGCTTTCATGTTGGGAGCAGTCAGTGGTCGGTGTCCGTCTGCCAGGGCAATGATCACCGGAATCCCCAGCACGACCACAACGTCCACCGCGAATACCGCCTTGAAAAGTACCGCCACACCGACAAGGACACCCGCCATGACTTTCCACCTGAGCGATGTCGTCGTGCGCAACGCCACGGCCACGGCCAATGCCACGGCAGCCGCACCGCAGAGCTCGGCGTTGAAGAGGTTGCCGTGAAGATTCGGTAGGGAGGCAACCACGACATATGCCAGTGTGGCAATGGTCGAAATCCGTGTCCCGCCAAGGATCCGGCCGATCATAGCTACACATGCAGCGGTTATTGCTGTAAGCAGCGTGGCCGCCAGAGGCATGGCAATCGTTACGGGCAGGTTTCCAATCAGGAATGCGCTGAACCAGTACACCCCAGGGGGCTTGTTGTCCCAGACATCCACATAGAGACGTGCGCCGTGGTTCAATGCCCAGCCGATGTTCGCGTAAGTGCCTTCGTCCGAATACCACGTCGGTTCAGCGAATGACACAACTCGAAGTAACACAAAGGCACCGACGATGACGAGGGCCCACCTGTGCGAGACCAGCGTGCGCCAAGTCATAGCCATGTGCGATCGTGCCATTTCGCGGCCTCATTCTAGTGCTGCGCGCCAGAGGGCTTGGGGTGTACCCTCTGTGACGGCACCGCTTTTGCAATCGCGTGCATGATGACCCCGGATTTGCCGGCTTATGGCGCCGGCCGACGGTCTGGGCGATATGTCTGCGTTCCACCAAGAGGAGTTGTCCCAATGTCTGCAGCGACACGGCCATCAGGCGAATGCGATGCCGTCAAGACCACCGTCATCGCTCAGCTTCCGGTGCTCGATAGGTTCCTGCCGTTGTGGATCGGCGTGGCAATGGTTGCCGGGCTCGGGCTTGGCGCGCTCGTGCCGAGCCTGAACTACTGGCTTGCCAAGTTGCAGGTCGGTACGGTGAGCCTGCCCATCGCCGCCGGACTGCTCCTGATGATGTATCCCGTTCTGGCCAAGGTGCGCTACGAGGATCTGGGCAGGATGAGCCATGATGGCGTCAGCAACCGCCGCTTCTTTGGCGTAGCGCTCTTCCTTTCGTGGATTTTCGGCCCGGCGCTGATGTTTGCGCTCGCTTGGTTGCTGCTGCCCCATCAGCCCGCCTATCGCACTGGTGTGGTCATCGTCGGCCTCGCGCGTTGCATTGCGATGGTCCTCGTCTGGAACGACATCGCCAAGGGCGACCGCGACCGCGCTGCCGTGCTGGTTGTCTTCAATGCGCTCTTGCAGGTCGTCGCCTATGCGGTGCTGGGCTATTTCTACTTGACAGTCCTGCCCGGCTGGCTTGGTCTTGACACGCAGGGTTTCGAAGCTGGTATCTGGGAGGTCGCCCGCACCGTACTGATCTTCCTCGGCATTCCCCTTGTCGCCGGCTATCTGACGCGGCGGATCGGCCTGCGCCGGCGAGGGCTCGATTGGTATGAGCAGCAATTCGTCCCCCGGATCGCACCCATAACCCTGTATGGCCTGCTTTTCACGATCGTGCTTTTGTTCGCGCTCCAGGGCGACAAGATCACTTCGCAGCCGCTCGACGTGGTCCGCATTGCACAGCCGCTACTTGCCTACTTCGCCGTCATGTGGTTCCTCGGCTTCACTGCGGGCAAGTTGATGGGGTTCCCGTATGCGCAGACGGCGAGCCTGTCGTTCACGGTTGCCAGCAATGACTTTGAACTTGCAATAGCTGTCGCCGTGGGTGTTTTCGGAGCCACCTCGAGCGAGGCGCTCGCCGGCGTTGTCGGCCCGCTGATAGAGGTGCCCGTGCTCGTCAGTCTCGTCTACGTCGCACTCTTCCTGGCGCGACGGCTGGATTGGCCGCAGCCACGGCTTCCGGCGTAGCGGGTCAATCCCTGAGGCGTTCGGGTTCGCTACGCGACGGTGGCATGCTTGGCAATCCGTCCGTCGCGCATGCGGATCTGACGGCTCGCATGACGAGCCACTTCGGGGTCGTGCGTGGCGATGATGAGCGTCACATCTCCCGCACTCTGCAATCCCACCAGTAGGTCCATCACCCCGGCTGCGTTTTTGGTGTCGAGGTTTCCCGTCGGCTCGTCGGCGACGATCACCTCGGGGTGGTTGGCCAGGGCGCGGGCGATTGCCACTCGTTGTTGCTCCCCGCCGGAAAGTCGCGAAGGCAGGTGATCGAGACGTTCCCCCAACCCGACTCGGGAGAGCAGATCCGCTGCCCGTTCACGTTGCGTGGACTTGGAGACGTGTCGCGGCGCCATGGCAATGGCGACGTTGTCCGCGGCGGAGAGGGTGGGGATGAGGTTGAACTGTTGGAAGATGAATCCGATCCGTTCACTGCGAATCTCCGTCAGGGTCTTCTCGCCGGCGCGTGAGAGATCCTGCCCCTCGAAGTGGACGGTTCCCGCCGTAGGCGTGTCGAGGGCCCCCAGCAATTGCAGAAGGGTGCTCTTACCCGAGCCGCTCGGACCCTCGATGGAGAGCAATTCCCCGGCGCGAATGTCGAGATCGATGCCGCGAAGCGCCATCACTTCGGCCGCTCCTTTCAGGTAGCGACGTTCGACTCCGTGAAGTTCGTACAGCAATGCAGCGCCTTCCGTTTTTGCCGTCGTTTCATTCATCTTTGATTCCTTCATCATCCAAGGTCTCGCAAGGCTGATGCCGGCGCCAGCCTGGACGCACGCCAGCCTCCAAACGTGCCGGCAATTACCCCACCCACCAGTGCTGCTGCAATTCCGATCAGCACGATCTGAGGATTCAGAAGCGCCTGCATATGGATGTTCTGACTGACCGAGGCGGCGCTGGACTGATGAAACAGGTTCACCGTGGAGGCGCCTACGTTGAGCCCTGATGTCGTGGCGTTGAGTGTCGGGCCGAAGGCATCCACGGCACCGCAAACCCCCAAGCCAACCACGACGCCCACAACAGCACCGATGATTCCGATTCCGACTGTCTCCGCCATGATCTGCCGCACGACACGGCCGCGTGACCAACCAATGGCACGCAGGGTGCCGATTTCACGAACTCGCTTGGCGACACTCGACATCGTCAGCAGGGCGGCGATCAAGAAGGCGGCCAGGAGGATGATGATCGCGAGCGCACCGCCCAACGTGTTGGCCAGCGACTGAGCGTTTGCGAGGCTGCCCGTGACCTGGTTGGCGAGCGACTTCGCCGTCAACACCTGGGCACCGGGAAGTTGCTTCTGGATTGCCGCGGCCACGGCATCGACATTGCTCGACTTGGTGACCTTGACCAGAACCTCGTTGACACGGTTCGCGTTGGTCGAAACCGCCTGCAAGGTGTTCAGGTCGAAGTAGATGTCGGAGATGTTCCCGGTCAAAGTGGGCGTGACCAGACCTACAACCGTGTAGTTGCTGCCATTGATGGCCAGGGTTTGCCCTGCCTTGATGCCATTGGTGCTGGCGTACGCGGTGTTGACGAGGATCTCGTTGGCGGGTTTGGAGGTGAACCAACTGCCCGACACAACCTGATCGACTGTGATCAGGCCGGTGGTTTTATCGGATGGGTTCACTCCGGCCACGGTGTATGTCTTGGACTGCGTGTCCGTCTGGGGCGGGTTGAGGATCCGGGTGATGGTTTGCTCGGGCACCACCACCTGGGCCTCGTACTGCTGGTATCGCTCCGGCAGGCATTTGGTGAAGGCGGAATTGGCCCCACCGGTGCGGGGGAAACCACCACTACCTCTGGTCCCGCTGCCCGGTGCAGGTGGGGTGAATTCACCGCTTGCCTGGATGCAAGCGCGTACCTGCGCCTGCTCCGCGTCGGTCAACGGCGCCGGTCGGGCCACCGCCGTGAGGGTCTGACCTCCGGTGGTCACCGTGTCGGTAAGCGCCGGCACCGTTCCCGACTCACGCAAGGCCTGCAGGGAAAGGCCGGGAACCGCCGACTGCACACCCTCGACTTTGGCGACATCCTGAACTGCGGCGTCTGGAAAGGTGATCAAAGTTCCCGGAACGAAGAAATCGTGGGTGAAAGCCGTCCCCGCGGGACCGAGCTTGGAGAGGTCGGTCAGGATCGACGAGTTGGCATTGAGCAGGGCGGCCTGGTCGGTGGCGTTCAAGTCGTTGATCTGGTTGGCCGCTCCTCCCCGGCTGCTGCCACCCGCACCGGGGCCGAAGAACCCACCACCGCCCTGCGGCTGCCGCGTCGAGGCTGATGGGCTGGCCGATGGCGACGCTGTCGACGAGGACGCCGACGCGGGGGCAACCGTACGGGTGACGATGACGTCGGTACCCACGGTGGACAGTGGTGACAGCGCCTGATTCTGGGCGGCGGTCAGACCGTTGGAGACTCCCATGATGCCCATCACCAGACCCACACCGGCCGCCAGTCCGAGCGCGGTCACCAGCGTGCGGCTCCATCGCCGCCTGAGCTCCTTCCCGAGGTATCCGACCGAGATCATTGGTTCGCGCCCCTATACGGCATGTATCGCCGATGCGGTTGTGGGGACCACTCGCCTGCATGGCTCGACTGCATTGTATGGAGCGCTACCTTGCCAGAAGGTGACAGCGGTGCGATGCAATAGTGCCGGCTAGGGGCAGGCGTTATTTCCGTCCGAAAGATCCGGGAAGAAGGGCGTACGCAATCCCGC
Organism: bacterium; assembly: GCA_014874355.1. GTDB lineage: Bacteria > Chloroflexota > Dormibacteria > Aeolococcales > Aeolococcaceae > JACWAJ01. The sequence continues at coordinate 11,565 of JACWAJ010000014.1, read as the reverse complement.
CACCTCTTCGGACGAACGCGCCATCCGGTCGAGAATGCTGCGCCCTTCTCCGGTGGTGGGATCGAGCGGTTGCGTCTGCACGCGATCGACAACGTGCATGGGGATGTACTGCACGGCAACCAGTGACTTGTCATAGAAGATGTAGCGTCCCACCGCCGATTCCGTGGTACCGATGCTCCAATCCTGGTCGAACAGGAAATTGCCGTGCGCAAAAGTGATGAGGTGGCCGCGATACCACTCGCTTCCCTGCACGCAGTGGGTGTGCGTTCCGACGACCAGATCGGCGCCGTCGTCGATCGCCAAGCGCCCGACCACCTTGGGGTCGTCGGGGGCGAGCCCAGGAGCCGGTGTCGGATAGGTTTCGTACTCCTTACCCCAATGCAACTCCGCGATCACGACATCTGACTTTGCCCGAGCGGCTTGGATTTGCTGCTTGAGGTGGTTGGGATCCAGGGGGGTACCGACGAAACTCATTCCCACAAAGCCGAATCGCACGCCGCGCACCGTCTTCACCACTATCTGGTCGTAGCCGATGATCTGGGTCCCCGCATCGGTGAGCGCCTGCTTGGTCTGATGGATCCCCTCAGTCCCGTAGTTGCCCATATGGTTGTTCTCAACATTGGCCACAACATTGACTCCGGCGGCAACGATCGGCGCCGCCATACGGGCGTCTCCGCAGAAGGTGAAACCGGTGGTGACGTCAGGGCAGTTGGGGAGGAGCGGCGTCTCGATGTTTTCGAGGGTGATATCGCCCTCGTGAAGGATGGCGCTCACCTGCGCGAGTGGAAATGCGAAGTCGTTGCCACGCTGGCGAATGGCGTGCATCGTGAGCCGTGCTGGGACGATCCCGCCGGTGGCCACGATCACCCGGAGGCGAGAAGAGTCGTAGGCCGATAGATTGGGAGTCGCGCCTGAGTAGAGCGCGGCGATTTCCAGATTGGGAAGCTTGCCGTTCGGCCCCGGGGCTGGCAGCGGTTTGGCGGTGGCCGGCGCGGATGATGAGTGCGTGCCTCCCGTGGGAGCGGTGCACGCGGTGGCCAGGGCGCAAATCAGGCCGGCAGCCACGAGAAGCCGACGCATCGTCGAAAACCGCCCGAACTCAGGCTTTGGGGGTTGTTTGGTGGGCCTTCTTGGCTTCGGCGCGTCGTGCAGCCTTGGCTGTCGATGGCGCCTTGGGTTTCTTCGCCTGTTTTTTAGGTGCGCCCCTAGTCTTTTCACCGCCCATATCGTTGTTCCCTTACCGTCAGCCGTCTACCGTCAGTCGTCCTCGCCGCCGAACATGCCGCTGAGGAAACCGCCGCCACCACGACGACGCCCATAGCGGTTCCGTTCGTCGTCGTCCTTGTTCCCACGCGATTCGCGATTGTCGTTGTGCGAGCTTTCCGCATCCATGAGTCGCTGGAGTTCTCCACGGTCCAGGAAGATGCCACCACATTCCGTGCAGCGATCGATCACTACTCCACTGCGCTCGACCGATCGCATGGCGGCTTGACACTTTGGGCAGCTGATTGCATCGACGACCATTGGGAGCCCTCCTGGTTGGGTGCGTTTGCTCGCGCACGAGTCTACTGGGCTTATCCCAGGTCGCGCCAGACAGGCCGGATGAGGCGGATGCACCGGACCACGTAGACACTCCACACTGCGACTGCGATCGGGGCCAGAGCTGAGTTCTTGAATTCGTCCTTGAACTCAAGGACGCGGGTGATCACGCGATGGGTGGCACCGAAGGGCTTTTTAGTTCCCTGCTCCGGGTGACGGTTCGATCATGAGTGGACGGTGGCGGAGGGACAGGGATTCGAACCCTGGAGGCGCACTCTCGTGGCCCTGCGGTTTTCAAGACCGCTCCGTTCAACCGCTCCGGCATCCCTCCGGGGTCCAGTTTATGGGGTGAAGGGCAGGGTGACACGTGCATGGGGTGTGGTGGTCCGGCTACGGTAGGCTCTCGCTGCGTCAAGCCAGTCCTGGCTTGGTTAGGAGGCGGTATGCACAAGCCACCGGTTGTCGTGATGGTCCTGTTCGCAGGGGTGCTTTCGGCTGCGTGCGGATCGACGCCGGCCACTCCGACGGTTGCCGCCTCCCAGACGGCAAAGGCGAGTCCCACATCAACGACCACGGCGACACCTGTCGTTCCGGGCGAATTGATAAGCGAGTGGGCGGAGTCGGCCACCGCCACCTCGAACTACGGGCCGGTTGCCGGGAACTCATGGAATGCGAGCCAGGCGACCGGGGTGCCCAATGTCGCCAAGTGCGGCGATGACGGAAAGGCATGGGCATCTGAGAGAAAGGACACAGTTGACGCGCTAACACTGAAATATGCCCAGGCCGTGGTTCCAACTGCGGTGCACATTGTCGAGAGCGACAATCCTGGTTGGATCACGTCTGTCATCGTTAAGGTCGGTGTCACGCGATCCGTATACTTGACGTTCTCTCTGGGGAGGTGGCTGAGCGGCTGAAAGCGCCCGCCTGCTAAGCGGGTGAGGGGCGTTAAACCCCTCCGGGGGTTCGAATCCCCCCCTTCCCGCCAGGGTTTACCCGAAGTCGATGCCGCGACCTGGAACCGGAGGCATCAGTTCGGCGTTCAGTTGGCGGTGGATCTCGGTTGCCGATTTGGCGATGGCGTCGCGCAGCGCCAGCCGTGACTGGTCGGCCGCGCCAGGCTCTCGGGGCAGGCCGATACCGAAGATGTCACCGTGAAAGGTCACTCGGGTCTTCCACTCACCGACTGCGTGAATGTGGACTTCGAGTTTGCCGAAGACCTGATCGGCAAGTTCGAAGTTGTCGATCGCGAAGCCGGTGTGAATGGGCAGCACACGGTCGGATGGAAAACATTCGGCAAGCTGTCGCTTCAGCATGCCGTGCACCGTGTCGGCTCCGGCGTCGACTTCAAATGCCGGTGCCACTGCTTCCTGGGCCGTGCTCTTTGCCAGGGCATCGGAGATGTCGTCGACGGTTGCCTGCCAGTGCGCCAGTTCCTCTGGCTTGAACGCTACATGCCGGTTTCCGGTTCGCTCCAGTTTGACGCGAACCGCTGCATTCAGATGGCCGTCGCTGGTGGGTGGAAGGCCGATGTCGATCACTGCACGTGTCGCGGGGTCGACCGTCTGGACGATCTGCCGCTGGTTGCGCGGTCCTGAGAATAGGCGCCCTTCGCCGGGCCCACCCAGTTTGCTTTCAATGACGCTGTCGAAGAGTGCGCTGCTCCCGGAGTGGAAGATGTTGTCGATGATGTGGGGGTGAGCCACCACCTCGGTGGACGCGATCTTCGTGCGTCCACCAACTAGTTGCTGCCGGATATGGCCAAATAGGTTGTCCACCGCCGCTTCGCATGTTGCGGTGGCGGTGCGTTCGCCAAGGCGTCCGAAATCCTCGGCCGCGACACTGGCGTCGACGGTGAGTGACTGTTGGGCCGCCTCGGTCGGTGCGCGGTTCAGCCGGATTTGGAGGTTGACGGTCACGTCGTTGGCGTCGCGAGTGGAACCCTGCCATGATCCGGCCTCGACGAGCCCCTTGAATACGGCAGGGTTGTCGAGGTGACGGCTGGCGTTGTATGCCAGGCTGACCAGTGATCCGTTCACGCGAGAGTCGTTTTTGATCACCTGGGTGAACTCGCGTGGCACGTGGCGCTGCAGGCGCGTCTCAAGGGCGCTGATAGCGCGTTCGGCGTCGGCACGAGCGGCAGCCTTCTCCTCTTGCGACGGCGTTGTGTCATCAGGGAAGAGCGCCTCGACCCGTGCCTGGGTCCATTTGACGCTGACGCCGCCGACCGTTCCAGGAACTTTTATCGCGGAGAGGTGCAGCCGGTACGGTTTGGTTGTGCCGGGATGCTCCGCCTCAAAATGTAGATTGGAACCAGTTGTTTCCGCGCCACGCCAGTCACCGACAGAGGCGAAGCGGGCAATCTGCGGGAGGCAACTCTCGAAGCTGGCGAGGTGGCGGATGTAGCGGGAAGAGACGGTGTCGGCCGTGGTCATGTGCCCCCGGTATGGCGAGATGGTGAAACCCGGTATCCCGAGCGTTCATCCGGCAGCGTAATCCTACGCAACGGACCGTGGACGGACAAAGCGGTCCCCAAAGTGGCTTAATTTGCCGCCGACGTTCTTAACTAAGGCGCACGAAGTCGACGTTGTGGCAATACGTTGCCAGGTCGCGTGCGTCCATGTAGGACATCGAGCTGCGCAGCCCGGCGAGGTACCGCTCGATGACGTCTTCGACCTTTCCCTTGTAGGGCGCCAGCGTCTCCGATCCCTCGACGTAGGCGGGGTCGAACCTTCCGGCCTGCTGCTGCACCGAGAACGATGCGGCGCCGCGCATGATCTTGAACTTCTTGCCGTCGACCATGAGCACCCGTCCAGGTGCCTCCTTGGTGCCGGCGAGAGCAGAGCCGACCATCGCGAGGTCGGCACCGAGCGCCAGTAGCTTGCAGAGGTCGGCGGGGGTGCGCACACCGGAGTCGCCGATGATGAGCGCCCGGCGGCGAACCTTGGCCGCCAGGTGCACGGCATACGGGGTGGGCACATAGACGGCGGTCTCCGTCCGCGTCTCACAGACCGATCCACCGGCGATGCCGACACGGATGGCGTCGGCGCCGCGTTCTTCGAGCCAGGTGAAGGCTTCCCCGGAAGCCACATTGCCGGCGACTACGAAGATGTCGCCGGCCTCCGACTTGATCCAGTCCATGGCATGGGCGACTTGTGTATGGGCTCCATTGGCCGTGTCAATGCAAACGATCCGGCAGCCTGCCGCATAGAGCGCCTGGAACCGCTCGCGGAAGTCGTCGGTCACACCCACCGCTGCGCCAATCGCGACAGGGTCGGAGAGTCCTTCCCGTGCAGCCGAGAACTCGGCGACTTGCTCGCCGATGGCTTGGAAGCGATGCAGGATGCCCATGGCACCCTGCCGCGTCAAGGCGCGGCACATGTCGGTGCCGCAGACGTCGGGCATGGGAGATCCCAGCAGTGGCACGCTGAGGTGGACCGGGCCGAACTGGACTTCGGGCCGGGCATCGGCACGGTGGGAAAGCGTCGATGCCCGGCGTGGGATCAGGCCGACGTGGTCGTAGTCGAAAGCCAGCGGCGAGTCGCTGGTGGCGTCAAACGTGGAGTGTCGAGGAAGTGGTTGTGTGGTCACGTCGGGAAGAGCGTAACAGGCTGTTCAGTCGGTTTCGCAGATCGCCTCGATCTCGACGGCGGCCCCGAGGGGGAGCGAGCCGGCGCCGATGGCACTGCGAGCATGCCGACCGATCTCATCGCCGAACACTTTGACCATGAGATTTGAGGCTCCGTTGATGACCGCGGGGTGATCTGTGAAGTCAGGCGTGGAGTTGACAAAGCCGACGAGCTTGACGATCTTGTTGATGCGGTCGAGTCCAACTGCGGCGTCAAGCGTGGCGAGTAGTTCCAAGCCACAGAGTTCGGCAAGCTCGGCGGCTTGTGCGCTGTCGAGGTTGCCTCCCGGACCGACCTTGCCGGTCACAATGTTTCCGTCACGCTTGCAGAGGTGACCGGAAAGGAAGATGAGGTCGCCGGTGCGCGTCCAGGTGGAGTAGGCGCCCACGGGCGTGGCCGCAGGTGGCAGACGCAGCCCCAGTTGGTTGAGCTGGTACACGATGCTCACGAATAAGGCCCTCCTGGGCTTGTCGCTGGTGTTTGGGGGCACTCCGGGATGGGTTCGAGGCAAGCCCCCGGCGTGTCCGTGCGATGTCCGTGTGGATTCCGTATCCTATAGCCCATGATCTGGCCCACGCGCCAAGTTCCTTACGAGTGGTGTTGCCCGCGGCGTGGGGCAGCCTAAAAGGCAGCGACGTGATAGACGGAACCCGCGATCTCGCAACTCTCCCCAAGGCGCATCTTCACGTTCACCTGTTCGGCAGTATCCGGCTCAGCACGGTCGAAGATCTGGCGCGACGCTCCGGCATGGATGATGCCGCTGTCAAGGCGCTCGTGGCGGATATCCAGAGTGTCGACAGCATCAAGACCTTCCTCGTGCAGTGCCACCGCGTTCAGGATTTCATCAAGGCCCCTGAGGATATCGATCGCATCTGTCGCGAGTTCATCGAAGACGAGGCGGCCGCCGGAGTCGTCCACACCGAACCCAGTTTCATGCCACATGACGCCGCCCGGACCTTAGGTATGACGCCTGAACGGCTCTTCCGGCGCATGGACTCTGTGTTCAGGGCAACGGCGCGGAAGTACGGCATGACTGCCGGCTATGTCATGGCTCCCAATCGTGCCCGCAATGCCTCCTACCTGAAGGAAGCGGCTAAGTTCGCGGTACGCATGCGCCGCTACGGTGTGGTCGCTTTCGGCTATGGCGGGGATGAGAGTTGGGGTCACGAGCGGATGGTCGAAGCGGTGGACATAGCTCGTGCCGGTGGCTTGCGGATTGATCCGCATGCCGGCGAGACGGCCGGCCCCAAGTCGGTGTCGGACGCGCTACGGCTCACCCATGCGGATCGTTTGGCACATGGCACCACGGCAATCAAGGATGCCAAGTTGATCAGCAAGCTGGTCCGCCTGCAGATCCCCTGTGATATTGCCGTGGTTTCCAATGTTCACCTTGGTGTGGCGGCTACCGTAATCTCGCACCCGCTGCGGCGCATGGTCGAGGCGGGCGTCGCCGTCACCCTCAACGCTGATGACACGACATTTTTCGCGAAGTCGGTTCTCGAGGAGTACGAGCTGGCGCGCAAGGTTGCCGGTCTTAGCGACCGGCAACTGGCCACGATTGCTCGTAACAGTCTGAATGCTGCGTACATGCCCGAACCGACGCGACAAAATGCGTTGAATGGCGTGGCTCGCTGGCTTCGGGGCCGCGGTGTCAGCGCACCCTCGGGGCAGCGTCAGATCGCATAGCCACTTCATGTGCAGGGAGCCGTCGGCACTCGCATCAGGAGGGGCTGAAGGAGGCCGACGGCAGGTTGGGGTAACACCCCATACAAATTAGTGTATCACACAAGCCTGTGTGTTTAGCCGGCTCCGCCGACCGGTCCACCGATGTGCAGGCGCAACCGACGGTGGGCGGCATAGACTGCCGGACGAAGCGTCCGGCGCAGTCTTTAGGGGAACTTGGTGGCTGAAGGGGTGAGGTGCTCACGGTGTGGCGGTATCAGCGTCAAAGACGCCGTTTCGTGTTTCTTGTGTGGCGCGCCTCTAGGCTCTGGCAGCACCGACCAAGATGGTCGCCCGGGTTCTCCCCTGCCCTCCGATGTGCCCCCGCCACCTGATCCGGTTCGCACAACTGCTGGGGGGGCCGGCTGGTCGATCCGTCCGCAGCGAGACACGTCGGACCCACTCTTTTCCGTGCCTGAACCAGCCAATCCCAATGACGTGCCGCTGACTGGGTTGCCGCCGCTTCCAGGAGCCAAGTCAGACACCAACTCAAGCTACCTGCTCCAGCCAAGCGGCAAGAATGTTCGATCGGATACCGCCCGGCGGGGTGGTGTGCGCAACCTTGGCCTCTGGACATGGGGCGGTACTGTCGTAATTGTTTGTGCTCTTGTCGCGATCGCCCTCTTTGGTGGTCACAACTGGCTTGCCAACCTGATCCACCCAACGCATTCGCTGGGACAGCCCGCCAAGATCGGATCCTATCAACTGGTCGGCAAGACACTGCCTGCCGCTCTCACTGATGCGGCGAGGAGCAGTGTTGGCACTGGGGGCACTGTCACGCACACAGAGGGCGGAACCTACGCTCGGCCCGCCACCGGACAGGGTCTCGCCCTTGAGTTGTCATTCGTTGCTGTTGAGGGGGTGGTTCAGCCGGAGAGCCGGTCGACGTTGAGCGGTTACCTGTCCAGCTTGGCGCAATCCATGGGCGGCAGCGTCGACCAGTCGCGGGTCGTCTTCCGGGAGACCAACGGGGTGACTTACTACTGTGGGATCGTTGCCGGCGAGAAGTCAGACGCCGCCGTGTGCGGCTGGAACGAGTACGACACGACGGGCGTCGTAGTTAGCGATGGCAAAAGTGCGCTTGTCGCGCTGGATGATGTCCAGACAACGCACGATGCCTCGGTCCACTGAGGATCACCCAGCTAGACCTTGGGGCGCCGCCGCGCAGCCATAGCGCGCATCCGATGGGTTTCGTGAACTCCTGAGGCCCGGAGCAGGCTCGGTCCCAGGGAGCCCACGGCACCGATTGCCGTACCCAGAGCCGACGGGCCAAAACCTCGGGGCGCAGTACGTTCCAAGACGACGACTCCCGCGACCGCGCTGTTGACGACGACCGGAACGAGCAGCGTTGACGCGACGTCGATGTTGGTGCGGCGTTGAGGTCGGTACGACGTTGTCTCTGTGAATACGCTGCCGCGTTGCAGCGACACGACACGGTCAAACAGTGCGCCGGGCACCGTACCCGGCCCCCCCGGTCGTCGGGGCGGCAGCACGTAAGCCCGGTCGGCACCGACCCGCCTTGCCAGTTGATCGAGCGCGTCCTTGACATTCTTGTCGAAGGCGACCTCGCTCCACAGCACCGGAAGCCGGTGAGTCGACCGGTAGTTGGTGAGGCCGTTGATCAGCATGGCCATGAGCGCCGCCAGCAGCCCGGCCAGGATCGTGTCGACGCCGGCGTGCATCATGGCGAGGAAGGCGACGAACATCACGACGCCGGCGGCCGCAGCATGCTCCAGATACCGCAAGGGTTCGCGGTTGCCGAGCTGATGGCGGAGGTCGGCGAAAGTCCACCGTCGATTGAGCACGGTATTCCACGCCAGGCTGGGTACGAACGCGGCGGCGAACGAGAGCAGCGAATCGACGTGGTTTAGGCGCGTGAGTAGCCAGAGCAGCCCTTCGAAGAGGGCCAATCCGGACAGGCCGACGAGGCCGAACTTCCACATGCGGGCCGAGCCGTCAACCCGGAAGAAGAGGGAACCAAGGTGGCGCACGAAGAGTGCACCCTGCCGTGTGCTGGCCTTGCTCGCACCGCCTGCACGAGGCGCGAAATCAAGCGGAACGTCGACGACGCGCAGTCGTGGGACGCAGACGAGCAGCTCGAGGAGGATCTTGAATCCGACCGGACGGAACTCGATTCCATTGATGAGATCCCGGCGGCAGAGGAAGAAACCCGAGAGCGGATCGGTGCTGCGGCGTGCCTCGGAGAAGAGTAGGCGTGCGACGAGATTTGCCGTGCGGCTGACGAGCCGGCGGACCAGCCCGTCGAGACCGCGCCGGCTGCCACCTTGCGTGTAGCGGCTGGCGACGACGAGGTCGGCACCGATCTCGGCGGCGGCTAGCATGGCCGGGATGGTGTCGGGACGGTGTTGGAGGTCGGCGTCCATTACGCAGACATACCGGCCTTGGGCCAGGCGCAGGCCGGTGAACACGGCGGTGGCCAGGCCGCCGACCCGCTCCGCGCCCTTGCGGAAGTGGCAGTGGACGCGTCTTGTATTGGCTGCGGCGAGTTGGGTTAGCAGCGTCGGCGTGGCATCGTCACTGTCGTCCACGAAACAGACTTCGAAATCGGTGCCGGCCAGAACCGTATTGAGTTGATCCCACAGCGGCCTGACGTTGGCGGCCTCATTGCGGGTGGGCACCACGATGCTTAGCAGTGGCTGGGGCGTGGTGGCGGCCGGCGTTCCCGATCGTGTGTCTCCTCTGCCCGGCCGGGTGTGCCGTGCCGAAGATGCGGGTCGAAGGCGAGGCGGGTTCGGCATGCCGGAAAGCATAGGCCGTCTCCAGACCGTCACCGTTGACCCGGCGACCGTTCGCGGGCTGGTTATGCTCCCTTTCCATGGCCGCGCCGCGTCACCGCATCCTCTATGACCTGGACCCCTGGCAGCGGGTACGCAAGAAGCTGGGCCTTGCGATTGTGGGTGTGTTTGCGGTGAGTGCGGTCGTCAGGTCGCTGTTCCCCAAGTCCGACATCTGGAATCTCATCGGATTGCTGGCCTTCGTGCTGCTTGGGGTGGCACTGGGCATGGGGTTGCGCTCCCGATTCTCCTACGTACGAGCGAGTGGCAACCGGGTCGTCATTCGGGTTGCCTGGAGGCGTCTCCGCCTCGATTCGGCAAGTGTCCTTGGTGTTCACGTCGCACCCCTCGGCAAGTTCTATAAGGGTGCCGAGCGCAATCAACTACCCCGCCCGCATGGAGTTTGGGTCTCGCTGCCGGCGATTGCCATGCGTGTCGATCCTGAGCACATAGGCGTTGCGCGGTTGACCAAGAAACTCGGCACGCGGCCGGTGTGCGGTCAGGAATTGGTGTTTCCTGTCGTTGGCGCCGGCGAACTTCGCGATCAGATAGCAGCCACCCTGGCGACGCCGACCGTGGATAATGGCTCTTTCCCAGCCGTGTATGAGCCGTCGCCGAGCAAGCGCAAGCGGCGACCGGGGCGATGACGCGTATGTGGGATCCGGCGGACGAGCCACTCGTGCGCGCCGGCCTGCGTGGCTTTCTGGACCTGCGGCGGGTAGATGTGTTGATCGTTGGCGCACTCATCGTGGTGGCGTTCCTGATCCGCTTTGTTTCGCCGGTGTTCATTCCAGCCCTCGACCACCCGTTCCAGGGTCCCACGGTGGTGGCGAAGGGCCTGGGTTATCCCTACAACCCAGGGGGATGCGCTGACGTTCCGGTGCCACCTGGCGTAGTCCCGCACAAGGTCGCAGCCCCGGCGAAGGCCGCATCCCCGACGAATCCCGCTGAGACAGCGTATTACTGCGGATTCATCTTCGACGAGGTCTACTTCCCTGTTGACGCCGCCAAGGATCTGCATCAGCCGGCGGTCTCGTATTTCGACCCCGAGCCGCCGCTCACCAAATTGTTGATGACCCCACCGCTACAGGCGTTGGGCTTCAACCCCTGGTCGTGGCGTCTCAGTACCGCCATCTTCGGTAGCCTGCTGGCCGGGCTCATGTACCTGATTGCGTTCCGGCTGCGCCGCGATCGGTTCTTCGCCACCGTGGCCGGTGCGCTTGTATGCATCGACGGTCTCGCGCTGGTCGAGTCGCGCACCGGAGTTATTGACATCATTGCCATCTTCTGGGCGGCCTTGCTCTACTACGTTTTCCTACTGCACTGGCAAGCCCGGACCCGGACGCAATGGCGGGTGACGCTCTATGCCATGGCTGCGGTCTGCGGTCTCGCCTTTGCGGCCAAACTAACTGCGCTGGCCCCGACCGTACTCATGGTCGCATTCATCGCCATGCGCTACATCGAACCCTGGGCGGTGAAATCGATCGGATGGCTGCGGCAGCTCCGGTCTCGCCCTGACCCCGGGCCCGACTTGTGGCGTGAGGCGGGTGGTGGCTGGCGGGCCATGCACTACGTTGCCGCGGTGGCGATTGTGGGCGTGGTTTTCTGTGCATCGTGGTCCCGGTATCTGACGGTTCCACAGACGTACTGGCACTTCACCGCGTGTGAGGTCAGCACGACGGGGTTGACGGGCACTGCCGTCACGGTCAATCCGCCGTTGATACACGTGGGAACTCTTATAGGGTCATTTTCCACTGTGGATCCCGCCAAGGCGGTGAGCAGCATCATCGACAACATGCGGGCGGGGCTCGAATACCACTTGCAGGAATGTCATGGCCACCCCTACGCTTCGGCCTGGTACACGTGGCCGGTCATGGAACACC
>JACWAJ010000013.1 GCA_014874355.1 bacterium | reverse complement strand
GCTCATGGGATGGTGGCTGCCGCAGCGCGGGTTCCTCTATGCGTTTGCCATGGTGGTTGCGGTCCTGCTCGTTCTCGTCGTCGCACTTCACGGCCAGCGTCGGAGATTCCTGGTCTGGGGCGTTGCCGGTGTGGTAGCTGGCCTGCTGCCGCTGTACCACGTCCACAGCTTCATTGCTCTGGCAGTCATCCTCTTGGCCCTGTTGGTGTTCCGGCGTCGTCGGGAATGGATCGTCTTTGGAGTGACCACCATGATGGTGGCGGCGCCGCGGCTTATGCAGTTGAGCCTGGCTCCGCATGGCGATACTCAGGACAACAACATCTATCCGTCGGTTGCGGTTGGCTGGCGCTATCACTTCGATCCCAGCCAACTGGGTCAAGGCCTGGATTCTGTTTTTAGCGTCTCGCCGGCCGGGATCATCGAGGCCATCGGCCATTCCCTGGTGCTGCCCTTTCACCTCGACTGGTGGGGTTTCTGGATCGTCAACCTGGGCATTGCGCTGCCACTCTCTGCGTTCGTGGTGATTGCTGTCATAGCTCGATACATCCCGGGTCGCCTGGGCTCCGTGGCTTTGAGGCTTCTCGAACCCTTCCCCCGGCAACTGCTGCCGCTCACGCTGGGCTGCATCCTGATCTTCGCCATGGCCAACGTCGTTGTATTCCAGTCGTGGGACTGGGACAACACCAAGCTCTTCGCCTACTGGTACCTGGGCGTCGGGTTGCTGACAGGGTGTGTCGTGGTGCATCTGTGTCGGCGGTGGTGGGGCGTGGCACTGTCGGTGGTTTTGCTCACGAGCGTGTTGGGTAGCGGGATGCTCGGCCTGATCCGGCTTTCGCCGTGGGAGGCTTCGACATCGCGGTCGCAGGTGGCGGGACCCTTTGTGCTGGACTCCGTCGCCGACATCGAACTCGCCCGTGAGGTGGCGGCGCGGACACCGGGCACCGCCGTATTTGTCACGTCACAGTCGCCGCAGGATCCAATCCTCACGCTTGCCGGTCGCACCACGGTTATGGGCTACTACGGGTGGTTGTGGAGCTATGGGACCGTGTTGGGCACCCGGCCCTCGGACACGGCGACGGTGCTGCAGGGGTGCGGCAGGCTCACGCTTGCCGATCCCGGTTGCCCCATTGCCGGCATCCTGCATGCGTACGGGGTCGACTATGTCGAGACGGACCTGCGTGCCGGCCGCAACAACGGAGTTGCGGTAATCGATTCCGACTGGTGGGCAAGGCAATCACTCCCTGTCGTGGCCCGCAGTGACGACATCGTTGTCTACGATGTTCGCCAGCCATGAAACGACCACTGATCGAGGCTTGGCGGCGTGTTGTGGCGCCGCTTGTGGTATCGCGAATCTTGATCCTGGGGGCGATTGTGTGGCTCACATGGTTCACCGCCGCGTTTACGGGACTTGCCTGGAACGACACCCTCCACTCCGCCTTCTTCCACTGGGACACACAAACCTTTCTGCGGATAGCCGACCACGGGTATCTGCCCCGGCTTGATCCGGATGACGCGTTCCTACCCGGCTACCCGCTGCTTGTCGCCATGGCCGGCTCGGTCGTGGGGGACCGTGTGGTGGGTGGCCTCATCGTCAGCCTGGTTGCCGAAGCGGTGGCGCTCTATTACATCTACCGTCTTGTCGACAAAGAGCGCGATCCCAGTGTCGCGAGGTTTGCCGTCTGGCTGGTGGCACTGGCTCCATTCGCCATCTACCTCAGTGCGGTCTACACCGAGAGCATGTTCATCGCCGCGGCTGCGGCGTCCCTCTACTACATGCGCGATGGTCGTTTCGTGCTGGCTTCACTGGCGGCGGCGGTGGCTTGCTCGACGCGCATCACCGGCGTGGCGGTTGTCGCTGCCCTGCTCATCGAGTACCTGAGCCAGCGGGGCCTGCGCTGGCGGTTCGACGCCCTCATCCTGGTGGTCGCACCATTGCCACTGCTGGCCTTTGTCTTGTATATGCACTTTCATGTTGGTGACGGGCTGGCCTTGCTCCATGCCAATCAACTCTTCTTCGGCATTAATTTTGGCTTGCCCTGGGATGGCTTTTGGTCCACCTGGAATACGTTCATCGCGTCAAATGGCGACGATCGTTTCACCTTCTTCTGCGAGCTCCTATTCGGGGTTCTGGGCATCACGGCCGGCTTTGCGCTGTGGTTGGCCCCTCGGTTCGCCCGGTCTCTCGCGGCGTACTGTTCGGTTGTGATCCTGATGGCCGTCTCGCTGAGCTTCTGGCGATCGGTACCGCGTTACGAACTGGAACTCTTCCCCGCCATCATCGTTGTGGCCGACATCACTCGCCGTTGGCGTGAGGTTCGCCTGGTCATCGTCACCATAGGCGCGATGCTTTTTGTCTGGGGCGTCACGATATTTGCGCAGGGGCAGTGGCTGGCATGATCATCGACGCACACGTCCATATCCTTCCCGATCGAGTTCGCGACAACCCCAAAACCGTGGCGGCGCACGACCCCTGGTTTGCCCGTTGCCATGCGGGCGGAGCGCGCATGCTCTCTGCCGAATCGTTGGTGGAGCGGCTCGATGCGCGTGGCATAGATGCCGCGATCTGCTTCAGTTGGCCGTTTGCTGACGCCGCACTCTGTGCCGGGGCCAACGACTACGTTGCGGCGGCGCAGCGGCGCTTTCCGGGGCGCATCATCGGCTTTGGCATTGTTTCGCCCGGTGACCCGGGCGCACCGGCCGAGATTGAGCGTTGCGCTCGCATCGGGTTGCGGGGCATCGGCGAACTCAATGCCGACGCTCAGGGTTTCACGCTTACGGACCAGGCACGGTTGCAGCCGGTGGTCGACGCCGCGTTGCGTTGCGAATTGCCGTGGAATCTGCACTGCAGCGAGCCCGTGGGGCATGAGTACGCCGGCAAGGGAACTGCCACTCCCAATCTGGTCGCCAACTTTGCACAGCGTAATCCGGAGCTGACCCTGATTTGTTCTCATCTTGGAGGTGGGCTGCCGCTGTACGCGCATATGCCCGAAGTTCGTGCACTCTGCTCCCGGCTATGGTTCGACACCGCCGCGCAGCCGTTCGTCTACGCGGCTTCGGTGTACCGTGCCCTGATCGACATGGTCGGCTATGAGCGGATCCTCTTTGGCAGTGACTATCCGCTGCTCGACATGCCGCGCTACAAAGCAGCTATGCAGGCAGCATCCTTGACAGAGATGGAGATGGGGGCGATTCTCGGCGGCAACGCGGGGCGGCTCTTCGGGGGCCAGTAGTAGTAGATGTCTAAACTGTCGTCGAATGTTTGAGCCCAGCACTCTCGAAGTGGCCATGGTGTCGTTCGAGGGACCTGACCAGTACAGCCAGGCAGGCGGTCTGGGGGTTCGCGGTCGTGAGATGTGCCGTGCTTTTGCGGCCCTGGGTTTCGACACCACCTACTTCTTTGTCGGCGATCCCTCACGTCCCGGGCAGGAGGACGATGACGGGGTCCATCTCGTGCGGTGCATTCGGGAGGTCAGCCGGCGCTATCCGGCTGGCGTCTACGAGGGTGAGCGCGACAAGCTAGCGGCGCTCACCACCAGCCTGCCGTACCAGTTGATCGACCAAGTGGTGCGACCCGCGGCAGCTGCGGGGCGCACGGTCCTGGTGCTCTTCGAGGAGTGGCACACGGCGGCGATTTGTGTGCGGCTGGATGCTTTGCTTCGCGCCGAGAGGTTGCGCGAGTCGTGTGTGTTGCTTTGGAATGCCAACAACCACTTTGGCTTCGACGAGATCGACTGGCCGGCGCTTACCACTGCCGCCGGGGTGACGACGGTGAGCAAGTACATGAAGCACGTCATGTGGCCATATGGTGTCAACCCTGTCGTCGTGCCCAACGGCATTCCTCAATCCTCTCTCAGGCCTGTCGACAAAGACGCGGTGCGGCTTATCGAACACGCCGCTGGGACTCCATGCTTGGCCTTCAAGATTGGTCGGTTTAGTGCTGACAAACGCTGGCACCAGGCGCTTGACGCTGTCGCTCAGCTACGCAAGGAAGGTTTGCCGGCGCGCCTACTGATGCGGGGGGGGATCGAGGGTTTTGGTAACGACGTACTTGGCCATGCCGGCTATCTCGGGCTCGGGGTGGCCAACTGGTCCGAACCCATTGCCTGTGCGTTGGGGGTGGCGCGAGCACTATCCGAAACCGAAGACAGCGCAGTTGTCAACTTGTGCACATTTCTGCCCGACAGTGTCATTCCCGAGATCTATGCCGCCGCTACCGCTGTGCTGGCCAATTCTGGCCACGAGCCGTTCGGTCTGGTGGGACTCGAGGCGATGGCTGCGGGGGGCGTGGCTGTCGTGGGGGCAACCGGCGAGGAGTACGCGCGACCCTATGGCAATGCCATTGTTATCGAGACCGAGCTGGGGGGCGAGCTGGCCAGCGCCTTGCGCAGTCTGGTCGAACGTCCAGCACTGGCCGGAACCTTGCGGCGCGTGGCGCGTCGTGACGCGGCGGATTTCTCCTGGCCCAATGTGATCGAGGGGTTGATCGAGCGGCTGCGCTTCATGGCCATCCAGCAAGGAGTGGGTGCGGTCGATGTCGTGTAGGGCAGGCGCTATTTCAGTCTCGCTTGCCAAGCCGTATATCATCGAGTGTCGGGTCCGCGTCCAGCAGCGATGCTGGGGCGTCCTCGCGGAGGCTTCGCAGTGAAGGCGGTTGTCATGGCCGGCGGTGAGGGGGCACGCTTGCGGCCGTTGACGAGCCAGTACCCCAAGCCGTTGGTGCCGATTGTGGGGATACCCATCATCGAGCACATCTTGCGGCTATTGCGACGCCATGGCATCACCGATGTGGTCGTCACCCTGGCTTATCTGGGCGCCGATATTCGCAATCGCATTGGCGATGGCAGCGATCTCGACATGAATATCGAATACGTCGTCGAGGACCGCCCCATGGGCACCGCCGGGAGCGTGAAGAATGCCGCTGAACTGCTCGACGACACCTTCCTGATCATAAGTGGAGATTCACTGACAGACATCGATTTGACGTGGGCGGTTGCCGAGCACAAGCGGCTGGGAGCGCAGGCCACCCTGGTACTCAAGAGTGTTCCCAACCCCCTCGAGTACGGGGTCGTTGTAACCGAACCGGATGGCAGCATCAAGCGCTTCTTGGAGAAGCCTTCGTGGGGCGAGGTTTTTAGCGATCACGTCAACACTGGCATATACGTGATCGAGCCCAAGGTTTTGGACCATATCCGCCCCGGCCGCGTCACAGACTGGTCTCAGGACGTCTTTCCGCAGATGCTGCGCCGGCGTCAGCCGTTGTTCGGTGTGGTCGCAGAGGGCTACTGGTGTGACGTGGGCAACATCCAGTCATACATGCAGGCCAACTGGGACGTCCTCGACGGCAAGGTCGACTGCCACATTCCGGGACGGCGCGACGGCAACGTGTGGGTTGGCGAGGGCGTGGAGTTCGGCATGGGGGTCCAGATCGATGGGCCGGCTTTCATCGGTGACGAGGTGAAACTCAAGGCCAATGCGTTGGTGAACGACCACGCCGTCATCGACCGCTATGTCATCCTCGACGACAACGCCAAGGTGAGCAACACCATCATCTGGCCGCATTCGTATATCGGCGAAAACTGCCGTTTGCGCCAGAGCATCGTGTGTCGCAATGTCACAGTCAAGAACAGTTGCTTCCTCGAGGACAACGCGGTCGTCGGTGACGACTGTGTGATTGGCCGTGGTTCGCGTTTGCGGGCAGGCGTGAAACTGTGGCCCCACAAGAACATCGAGCCGGGATCGACAGTCAACGAGTCCATCGTCTGGGCGGGGGAGTGGCGTCGCGGCCTTTTTGCCTCCTACGGGATGGGGGGCCTGATCAACGTCGAGTTGACCCCGGAGTTTTGCGCGCGGCTCGGTGCTGCCTTCGGGGCCACGCTGCCCAAGGGATCTTGTATCGCCGTATCCCGAGATCATGCACGGTCGTCACGAATGATCAAGCGTGCGATGGTGAGCGGCATGGTCAGTGCCGGGGCGGTGGTGCGTGACTTCAGTGAACTTCCGGTTCCGGTGACGCAGTTCGGCACCAAGACCGATGGCTGCGACGCCGGTGTGCATATTCTGGTTTCGCCGCTCGACCAGCGATCGGCTGACATCCGGTTCTTCGACGGCGACGGGCTGCCACTCGACAAACGCAATGAGCGCAAGCTGGAGAATCTGTTCTTCCGCGAGGATTTCCGGCGTGCGGCCTTCTACGAGATGGGCTCGATCGAACACGGCGATCCCATGGCCACGTATCGCGCGCGGCTCATGAGTACGATCGACGTCGACGCCATTCGGACCGCGAGGTTCCGGGTACTCATCGACTATGACTACAGCTCGGCGTCGATGATTTTGCCCGAGGTTCTCAATGAACTCGGGGTGACGATCATCCCGCTCAATGCCGGGATCAGCGAGGGGCCTTTCCGTCGCGAGGTTTCCGATGAAGTTGCGCTCATTTCCAAGACGGTGCATGCCGATGTGGGCGTCAAGATGAGTCCCACAGGGGAGGCCTTGACCCTCATCGACGACGAGGGTGTTGTGTTGCATCCTCACGAGGCGTTCGGGCTACTCGTACGCTGGCGTCTGGCGGAGGGGCCGGGAGTGGTGGTGGCGCCGGCGACCACGCCACAGTGGATCGTGGACATGATCGAGAGTTCTGGGGGCGTATTCGTGGCGACCAAGAGCGACTCGACGTCCGTGCTTCACGGGTCCATGACAGTTGACGTCCGGCTCGGCTCCGACTGCGATGGTGGCTTCGTGTGGCCACACCATCTCGGGGCATTCGACGGCATGTACACCCTGGTGAAGCTACTCGAACTGCGTGCCCTTCGCGATGAGTCGCTCAGTCAGGCTCGCGCTTGCCTGCCGTGGGCGCCGTACCTGGCGACTACGGAGTTCTGCGCCTGGGAGAGCAAGGGCCGGGTGATGCGCGTACTTCTCGAGGAGTTCCGCGACCATGCCATCGACCTCGTCGACGGCATCAAGATCTTCGTGGACGGCGGTTTCGTACTGGTGCGGCCGGATCCGGACGGGCCCATGTACCACATAGTCGCCAGCGTTGCCGACGAGGAGTCGGGCCGCCGCCTGCTGGACGAGTACGCCTTGCGAGTACGCCAAGCGCAGGGCGTTGACGCGGACGAGAGCCCGCCGGTCTAAGAACGTGTTCAGGCTGAAATATGGACCCGGCTTGGCAGCCTGGTAAACTCCGCGCCCGATGGTTCGTCTGACCCGATGGTTGATCGGGCTCGTAATACTTGTAATAGTCGGAGCGTTGTTCGTCGATGGTTTCGGCGCCGGCTATCAGTATTACGCGTCGCATGTAAACGACCCCAACATCGGCTGCAATGACGTCAGCCTGCGCGCCTCTGGATTGAGTGCCGCCTCGGGCTCGTTCACGATCCGTGGGGCTGACTCGCCGAACCTCAACAAGCTTATTGACGTGCCCATCGACGCGACCACTCAGAAGCCGAGTTGGAGCGACCAGTGGAGCTACAACCTCAGCAAGGGAGGGGGCCAGCAGATCGCGGTCGTACCCAAGCAGGCGCTGACCGACGCCGCAGCGAAGCTGGGCATCAAGCGTGACAAGGCCGGCTACCACCTCGAAGCCACCATCGGCAGTGCTGCGAACGACGTTCGCACGTTCTGGCTGGGCTGCACCGCCACCCCTGCTCCCAAGCCCTCGCCTACGGCCACGCCTGTACCTACCCCAAAGCCTTCGCCCACCGCCAGACCGCCGGCCACGCCCAAGCCGACGCCGACCCCACCACCACCACCGATTACAGGCCCCAAAGTGGCCGGCAGCTTCTGGATCGACGGCTATGGCGCGCCGTCGATCTTGGGGCAACCGTGGACCGTCACACTCCGCAAGGGACTCGATCTCGTTGGCGGGAGCAAGCTCACGATCGTCATCTGCCACGGTCCCAACAACCCGCCGGGCAGCACTTGTCGTAGCGGTCTCGACGCCCATGGTGGTGACTACCCCAAGGCCCAGGCGGAGACCCTTCCCATCCTGCAGCAACGCGTCAACGGCCTCGGTGTGGCCGAAGCGGTGTTGGAGGCCCAGGGCGACGACAAGATCGTGGTGCAACTCCCGGGCATCAGCCTCGACGAGGCCGTGAAGACCATCGGCACCACGGCCAAGCTGCACTTTGCCACTGCTGTGGAGGGGGCCCCCGACCCCAACAGTCCGGCCTTCCTCAGCGACCAGCAGGGCCTCTACGACGTAAACCAGTTCAGTGACCCCAGCTTCTACCCGCCGGGATTCCACTGGAAGATCGACGACAACATCCAGGCGACCAATGTCAGTAGTGCTGCTGCGGGTATCGACCAGGGTGGGCAGCCCTCTGTAAACATCAACTTCGACGGGCAGGGCGCCAGCGAGTGGGGCAAGATCACCACCGCTGCGGCTAAGGTGGCGAAAGGCGAGCCGAAGAACAGGGTGGCCATCTTCCTGGACAACAAGGTTCTGACCGCTCCGCAGGTCAACGAGCCTTCCTCTGCCGCCACGCAGATCACCGGTGGCTTTACCACCCAGACCGCCAAGGACCTGGCCAACCAGATCAGCGCCGGCGCGCTGCCCGCCGATATCTCGACCATCCAGAGCACATCGGTGAGCGCCACCCTGGGGCAGCAGACGGTGCGTCAGGCCCTGATCGCCGGCGGCGTCGGTCTGATCATCGTGATCTTCTTCATGATCGGGTACTACCGTTTCCCGGGAATCCTGGCGTCGCTGGCACTGATCTGTTATGCAGCCATCGTGCTGGCCGTCTTCAAGCTGATAGGGGTCACCATCTCGCTACCGGGACTTGCCGGATTCCTGCTTTCGGTGGGCATGGCGGTTGATGCCAACGTCCTGATCTTCGAGCGTATTCGGGACGAACTGCGCCATGGGCGGCCCATGCGAACCGCGGTCGAGACCGGTTTTAGACGTGCCTTTCCGGCGATTCGCGACAGCAACATTTCCACTGGCATCGCCTGCGCCATCCTCTACTGGCTGGGCTCGGACGTGGTACGTGGTTTTGCGATCACGCTCGGCATCGGCGTTGCGGTGTCCTTCCTGAGCGCGGTGGTGATAACCCAGGCCCTCTTCGCGGGGGCGCTCAAGCGCAAGTTCGGACGCAACCCCAGGGCCTATACGGAGATCCACGACGAGTACCGTGAGAAGCCGCCCCGGGGTCGCTTCGACATCGTCAAGTCGCGCAATCTCTTTTTCCTCGGTTCGCTCTTGATCATCGTGCCCGGCTTACTGGCGATCCTCTTTTGGGGATTCCGTCTCGGGCTCGACTTCTCGGGTGGCAACCTTGTCGATGCGCACCTGAAGACGCCGGCAAGCCTCAGTCAGGTGCAGACGACAGTCGACTCTGTTGCCCGGGATCTGCAGCCCTCGATCCAGGCGGAGTCCGGTAATCGTTTCTCGATCCGTACATTGCCGGCGCCCATCAACCGTGTTCAGCAGATAAGTTCCACCCTGGAGAAGAAGTACGGGTTCGTCACCGATCCTGCCACCGGCCGCGCCGACGTCCAGATTGACACCGTGGGTCCGACCATTGCGGCGGACCTGGTTCGCACCGCGATGGCCCTGGTGCTCCTTTCGTCGCTGTTCATAGCCCTGTACCTGGCATTCGTCTTCGGGCGTCAGCGCCAGATCTCGCGGTGGCGGTTCTCGGCCTGCACCTTCTTCAAGCTGCTGCACGACGTATTCGTTCTGATCGGGCTCTGGGCCATCCTCGGCCATTTCTCGCCGCTCGGCCAGGTCGACATCCTCTTCGTCGTGGCTGCGCTGACGTCGGTCGTGTTCTCGATCCACGACACCATAGTCGTCTTCGACCGGGTTCGCGAGAACCTCAGTTCCGGGCCGAGAATCAGCTTCAAGCAGATCATCAACCTCTCGACGGTACAGACCATGACGCGTTCGCTGAATACGACGCTCACGGTTGTCTTCGTGCTGCTGTCTTTGGTCCTTTTTGGCGGCGACTCCATCCGCGGCTTCGTGCTGGCGCTTCTGGTCGGGATCGCCACCGGTACCTACAGTTCGATCTTCAATGCCTCCACGCTGCTGGTGGCCTGGCAGTCGCTCGACGTCGAGCGTGAGAACCAAGAGCCGGCTCGTGGCCCGCGGCGCATCCGCGGCACCGGCTGACCGCTGCGCGTCAAACTAGTCCGGGTGCGGAGACCAACATCATGAATAGCGAACTCATCGACCAGATCCGCATCCTGGTAGCCCCCTCTTTGTCTCACTGCGGCGTCGACCTGGTTGATTTGCAGTGGTCTCCGGACAAGCGCCACGGCCTGCTGCGCCTCACGATCGACAAGTCTGGCGGGGTGTCACTCGACGATTGTGAGCGTGTGTCGAGCGCGGTCGGTGCCGTTCTGGATGCGTTCGACCCCATCGCCGGGGGCTACTCTCTGGAGGTCTCATCGCCAGGCGCCGAACGTCCGCTGCGAAACCCCGAAGAATGGCGTGCGGCACTAGGCCGTCGCGTCAACGTCCGCCGGCGTGCCGGCAGCGGCGAGACCATTCTCGAGGGACGCCTCGTGGCCACCGCCGGCGACCATGTTGACATCGAGGTTCGCGTCTCGCGCAATCGTCAAGCACTGACTTCGATCCCCTTCGAAGATATCGTCGCCGCTCGAATCGTCGTCGACATCTGATGGGCGCGTCCGAGCAGACGGCCAAGAACACCGGCGATCTCGACGGCGTGATCGCCGAGTTGGGCCAGTCGGTGGATCTGGACCCCGCCGAGATAGCGAAGCTGGTGGCTGACGCTTTGGTCGGCACCTATCGCCGCCAAGCCGTCGACGATGCGGCGGTGGTTCAGGCCCGGATCGATCTCGATCGTGGCCATTGGGAGCTGAGCCGGGTCGCCTCCGACGGTACTCAGGTGCCGATTCCACTACGCGGTGATCTGGCGCGCCAGTCCGCGCAGGCGGTGCGTACTGCGGTTGCCGAACGGCTTCGCGATGTGGCCCGGCACAGCGTCATCCGCGAGGCGGAACTTCACCACGGGCAACTTCTCGATGCCATCGTGGAGAGCCGTCAGGGCAGGGTGTGGATGCTGCGCCTGGGGGAACACTTCGGGCTGCTGCCTCCCGAGGAGCAGATGTCGGGTGAGGAGTTGCGCCTCCATCAGCACATCAAGGTGATCGTCATCAATGTCCGTGAGCGCGGCCAGGATGCGCTGTTCGTGGTGTCGAGATCGCATCCGCAACTGCTCAACCTGCTCTTGGAGCAGGAGGTTCCCGAGATCCTCTCCGGCCAGGTCGTCATCAAGGCGATCGCGCGCGAGGCCGGCCGGCGGAGCAAGGTCGCCGTCACGGCGCCGCGTGGTGATGTCGATCCCCGAGGCGCGTGTATCGGCGCCAAGGGCGTGCGCCATCGCGCCGTGTGTGCTGAGCTGGGCAGTGAGCAAGTTCAGATCGTCAATTGGTCCGACGATGTCGCCGTCTACATAGGCGAGGCATTGGCGCCGGCGACCGTACTTGGCGTCGATCTGGATGCGGAGACCAGGACCGCCCACGTCAGCGTGGCGTCCGACCAACTCTCGCTCGCGATCGGTCGCGGCGGTGAGAATGCCCGCCTCGTGGCACGGTTGACCGGTTGGCGCATCGACATCGCCGCTCCAGAGACGCCATGAGCCACGTTCCCGAGCGCAGTTGCGTAGGCTGTCGCGTGAAACGTCCCAAGGGGGATTTGATGCGGCTTGGGGTCGATCCCGAAGGCGGGGTGAGCTTCGACGTTTCCGGCCAGGGACTGGGGCGCGGGGCCTATCTTTGCGCGGGTACAGCAGTCGAATGCCTGGCTCTAGCCGGACGCCACCATGGGCTGGCACGCAGCCTTAGGCTCGGTCATGGTGTAATCAACTACGCGAAGTTGCAGTCACAACTCGCTCAGATCGAGGAGACACCACCATCGCCTCCACGGTGAAGAAAATCACCTTGCCCGCCACCACCACGGTCAAGGAACTTGCCGACCGGCTCGGTCAGTCCGGACCCGCCGTCATCAAGTACCTCATGACCAATGGCGTCATGGCAACTCTGAACCAAACGGTCGATTTCGAGACCGCGGTGCTGGTGGCGGATCACTTTGGCTTTGAGGCGCAGAGCGAGGAAGCCGCCATCAGTTCCGACCAGCCTGGCCGTCGTCGTCATCCGCTACTCGACATCTCCCAGGAAGACCCCACCCGGTTGCGGGTCCGGCCACCAGTCGTCGCCGTTTTGGGCCATGTCGACCACGGCAAGACATCGCTGCTCGACGTCATCCGCTCCACCAAGGTGGCTGCCGGCGAAGCCGGGGGCATCACCCAGAAGATTGGCGCTTACCAGATAGAAAAGAACGGTCGGCGCATCACGTTCATCGACACGCCGGGGCATGAGGCGTTCACTGCAATGCGCGCGCGCGGTGCCGATGTAACCGACGTTGCCATCCTGGTTGTGGCCGCCGACGACGGGGTCATGCCCCAGACCGACGAGGCGATCCAGCACGTGCGTAGTGCTGGGGTGCCGATCGTGGTCGCTCTCAACAAGATCGACAAGGATGGCGCCAACCCGGATCGGATTCTCCAGCAGCTTGCCGACCGACAGCTTGTCGCCAGCGAGTACGGCGGCGACATCACAGTCGTGCGTACCAGTGCCAAGACGCGCGTTGGTATCGACGAGCTCCTCGACATGGTGTTGCTCACAGCCGACGCCGAGGCAGATCCCAAGGCCAACCCCGATCGTTTGGCGGTGGGCACCGTCATCGATTCGCACCTCGAACGCGGTCGCGGTCCGATCGCCACCGTTTTGGTTCAGAACGGCACGCTTCGCGTTGGCGACATCGTTGTGGCCGGCCCTGTCTTCGGCAAGGTTCGGTCGCTGATCAACGACCTCGGCAAGCGGGTCAAGGAGGCCGGTCCGAGCATGCCCGTCGTGGTGAGCGGCCTCGCGGACGTGGTCACTGCCGGGGAGATATTCCAGGTCGTCGACACCGAGCGGGCGGCACGAGCCCTCACCGAGCAGCGGGCGATCCTGGTGCGCCAGCGCCTGATCCAGCCGGTGCGCCGCATAACCCTGGCCGATCTTGCCGCTCAGGTCGCCGAAGGCAGTAGCAAGTCCCTCAACCTCATCCTCAAAGCCGAGGCCAACGGCTCGCTGGAGGCGTTGCGCGATCAAGTCCAGAAGATCAAGGATCCGACGGTGCATATCAAGGTTGTAGGCGAGGGTGTGGGGGCGGTCGGCGAGTCCGACGTTAACCTTGCCTTGGTCACCGGCTCGACCGTCATCGGCTTCAATGTCCGTCCCGATGACCGCGCTCAGGTGGCGGCGGATGAGCAGGGAGTCGACATCCGGTACTACGACATCGTCTATCAGGTGGTCGACGACATCGAGAAGTCGATCAAGGGCTTGTACGAGCCGACGTTCGTCGAGGTTTTCCAGGGTCGGGCCGAGGTTCGCAAGATCTTCGCAGTCGATGGCAAGTCCGCCATCGCCGGCTGCAACGTCATCGAGGGCAAGGTGTCCCGGCAGGCCCTCTGTGCGGTGATGCGCGATGGCAAGCGGATTTACAAAGGCAAGGTCTCCGCGCTCAAGCGCTTCAAGGACGATGTTCGCGAGGTGGCCAAGGGCTACGACTGTGGCATCACCCTCGAGGACTTCGGTGCCTTCGAGGAAGGGGATCTGCTCGAGGCCTACGTCGTCGAGCAGCAGAACCTGTAGCGGTTAGCCGTGCTCCCGCGTACTCTCCGCATCGAACGTGTCGCCGAGCAATTGCGCCAGGAGATTTCACGGCTCATGGTGCTCGAAATGAAGGATCCTCGCGTCCGTTTGGCGTCGGTGAGCCAGGTTCACGTAAGTCCCGATTTGCGCAGTGCCCGGGTCATGGTCAGTGCGGTTGGCACCGAAAGCGAGCGGCACGCCGTCATCACGGCACTACGCCATGCCGAGGGCTACCTCCGGTCTCAGCTCGGCGACCGCCTCGAGAATCTCAAGTCCGCGCCGGCGCTGCGTTTCGAACTCGACGAGTCGATCGCCTATGCCGTGCGGATCAGCGCGATGCTGCGCGATCTCAAGGATGCGAAGCCGTCTGACGGTGCCGCTGCCAAGACACCCACCGAGGAGACGGATCGATGATCGCAACGAGAGAGGTGGAGCCTCGTTTCGACGGCATCGCTTTCGCGATTCGCGACATCATCGAAAACTCCGCGGAGATCGGTTGTCTGGCTCACAAGGACGCCGATGCCGACAGCCTGGGATCGGTGCTTGGATTTGCCCTTTCTCTACGCGAGATGGGCAAGACGGTCCACTGCTTCGTTCCAGTGCCGATGCCGCGGATGCTGGCGCACCTGCCCGGCTACGAGACGGTCAGCACTGCCTTGCCCAAACATCTCGACGCCCTCTTTACGTTCGACTGTGCGGCACTGGATCGCTTCGGTGAGCATCGCGCGTTTGTGGAAACGATGCGTCCAGTTGTCAACATCGATCACCACCCTGGCAACGGTGGGTTTGGCACGGTGAACCTCATCGAGCCCGACGCCAGCGCCACCGGTCAGACGGTCTACCGTCTGCTGAGGACGCTTGACGCTCCGGTGTCACCGGCGGTGGCCAACAACCTCTACGCCGCGCTGTTCACCGATACGGGTGGTTTCAGGCACGAGAACACAACCGAGGCTGCGCTCCGGCTCGGAGCCGACCTGGTGGCGATCGGTGCCGATCCCGCCTTCATCGCACTCAAGAGCTACAAGTCGCGTTCGATCGAGCAGGTGAAGCTGGAGGGGTTGGCGCTGTCGGCAATGCAGACCGAGTTCAACGGCACACTCGTCTGGTCCAGCGTGACCCGGACGATGCTCGGTCAGGCCGGTACCGACCTCCAGTCAGCGGACGGCATCATCGACTCGTTGCAGAGTGTCAGCAGCATGAAGATTGCGGTGATGTTCAAAGAGTCCTCGGCATCTTCGACCAAGGTTTCCATGCGCACCCGGAACGAGTTCGATGCCTCAGCCATTTGCCGGCAATTCGGCGGTGGCGGTCACTATCGCGCGGCCGGTGCCGAGATCCAAAAACCGCTTGCCGAGGCGGTGCCGGAAATGCTCGGCGTTATCCGCCAAGTTATCGAGGAATCGGCGTGACCGGGGTTCTGCCCCTGAACAAGCCGGTAGGGATGACGTCGTTCCAGGCGGTGCATCAGGTCCGGCGCATTCTGGGGGAGAAGCGGGTCGGTCATGCGGGCACGCTGGATCCGGCGGCCACGGGAATGCTGCCGATTTGCGTTGGTCGGGCGACCCGCCTGGTCGATTACTTCCATCTCCAACCCAAGCACTACGCCTGTGGCATACGCCTTGGGCAGACCAGCGAAACCCTCGACACCGAGAGCGAACAAGTCGACTCGGGTGATGCGTCGGGGCTCACCGCCGACGCCGTCCGCGAAGCACTCTTGCGGTTCGTTGGCGACATCCAACAGGTGCCGCCGATGCATTCTGCGGTGCGGTATCAGGGACGCCACCTCTACGAGTTGGCCCGCCAGGGTGAGAAGGTGGAGTGCCAGCCAAGGGCGGTGACGATCTACTCCGCCTGCCTCACTGACTTTCGCCCCGGCAGAGTCGCGGAGGCAGACGTCAAAGTCGTATCCAGCAAGGGCGCCTACATGCGAGTGCTGGCCGCCGACCTTGGGGAGGCGCTGGGTGTAGGTGGTCTGCTGGGCTGGCTGGAGCGTACCGCCTACGGCTGCCTGACGATCGAGAACTCGGTCAGCCTCGAAGCGCTTGCCGCCTCCCCGGATCCGGAGTCCCTGTTACTGCCTGCCGATGTCGCCGTCGACAGCCTGCCTCGGATCGACCTCGCTCCAGAATTCGCCACCCGGTTGCGTCGCGGGCAGTCGGTCTTTGTGCCCCGGCTACCTGAACCCCGACCCCAGGGCGAGTGCCGCGCCTACGGGCCCCGGGAAGACTTGCTGGCGATAGGCGAGCTGACGGGCAACCTCCTGCGTCCGACCAAGGTTCTCGCGCTGGCATAGGAGCGTGTCCCAGTGATGCATGTCGAATTTGATCTACCCGAGCCAAGGCGTGAAGCCGGGCCGCCGGTGGTTCTCTGTATAGGCAATTTCGATGGCGTCCACCGCGGTCACCACCGGTTGCTCGGGGCGGCCATAGATCGGGCTCGGGAGATTGGCGGGGAGTCCGTTGCGCTCACCTTCGAGCCCCATCCGCGCTGCGTTCTGCGGCCTGACGATTGCCCGGCCTCGCTCACGACGCTGGACGAGAAGCGCGAGCGTTTGGCGGCGGCAGGCATCGACCGGCTCATCGTCGTGACCTTCACCCGACAACTCAGCCGCCTTGGCGCTGATGCCTTCTGCCAGCGGCTGGTCGACGGCCTGAACCTCAAGCATCTCGTCGTCGGCCACGACTTTGCGCTGGGGCACAACCGGCAGGGCGATGTCGAGTTCCTCCGCGACTTCGGTGACACTCACGGCTTCGACGTCACCAGTGTTCACCCGCTTGCCGAGAGTTCGCGGCCGGTGTCGTCGTCGCGCATTCGGGCCGCGCTCATCGAGGGGCGCATCAGCGCCGCCAACCGGCGGCTGGGTTACCCGTACTTCATCGACGCCTACGTCGAGCCCGGCGAGCATGTCGGCGCCAGCCTCGGTTTTCCCACGGCGAATCTCTCGATCACCCCCAACAAGTGCCTGCCCCAGCGTGGCATTTACGCCGGTTTTGCGAAAGTGGGGGAGGCTTGGCACATGGCGGCCGTCAACATCGGCTACCGGCCAACCTTTGGGGGCGACCGACTGGTTGTCGAAGCTCACCTGCTGGATTTCGATGCTGACATCTACCACCAGCGGCTGCGTCTTGCATTTGTCGAGAGGCTCCGCGAGGAGCGCACCTATCCTGACGCGACAGCGCTTGTCGAGCAATTGCGGCGTGACGTTGTGAAGACGCGGGAGTTGCTTGGAACGCTGCCGCCGCCTGTGGGGCTGTGACCAACGCCATGGAGGCCCCGGAAGTCGCAGGCACGCTGCTCATGGTCAATCCCGCCAGTGCGGGAGGCGCCACATTGCGGCGCTTGCCCGAGATTCTCGATGCGTTGCGGCACACGGACATCGCTTTCGATGTCCACCTGACCACAGAGCCGGGCGAAGCGACTGAGCGATGTCGCGAAGCGCTGCGCTCGGGCGTTGGCCGGGTTGTCGCTGTAGGGGGCGACGGAACCATCAACGAGGTCGTCAACGGCTACTTCGAGGTAACGGGTGGTAACCCTGTGGCTCCAGATGCGCAACTGGGGCTCATCCCCAGTGGAACCGGCGGCGATTTCCGGCGCACGCTGGGGGGTGGCGGCCTCGACCGTGCGGTTGCCGCGCTCACCGAGGGCAGGACGCGGCGATTGGACGCCGGTCGCATCGAGGTCGATACCCCCAGCGTTGCCGGAGGCAATCGGATCAGCTATTTCATCAACGTCGCCGACTGGGGGGTGGGCGGCGAAGTGGTGGCAAGGGTCAATCGCAGCCGGTTCAAGCGTGCCGGCCCTCGCGGTAGCGCGATCTTCCTCGGAGTCTCGCTGAGCGAGCTTTGGGGCTATGGTGTTCGTGAAGTCGACCTCGTGATCGATGGCATGACCTTGCGGCGCCGGGTGTCCAACGTAGTGGTCGCTAACGGCCAGTACTTTGGCGGCGGCATGCACGTTGCGCCCCGAGCGCGCCTCGACGATGGGGCCTTCGACATCGTCCTCATAGGTGCCATGCCACACTGGCGCATGCTGCTCGGCATTCCCCGCCTCTATCGCGGCACCCACCTCGGCATGCCGGGGATCGAGTTGTTCCGGGGCAAGAAGGTTCGCATAGTGCCGACCGGGGACCGGCCGTTACGCTTCGAAGCCGAGGGTGAACTGGCCGGAGCGGGCGCTGCCACGGTGACGTGCCTGCCCGGGGCGATCCCGTTTGTGGGGGCTTGACCAATTGAGCTAGTCCACTTAGATGCTGAGCTGGTCCACTTAGATGCGAGACAGTGGGCCGGAGCGGACTGGTACACTCGCTTATGACCCGGAGAGGGCCCTTGGAACCGGCAGGCCGGCCAAGCTAGCTCTTTCTGTGGTGTCAGCGCCCCCAAGCGTGGCAGAGGAGAAAAAGTACAGTGACCCAAGATCGCGCCAAAGTTGAGATCATCGACGAGTATCGGCGCCACGACACCGACACCGGATCGTGCGAGGTCCAGGTGGCGCTTCTCTCCGACCACATCGCTGCGCTCACCGAGCATCTGCGCGAGCACGCCAAGGACCACGCCTCGCGTCGTGGGCTCCTGAAGCTGGTGGGCAAGCGCCGTCGCCTGCTCGACTACCTGGCCCGCGTCGACATCGAGCGCTACCGCACGGTCATCGCCCAGCTTGGGCTAAGGCGCTAGTGCTTCGACTCGCGTTTTCACGCCACACACGGGAGGGCTGCTCGCTCACCGTGGTGTGAGCGCTCTACGGGGAAACCCACGTATCCGAACCACCCCAACCCGGCTCCGGTCGGCTGTTTGCTCACTACTCGTGAGTGAGAGGTTGGGGCGTGGACCTCGGCTCCGGCGACGCGCTTGACCAAGCGCGAACCCCCATAAGCCCGACCTCCACCCCCCAACACCTCACCACCACATGAGTTGCATCAGGCCCAACCGAAGCCGGATCACACTTTTTTAGTGGCGCATTCGCGTCACACACAGGAGATCCATGGCTTACACAAAGTTCGAACTCGACTATTTCGGTAAGACGCTGACCGTCGAAACCGGCCACATTGCCCAGCAGGCCGATGGCGCGGTGATGCTGCGCGTTGGTGACACCGTGGTGCTGGTCACCGCTGTCGCCTCCAAGACCCCGCGCGAGGGCATCGACTTCTTCCCGCTCACATGCGACTACGAAGAGAAGCTCTACGCTGCAGGTCGGATTCCCGGCAGCTTCCCCCGTCGTGAAGGACGTCCCTCGGAGGCGGCGACACTCACATGCCGCATGATCGACCGGCCCATGCGGCCGTTGTTCCCCAAGGACTTCCGCAACGACGTCCAGATCGTCGCCACCGTGCTGTCGACCGATCAGGAGAACGACCCCACCACGCTGGCTGTCACGGGCGCTTCGCTCGCCCTGGCCATCAGCGCGATTCCCCACGCCGGACCGGTGGGCTGCATCCGCGTTGGCATGATCGGCGGCCAGTTGGTACTCAACCCGACGCTGAAGCAGCTGGCCGGCGGCGACCTCGACCTCGTGGTTGCGGGCACGGCGAACGCCATCTCCATGGTGGAGGCCGGTGCCAAGCAGGTTTCCGAGGACGTCATGCTGCAGGCACTGCGCATGGCCCACGACGCCGTCAAGCACATCGTTGAGTTCGAGGCCTCGATCGTGGCCCAACTCGGCAAGCCGGATATGGAATACCCGTCGTCGGCGGTTTCACCCGAGGTGGCTGCCGCCGTCGCCGAGCTGGTGGGCGAGCGCGCCAACTCGATCGCCCACAACTTCGACCGCTCCGCCTGCAAGGAGGAGCAGTCCAACCTCAAGGCCGAGGTGCTGGCGCAGCTCGAAGAGCGCTTCCCCGGCCAGCAGGCGGAGGTTGCCAAGGCGTTCGACGCCGAAGTCAAGAAGGCGGTCCGCAACGCCATCCTGAACGAGGGGGTTCGCCCCGACGGCCGCAAGACCGGCGAGATCCGCCCGATCTGGACCCAGGTGTCGGTTCTGCCCCGTTGTCACGGCAGCGCCATCTTCACGCGCGGCGAGACCCAGGCCCTCTCGGTGGTCACGCTGGGCGCGGCCAACGATCAGCAGAAGATCGATGGACTGGGACTTGAAGAGTGGAAGCGCTTCATGCACCACTACAACTTCCCGCCCTACTCGACCGGCGAGGCGCGGCCGCTGCGCACCGCCGGGCGCCGTGAGATCGGTCACGGCCACCTGGCCGAGATGGCCGTTCACAACGTCATGCCTGCCGACGAGGACTTCCCCTATGTGGTCCGGATCGTGAGCGAGATCCTGAGTTCCAACGGCTCCAGCTCGATGGCCTCGGTCTGCGGCTCGTCGATGGCGCTGATGGACGCCGGTGTGCCGATCGAAGCACCTGTCGCCGGTATCGCCATGGGCCTCATTACCGAAGAGGGCACAGACAAGGCTGCCATCCTCAGTGACATCCAGGGGATGGAGGACGCCCTGGGAGACATGGACTTCAAGGTCGCCGGTAGTGCCAAGGGCATCACGGCGCTGCAGATGGACATGAAGATCAAAGGCCTCGACTGGTCCTTGCTGGAGCAGGCGCTGGAGCAGGCCCGCCAGGGTCGCCTGCACATCCTGGGCAAGATGGCCGAGACGCTGGGTGCATCTCGCGAAGAAATGAGCCCGTTTGCGCCACGCATCGAGACCATCGAGATCAACCCCGACAAGATCCGCGACATCATCGGCCCGGGCGGCAAGATGATTCGCAAGATCGTCGACGAGACCGGTTGCCAGATCGACATCGAAGACGACGGACGGGTCTTCATCTCCTCCGCCAACGCCGCATCGCGCGAGCAGGCGGTGGCCATGATTCGCGATCTGACCGAGGACATCGAGATCGGCCGGATCTACAAAGGCCGGGTGGCCCGCCTCATGTCGTTTGGCGCGTTCGTCGAGATCGCTCCCAAGAAGGAGGGGCTGGTACGCATCGGCAACCTCGCCGAGCATCGCGTCGAGAAGGTTGAGGACGTCGTCGGCATCGGCGACGAGATCATGGTCAAGGTCATCGAAATCGACGATCGCGGTCGTGTCAACCTGTCGCGCAAGGACGCGATTCGCGAACTTCAGGCCACTCAGGCACAGGCAGCAGGCGCCGGGTCGGGTGGACCTGCCTGAAAAAGTTGACTCTTGTGACGACGACGCTGGCGGCAAGCGCGCTGGACACGGTCCACGCCCATATTCGCGCTTGCGTCGCCTGTCCGCTACACTGCACCAGGACCCAGGCGGTGCCGGGCTTCGGCCCGGCAACCGCCCGGATCATGGCGGTGGGAGAGGCGCCTGGCGAGAAGGAGGACCTCTCGGGCCGTCCCTTTGTGGGCGCCGCCGGTCAGATCCTCACCGGGTTGCTGGAGGGCATCGGGCTCTCCCGCGACGATATCTACATCAGCAACACCGTCAAGTGCCGGCCCCCCAAGAACCGCGATCCTGAACCGGCCGAGGTCGAGGCTTGCGCGGCCTACCTCGACGCGCAGATTGAGATCATCCGTCCCGATGTCATCCTGTTGCTGGGGCGTCATGCCGTGGCGCGACTGCTCCCGGGAATGCCGGGGATCTCACGTATCCACGGCAATCGCGAGCAGCGTGGCGATCGGCTCTACGTGCCGCTCTATCATCCCGCCGCCGCGCTCTACAACGGTTCGCTGATGCGTACCTTGGAGGCAGACATGCAGCGCGTGCGCGGCTACCTCGACGATGCCGAGGCGGCTAGAGCCCGCGCTGTCCGAGATGCCGGAGAGGACGACGCCATGGCACCAGTGGGTGGGGAGCAGCTCGACATCCTTTGACAGCACCACTGCGTCTCATAGCTCTTGGCGGTCTCGGCGAGATCGGTCGCAACATGCTCGCCGTGGAATGTGGCGACGACATCGTCGTCATCGATTCCGGCCTCATGTTCCCCCAGCAGGAGATGCTGGGGATCGACCTCGTCATCCCCGACATAAGCTGGCTGATCGAGCGCCGTGATCGTGTGCTTGGCATCTGCCTGACCCATGGTCACGAGGACCATATCGGCGGCCTGCCCTACATCTTGCCCCGGCTCCCGGTGCCCGTCTATGGCACAGCGTTGACATTGGGTTTGCTGCGCAACAAGTTGCGTGAGCGCAGGCTTCTCGACAGCACCGAACTCCATACCGTGATGGCAGGCGAAACCCGGCAGTTGGGTGGCATTGGCGTGGAATGGATCCACACCACGCATTCCATTCCCGATGCCTGCGCCCTGGCTCTGCACACGGCGCAGGGCATCGTTTTGCACACCGGCGACTTCAAGCTTGACCAGACGCCGATCCACGGCGCCCCACCCGACCTGGCACGTATCGCCCGGCTTGGCGATGAGGGCGTTCTCGTCCTGCTCAGCGATTCCACCAATGTGGAGTCAGAGGGCATGACGCGAAGCGAACGCACCGTTGGCGAAGGGCTCCGACCCATCTTCGCCTCCACTGCAGGGCGCATTCTCATGGCAACTTTCGCGTCCAACATCTCGCGCCTGCAGCAGGCCATCGATGCTGCCGAGGCCGTCGACCGTCATGTTTTTATCGCCGGCCGTTCCATGCTCAACAATGTTCGAGTTGCCCAGGAGCTGGGCTACCTTCACGTGGGCCCCAGTACGTTCGTCTCACCCCGGCAACTTGACGGCATTAGCGATTCCGATCTCGTGGTGCTCTGCACCGGCTCTCAGGGCGAGCCGCTGTCGGCTCTCACCCGGATTGCCGCTCGCGAGCACCCCATGGTCCAGATACATTCGGGTGACACCGTCATCCTCAGTGCCAACCCGATCCCCGGCAACGAGGAGGCGGTGCATCGCACGGTCAACACGCTGTACCGGCGCGGGGCCAGGGTGTTTCAGGGAGTCCGGCACAATGTTCACGCGTCAGGACACGCCAGCAGTGAGGAGTTGAAGCTGATGATCACGCTGGCGCGGCCGCGTTACTTCGTGCCGGTGCATGGCGAGTATCGCCACCTGGTCATCCATGCCGAACTGGCCCGTGGTATCGGCATTGCGCCAGAACGGGTCATGCCCATCGACAACGGCAGCATCGTGGAGATCGACGGCGAGGGGATGCGTCGGGCGGATGAGTGTGCTCCTGCAGGCTATGTGTATGTCGATGGGGTCGACATCGCCGAGTCGGGCGAGGTCATCTTGCGGGATCGTCGCGCGCTGGCCCAGGACGGTGTGGTCATCGTGGTGCTGACGGTGGAACGGTCGACCGGCAACGTCGTCGCCGGACCGGATCTGGTGTCGCGGGGATTTGTGGACGACTCGGCGACGCAGACACTTTTCGACGAGGCCCGCGAGGTTGTTCTCGATGTGGTCAAGCGGCTCTCGCCCGACGCCGAGTGGACGGTATGGCAGAACACCATCCGAGAACACCTGAGCCGGTTCCTGCAGCGCTGCACACGGCGCCGTCCGATGATCCTGCCGGTGGTGACGGAGATCTGATCGCGGTCAGATCTACTGGATTTGGCGGCTAGGGACGCTCTTCGTGGGCTGCTTGGCACAGTGACCGGTCAGCTTTTGCCGCCAGCAGCGCTTGGGCAACTGCGTGCAACCGCCTTTGAGCGTACGGAGCAAGCAGTGCTTGGTGCGAGCCGGTAGCTTCGGTTTGGCTGCGGGCTGGGGCTTGTCGTGTCCGTGCCCGCCGCATTTGCAAGCTCCGCCGCAGGTACCCTTGCACTGGTGCTCTTCAGCCATCGTGTTCTCCCATTCTCTCGAGGCGTCGCTGTGTCTCACGGCAAGACTTAGGCTAGCAGGGGCACGCGGACAGCAAAGGGACAATGCGAGGCGAAAAATTCACCCAAGAATTG
This sequence comes from bacterium, assembly GCA_014874355.1. Lineage (GTDB taxonomy): Bacteria > Chloroflexota > Dormibacteria > Aeolococcales > Aeolococcaceae > JACWAJ01. Next base: position 20,971 of record JACWAJ010000013.1, on the reverse strand, counting down.
GGCGTCCGACGTCCCTGTGATGTGATTACTCTCGACATCGAGCCCAGTTGCCAGATAAGGGAATTTCATCCATGGGTCGGTTTACCGATCTCGATCGATACGTTCGGAACGTGCAGAACCGCCAACGCTTTCTTGCGGAACTCACCGAGTGGAGGCGTATCCCCGCCATTTCGGCGGAGCGCGAACACCGTGCGGACATGGTCCGCTCTGCGAAGAAACTGGCCCAACTGGCTCGCGATTCCGGTTGTACTCACGCCGAGGTTCTGTCCACGGGTGGGCATCCTGCCGTCTATGCCGAGCGCATAGTCGATCCAAGCCTGCCAACGGTGCTGATCTACGGCCACTATGACGTCCAACCAGTAGGCAATCTTTCTCAGTGGAAGACCGATCCTTTCGAGCCCACCATCCGGCACGGAAAGATGTACGGCAGAGGGTGTGTCGACGACGGCCAGTTGCTCATGCATCTGGAGGCACTCCGGGCGCACCTCAAGGTGAACGGCGAGATGCCGGTCAACTTCAAGTTCCTTGCCGAAGGCGAGGAGGAGATCAGTTCGGACCACTTCGAGGCGCTGGTGCGGCGGGAACGCAAGCGCCTTCGCGCGGATGTCGTTTTAGTTTCCGACACCACCATGTTCGAACGTGGTGTGCCCAGCCTGTCGGTCAGCCTGCGCGGCCTCGTTTACTTCGAGATCAAGATCTCAGGCCCCAAACACGAACTGCACTCGGGCGAGTATGGCGGCAGTGTCGAGAATCCACTCAACGCCAAGGCTGCGATCATGAACTCGCTGATGGACCCCTTCACCCACGAGGTGAAGGTTCCGGGCTTCTACGATGGCATTGCCAAGTTGACCCCGGCGGTGCGCAAGTCGCTGGCCCGGCTGCCGTTTGATGCCGATCGGTTCAAAAAACATGCCGGCGATGTCCCCAGCCTGCTGGGAGACGCCAAGCGCAGCACACTGGAACGGATCTGGTTCTGGCCGACGCTTGAATACCACGGTGAGAGGGGCGGCTACCAGGGTGAGGGAGCCAAGACAATCATTCCGACCGGCACGGTGCTGAAGTTCAGCTGCCGTTTGGTTAAAGGCCAGGATCCGGCCCGGATCTCGAAGTTGGTTACCGATCATGTCAATGCGGTGGCCAAGCGGCTTCCCGGGGTGCGAGTGTCGGTGAGTGAGGTCAGCCGGGGTGAGCCGGTGTCGATTGACGCGCAACATCCCGCAATGAAAGCCGCTGCCGAGTCGATGGCCGAGGTCTTTGGCAAGCCGGTTGCTTTCACCTGTGAGGGCGGCTCGATCCCGGCAGTGACGGTGCTGCAAAAAGTGCTCAAGGCGCCGGCGGTTCTGGTTGGCATGGGTCTGCCGGATGGCCGGATGCACGGCCCCAATGAGACCGTCGATGTCGCCCAGCTATTTCGCGGGGTGCGCATCCTCGCCCGGCTGTACAGTCGCATTGCTGAGCGCATGGGAGTTGCGCAGGTTAAACCGGCCGTGGAGCCGCGGCATCTGGGCTGAGACCTTCTCGCCGGCTACTCCAAACCGGCGTCCGGGCGGGATGGCGGCAGAACCGGCGACAGTGTGGCGATCAACTCATTGCGGATTTCCGCTGCCGACCTGGCGATGGTGTCGCGGAATGCGCGTCGTGATTGAGTATGTTCATCTGTCGCGGCGGGCAACATGTAACCGGTGAGATCTCCACGAAAGGTCACCCGGGTCTCGAATTCGCTAATCGATGTGATATCGACTTCGAGTTTGCCAAATACCCCCTCGGCAAGGGCGAAGTATTGGGTGTCAAAACCGGTGTCCGTGGCGGACACCGCATCGTTGGGAAAGCACTCTGTGAGTTGCTGCCGCATCTGGTTGTTTACCGCTGCCTTGGGCGCATGGATGGAAAACGATGGTGCCGTCATTTCCTGGGCGGCGCGCTGGCGTAGCGCCTCGGCGATGGTGTCGGCCTGGCTCTGCCAGTTGGCCAGTTCTTCAGGCGGGAAACTGGCGCGAGTAGCGCCTAGGCGCTGCAACTCGACGCTGACCGATGCCTCGAGGCGGCCATCCTCAACTGGAGCCAGCGACACCTCTATGACCGCTCGCGTAGCGGTATCAGGGAACTCGATGAACTTGCGGTGTTCCTGTCCCCAGATCAGATAGCGCTGTCCTGCGGTGAGGCCGATGAGACCGTCGAGAGCACCCGGTACGTCATAAAAGGTGGGTTCAAGCTGGTGGGGACTGGCTGTGACGTGGGCGGTGCTCACACGGGTGGCTCTGGAGTGCAGCTGTTTCTCGATGCTGCCAAAGAGCTTTGCCGCCTCCGCTTCGCACATCACATGGGCTTTGCGTTCCCCAATCTTCGCGAGATCCTCGCCGTCGATGGCGCAATCGATCCGGATTGACTGTTTGCTGGACTCGTCGATCGCATTGACCAGCTGGAGCTGGATGTTGAGTTTGACGCCGGATTCATTGCGGATGGTCCCGCTCCAGGCTCCGTTTTGCTGCAACTCTTCAAAGAGTTGGGGCTTGCCGAGGTGTTGACCGGCGATGTGGGCCAGGCGCACCACTGGTGCTTGTAATTCAGGTTTCTGGCGGGTTACTTGCACTAACTCGACGGGGACGTCCCGCTTCAACCGCGATTCCAGTGCGCTCACCACCTGTTCGACCTCGGCCTCGGCCTCGGCTTTCATCTCTGGCGTTGGCGGGTCGTCATTCTTGAAGTTCGCGATAACGCGAGCCTGGGTCCAGGTGACGCGCTTACCCCCCGCGGTGCCGAGCACCCGGGATGCGATGAGTTGCAGCCGGTATGGTTTTCCGTCATCTGGATGTCCGGCCACGAATTCGAGTTTGGAACTCCCCCGTGTCGCTCCTGGCCAGTTCTCGTCGACAAACCGGGCTATCGTTGGCAGGCTAGTCGCTAAACCGGCCAGGTGGCGGACTGAGTTGGAAGAAAGGTAGCCGACCATGCTCGTCATGCTAAAGCAGCATCACGGACAGGGGGCGGACAAGGGGTTTGCCCCTGTGGGTGTGCCACTGACGCCGGCCTGATGTAACCTAAAGCGGCTTCGCAAGGTTTACCTCTACGTCACACCTCTACGTCCAAGCTCAGGGTCAACCACGACAGCGCCGCTGGCGTTCTGCCACGGGTCTGCCACTCTGACTTAAGGGTCGGTACGGCCGAGGACTACGCTTCGTTTCAATGGTCACGACGATAATTCCACGGCGGCGCCGCCGCTCCCGCTACAACCTGCGGCCAAACTGGCTGACGACGAAGCGGATAGTGGCGATGGTGGCACTGGCGACTGTCGCGGTAGGGGGCACCTACGCGTTTAGGGTGATTGCCCCGCTTGCCAAGCTGACTCACGAGAACCCCTTTCAGGTTGTCGGTGAACTGATTGGCGGCGGCAAGGGTTCGGCGGTCCAGGCCAAGGCCCAGGATCTCAGCCGTATCAATATTGCGGTCTACGGTTACGGTGGTGTGGGGCACGACGGGGCGTACCTTACCGACTCGATCATGGTGGTTTCGCTCCAGCCGCGGAGTGGTGGCCTTCCGCCTGAGGTGGCCGAGATCTCCATTCCTCGCGACTGGTACGTGCCGATATCCCTGAAGAACGGCCAGGTCGTAAACCAGCGCGTCAATTTCGCGTATGCCGCTGGAATGAACAACGAGGGACCGGTCCCGGCAGATCAACCCGGCGCCGGCGCTGCGGTGGCCAATCCCACCGTAGGGGGCCTGCTGGGGATACACATCGACCACTACGTGGGTGTCGACTTCGATGCCTTCAAGCAGGCAGTCGACGCGGTGGGAGGCGTTGACGTCAACGTGTCGCGGACGTTTACCGACTACCAATACCCGGCCGGCGAATGTGGAGGCTATAACTCCAACTGCGGGTTCATGGTGGCGAGCTTCACTGCCGGAGTTCAGCACATGGATGGAACCCGAGCACTGATATTCTCGCGTTCCCGGCATGGCAATAACGGCGAGGGGTCGGACTTTGCCCGCAGCGCCCGACAGCAGCTGGTGGTTGCCGCGCTCAAGCAGAAGGTGCTGAGCATTGGGGGGCTGGGACATTTGCCCGATCTGCTCGGCGCGCTGGGGGACAACGTCTCCACCGACCTCAAAGTGGATGACATGAAGGCACTCTACGAACTCGTCAAGAATGTTGATCCGGCCACGGTGGAACACGTCAGTCTCGCCGACACCAACTTCCTCTACGAATGTGGCTATCCGGTCAATTGCGGCGCCTACTACCTCTATGCGCATGACCGCACGCTGGCCTCGCTGTGGCACTTCGTCAAGGGCGTTTTCGTCGATCCTGCCGCGCTGAACGAGAAGGCGCCGGTTACGATTCAGGACGGCAGTGCTATGCAACTGGGCGCATCGGCACGGTGGGGGAGCATCTTCAACGGGCTTGGCCTGACTACGACCGATGGCGGTCCCGTGGCGCTGTCGGCGACCACCCAGGTGATCGACAACAGTGGCGGCAAGTACGCGGCCACAGCCAAGTGGCTGGCAAACTACTTTGGTGTTAAGGTGACCACGCTGCCGGCGCCATCACCTCCCAAACAGACGGTGACGACGTCTCTGCAGGTGCGCGGTGTTACCGTCATCCTTGGCGCCGACGAAGAACACGCATTCAACAATCTCAACGGAAACTCAACCAACTAGCGAAGGGAGCACGCATGCGCATTGGCATACTCACCGGTGGCGGTGACGCACCGGGACTGAACGCGGCCATCAGGGCGGTAGGCCGCAAGGCATTTCTGGCGGGCGACACGTTGCGCGGCATCCATAACGGCTGGGCCGGGCTTTGCGATGAGCCAGACTTCTTTGACATCGAGAGACGTGCTCTGTCGGGCATCCTCCAGTTGGGTGGCACGATGCTCGGTTCGTCGCGGGTCAACCCGCTCAAGCGCCCGAATGGGATTCCCGAGGTCATCGCCAACCTGAAGCGCGCTGAGATCGACGCGCTGGTCGCCATCGGTGGCGACGACACGCTTAGCGTGGCTGCGGGTTTGGCCGAGCGCGGTGCGCATGTCGTCGGCGTTCCCAAGACGATGGACAACGACCTCTCGGTCACCGAGTACTGCATTGGCTTTGATTCGGCCGTGAGCATTGTGGCGGAGGCTCTCGATCGTCTCCACACCACCGCGGCGTCGCATCACCGCGTCATGGTCGTCGAGGTCATGGGCCGCGATACCGGTTGGGTTGCCGTCATGGGCGGGCTTGCCGGCGGTGCCGACCTGATCATCATCCCGGAGTTCCCCGTCAGCCTCGACGATGTCGTGAAACACCTCGAGAACCGCCGCGCCGGCGGCAGCGACTTCAGCATCATCGTGACCTCAGAGGGCGTCCAGATCAAGGGCGTCGAGCTGGAAGATGTTCGCGATTCGAAGCGCGACGCTTTCGGCCACGTTCAGATGAGCAAGCGTGGTGTGGGCGAGCGACTTGCCGGCCTCATCGAGGAGCGCACCGGCTACGAAACTCGAGCGACCGTTCTCGGGCACACGCAGCGCGGCGGCTCACCTTCAGCGTACGACCGCATTTGGGCGACGCATGTGGGTGCCGCAGCGTACGACCTGGTAACCCAGGCACGCTGGGGTGAAATGCCCGTCGTGCGTAACGGGGGCGTCGAGGTAGCCAAGATCGCCGATGTCGTCGTCGAGCAGAGGCGTGTGCCTCGCAAGCTCTACGACCTGGCGCACATCTTCTACTGAGCGCTTACGAACCTCCCGGTGCCGGCGACGGTGCCGGGAGGTACCAGGTGGGCGCGGAATTGGCGTCGAGGTCCACGTCTCTGGTCACCTGCTTGGGTGGCGCTGCGGTTGGCAGCCCTGCATTCTTGACCCACCACATCTGGAAGTGGCCGGTGGCATCGCTGGGAGCCAGGTAGAGCAGGCCGCTGCCGTCAGGCGCCCAGACGGGGGCACTGCAGAGGCACGAATCGACGAGCACGGTCGGGGTGTCGAGCTTGCCGCCTACGAGGTGAGCGATCTTGAGCTTGGCGGTCTGGGTATCGGCGGTACACACCATGGCAATGGTCGAGCCGTCCGGTGCCACCGCTGCCGAGCTGCAGCCGTCTTCGGGTGAGGTGAGCACGACGGTGTTCGACCTTGGCGTTGCCTGGAATGCCAACTGCGCGACGGCGTGGCTGTCGGCGGACATGCTGTATGTGACGTACAAGAGCCCTCCGCCAGGCAATGGCGCCGGCTGGATGTCCCCACCTGTGTAGGGATCGGGTGTGGTCTGGCGCGTGGCCACCACGTTGCCTGCGAGCGGTCCCGACCAAATCGAGAAATCGATCTCGTAGCTGGCGTTGAGTGCCGGCTTGGGCCGGTCGTGGGAGGCGAAAACCGTGAGCCCGTCAGCGGTTGCGCTCGGCCAGTAGACCCAGTGGTTGAGCTGTATGGTCTTGTCGCTGACGTGGTTGTGAGTCAGTTGAGCCAGCACCTTGCCGTCGGCGGATATGTGGTAGAGGTCGGAGTACGACGGCTGGTGCGCCACGGTCAGCAATGATCCGTCGGGCAGGACGTAGGGTTGCATCCAGTCGCCCAGTTTGGGTAGCGGTAGTCGTGTGAAGTTGCCTGCGTGGAGCGCGTAGATCTGCCCCTGCTGAGCCACGAATATCGTGCCCGGCAGCACAAATTTCGCTCGCGTTTCAGTCGGCTTGGACGCCTTCTGTGTGACGACCGTGCTCTTTTGCTGGGCGATGTAGCGATTGACGCCGATGCCGAAGCCCACCATGGCCATCAGCAGTAGCAGTACGTTAAGGCGCCGGATCATGTTGCGGGGAAGTACTTATGGACTTCGGGCAGGATCAGGTCCCAGTTGGGCATGAGTACGTCCTGGGCGCCGATCATCTGGCCCCGAGTAAAGGGCGGGAGCAGCACCACCTGGGTGACGTTGTCGAGCGAGATGTTACCGGCCAGTGGCATCAGCGAACCCACATCGGTGATGCCGACGTCGGTCTTGAAGTCGCTCTGGATGGCGGCGGCGACATCGGGGATGTCGGCATAGGTAAGCGCCTTGGCCTTGGCGCGCAGCGCCAGGAGGACCTGCTGCTGGCGGAACGACCGGCCGAAGTCGCCACGGAGGTCGCCGTGGCGGGAGCGGACGTACTGGAGTGCCTGGGCACCGGTCATGTGCTGTGCTCCTGGCAGTACGCAAACCCGCTCGAAGTCGTAGGGGTTGGAGCCCGACATATCCGCGGGATAGTAGTCGTCAAGGACGGGGTTGCTGGCGATGACGTCGACACCATCGACTTTGTCGATGAGGTTGGTCAAACCCTGGAGCCCGATCCAGGCGTAGTGGTCGATGTGTACGCCGAAGTCCATCTCGACCGTGGCGATGGCGGAGTCGGCGCCGCCGTAGGCGTAGGCCTTGTCAATCTTATCGGTGCCACCGGAATACAGCGGTACGTAGAGGTCACGCGGAATCGAGAGCATGGTGACCTTCCGGCTCACGGGATCGACTCGCGCCAGGATCATCGACTGCGTGAGCAGAGAACCACCGCTGAATTTGGCGTCATTGTCGGACCCGAGCAGGAGGATGGTGAAGGGCTGGTCAGGCGCCGGTGGCGGGGTCGCCGGCGCGGGTGTGGCTGTCCGCCCTCCATTTGGGTTTGGCGATGGCGCTGCGATCGACCCCACCTTCTGGCCGGTGATCTTGAGGGCCACGAGTGCGGTGGAGAAGTAGTAGCTGCCGGCCCCGATCCCGCCAGAGAGCACGAACCCAAAGACGATGAGCAGCCCCAGGCCGATGCGCCGGCGAAGGCGCATCTTGGGCGGATTACTAGCCCGCTTTCGCCGAGGTTTCGAAGTCTCTCGCATGAACGGTTCTCGTACTGATGACGGGGGCGTGTGGCCCCCTAGTGGGGCGGTGCACGCCGGTGCACGCTCCGCTGGCGTTCTTGAGGCATGGTACGCCACGGAACCTGTCGTGCAAGTTACTTCTGCGGGGGTGTGGGGTACGTTTCGACGCGTGGCCCGCGAATTTTCGTTGTGCAAGCCACTGCTGGCGCTGAAGTCGGGGAGTTCTGCTGCCGGACAGCGGGCCGCTGGATCGCACACCGCCGCCGTGGCCGAACCCAATGCGCTGGTCGACGCGATCTTCGAGAGAACCGGCGTCATCCGCGTTCGGACGCTGGATGAGCTCTTTGCCACGACCACACTGCTGTCGCACCTCTCCCTGCCGCGCGGCAACCGGCTGGCCGTGGTCAGCAACGCCGGGGGGATGGCAATCCTCGCCGCCGATGTCGCAGACACCGCTGGGCTACAGCTCCCCACGCTTACCGGATCCGTCCAGGCCGAGCTTCGGGAGCTGGGGGCGGTGGCCACCGAGAACCCGGTGGACCTGGGGTCGGCTGCCAACGAGGAGACCTTCGCCAGAGCGGTTACCGCCGTGGCCGCGGGTGGCGACGTCGATGCGGTCCTGCTGATTTATACCGCCGTGTACCACACGGCTTCCGACCTGCCGGAAATCGCCGAGCTGGACTGCAATCCGGTGATGGTGACCGAGGATCGCGCAGTGGTGGTTGACGCTCGCATCCGGGTGGCCGGGCTCGAATAGCCCTAGACTCACCAACGCCATGCCCGCCGTAAGCGATCTTGCCCGCCGTCTGCTCTTGGGCGACGTTCGCGCGCTGGCTCGGGGCATCCGCCTTGTGGAAGAGCGGGATCCTATGGCCGAAGGGCTGCTTCGCCGGGTGCTCGCTCACACAGGCAGTGCCCATGTCGTAGGTATCACCGGGCCACCGGGTAGTGGCAAGAGCACGCTCTGCGATCTCATCATCGAGTGCTGGCGCCGGGAAAACCACCGAGTCGGGGTGATCGCGGTCGACCCGTCGTCGCCGTTTTCGGGGGGTGCCATTCTTGGTGATCGCATCCGGATGCAGCGGCACAGCGGCGATGCCGATGTCTACATCCGCTCGATGGCGGCGCGAGGCCACCTGGGGGGGCTGGCCTCGGCGGCGCGGAATGCGATTCGCCTTCTCGATGCATCGGGGCGCGACCGTTGCCTGCTGGAAACCGTCGGAGTGGGCCAGTCGGAGTTGGAGGTGATGCAGACTGCCGATACGACAATCGTGGTCACCACCCCATCCTCCGGCGATGCCGTCCAGATCATCAAGGCGGGAATCCTCGAAATTGCGGATGTCTTTGTCGTGAACAAGGCGGACCAGCCCGGAGCGCCCAGGGTGGCCAAGGAACTGCGCGAGATGGTGCATTCGGCCCGCTTCTCGGCCACTTCACTTCACGGCCGGCAAAGCCGCGGGGAGTGGGAACCGCCCGTCATCCTCACCCAGGCGGTGATTGGCGATCACGTCGACGAACTCGTCGACGCCATCGATCGCCATCGCGAGATGCTTTCCATCACTGGCGAACTCGTTCGCCGCCGTGCCGAGCAGTTGCGCGCCGAGGTGGAGGCCATCGTGGTGGAGCGCGCCGCCGAGCGTGCCAGGAAAGTGCTCCACGGCGAGACAATGGCTGCCATGCTGAAGGGCGACCTGGGGTCGATCGACCCGTACGCGATCGCCAACCAGATTCTGGAGCAAGGAGCCGAAGGCTGATGGCAGAAGCGCCCAATACGCCACCAGTTCCGCCCGACACGCTGGGGGGAATCCCTGTCAAGCCGGTGTATTTCGCGGCCGACGTTCATGGCGACGTCGAAGGTCCCGGCGAATTCCCGTACACGCGGGGAATCCACGCGAGCGGCTATCGCGGCAAGGTTTGGACAATGCGCCAGTTCGCCGGATTTGGCAGTGCGGCGCAGACCAATGAGCGCTATCACTTCCTGCTGGATCAGGGCCAGACCGGGCTCAGTGTTGCCTTCGACATGCCGACCCTCATGGGGCACGACTCCGATGCACCCCAATCATTGGGGGAGGTCGGCCGCTGCGGGGTTGCCATCGACTCCGTCGAGGACATGCTGACTCTGTTCCAGGATATCGACCTTAGCCGTGTGACGACGTCGATGACCATCAATTCTCCCGCGCCGATCAGTCTGGCGCAGTACCTGGTCGTTGCCGAAGAGCAGGGGGTCGAGTTCAACAAGCTGGGAGGCACGTTGCAGAACGACATCCTCAAGGAGTACATCGCGCAGAAGGAGTTCATCTTCCCGGTGAAGCCGTCGATGCGGTTGGTCACCGACGTTGTGGTCTTCTGTGCGCGTCACGTTCCCCGCTGGCACCCGGTGTCGGTAAGCGGGTATCACATCCGTGAGGCGGGCAGCACCGCGGCCCAGGAACTGGCGTTCACGCTGGCCGATGGTTTTGCCTATGTGGAGGCCGGAATCGCGGCCGGGCTCGATGTCGACGAGTTCGCGCCTAGGCTCTCGTTCTTCTTCAATTCGCACATCGATTTCTTCGAGGAGATCGCCAAGTACCGCGCTGCGCGTCGCATCTGGGCGCGGCACATGCGTGACCGGTACGGGGCCAAGAGCGAGCGGTCGTGGAAGCTGAAATTCCATACCCAGACAGCGGGTTGTTCACTCACGGCTCAGCAGATCGAGAACAACATCGCTCGCACATCCTTCGAGGCCATGGCGGCAGTGCTGGGCGGCACCAACTCGCTGCACACCAACTCCATGGACGAAGTTCTCTCGCTGCCCACGGCCAAGGCCGCTCAGATAGCGCTACGTACACAGCAGATCCTCGCCTACGAAACCGGCGTCGATTCGACGATCGATCCGCTGGCGGGGTCGTACTTTGTCGAAGCCCTAACCGATGAAATGGAGAAGGCTGCCGAGGAATACTTCGAGGCGCTCGACGCCCGGGGCGGCATCATCCCCGCCATCGAGGAGGGTTACCCGCAGCGCGAGATTGCCGATGCGGCTTTCCGCTACCAGAGCCAGTTGGAGTCAGGTGAGCGGGTAATCGTGGGCGTCAACGCCTATGCGGAAACAGTGGACGCCGTGCCCCCGCCGACCCTGGTCATCGACCCGGGCGTGGAGGGAGAGCAGGTGGCCAGGGTGCGCAGTTTGCGCGAAGGTCGCGACAACACATCCGTGGCCAACCGTCTGGCCGAACTCAAGGTGGTCGCCGCGGGCAGCGACAACACCATGCCGGCAATGCTCGACTGCGTCCGCGCACGGGCCACCGAAGGCGAGATTATCGCTGCGCTACGTGAAGTTTTTGGCATCTACCGGGAGACGCCGGTCTTCTAGCTGGGCGTGAAAATCTGCCGGTTTTCACGCCTGGGGGTAAGCGGAGCCGGCTTGCGGCGGGCAAAGCCCGCCTTCGCGGCAAAGCTATAGATCTGCTTGAGGGACTCCTGGTCTCGGTATCATCACTTGCGTGACGATTGGGGTGCGTGTCGATGGGGGTGATCGCATCGTCCGTCGCATCGAAGTGAGCGGAACTGTGCAGGGCGTTGGTTTCAGGCCATTCGTCTACCGGCTTGCCAACGAACTGGGTATCGAAGGGTCGGTCCGCAACGCGGGTGGATGGGTTGTCGTTGAGGCGCTTGGCGAATCGCAGGTACTCGACCGATTCGTCGATCAGTTGCGGACGATGGCACCGCCGCGAGCGCGTGTCGACGCGGTGAAAGTCGTTGCGTCCGATGGGCCGGTTCCGGTTGCCGGATCGGGATTTCAGGTGGTCGACAGTGCTCTGGAGCCGGGAGGAGCACACGACATTCCGCCGGACATCGCTACGTGTGACGACTGCCTGCGTGAACTGTTCGATCCTTTGGACCGTCGCTACCGGTACCCATTCCTGAACTGCACCAATTGCGGTCCTCGGGCCACGATCATCGACGAACTGCCGTACGACCGCGGTCGTACGGTCATGCGTGCATTTGATCTTTGTGTGGCCTGTGCTTCGGAATACGGAGATCCTTCCAACCGTCGCTTCCATGCAGAGCCGGTCGCGTGTCCGGAGTGCGGTCCGCGACTGTCGTGGACGTATGCAGGTTGTGTGGCGGCTGACGACGTCGCATTACAGGCAGCAATAGGGGCGGTGCGTCAAGGCCAAATCGTTGCAGTGAAAGGGATTGGTGGCTACCAACTGGCGTGCGACGCAACCAATGAGGCAGCGGTGCAACGGTTGCGACAGCGCAAGCGTCGCGAGGCCAAACCGCTGGCGGTGATGGTGCGCGACATCGATGCGGCATCACACCTTGCGATCATCGGGCCGGAGGCAGCCGGATTGCTGACCTCGCCGGCACGGCCGATCGTGTTGCTCGAAGCTTGCGATGGTACTGAGCTGGCTCCAGGCGTTCATCTGGGAGTTCGAGAGGTGGGTTTGTTCCTGCCCTACACGCCACTTCACCACCTACTACTTCACGACTTCGGTGCACCGCTGGTGTTCACCAGCGGTAACCGATCCGACGAGCCGATCGTGATCGACGATGCCGTGGCGATTGAACGTCTTGAAGGCATCGCCGACGGCTTTCTGCAGCACGATCGGCCCATTCGATCGCGTTACGACGACTCCGTGGCGCGGGTTGTTCGGAGTCGTTCCACTGTCATACGTCGTGCGCGCGGCTATGCACCCGAGTCCCTGGTGCTGCCGGAGGCGACGCCGGTTCCGCTGCTGGCGGTGGGGGCCGAGTTGAAGCACACGTTCACCCTGGCCGAGGGTGGCCGGGCGGTGGTCGGCCCTCACACCGGCGATTTGGAAGACGCCGACACCAATGTGGCGTTCCTTGGCAACCTCGAACATCTCTCAAAGGTGCAGGCCATCGAGCCCGAGATGGCCGTTTACGATCTGCACCCGGGCTACCTCTCGACCCAGTACGCCATGCGCGCGTTTCCCGCCGACCGCCGGATAGGGGTGCAGCACCACCACGCGCATGTCGCTTCGTGCGCGGCCGAACACGGCATCACGCAACCGTTCATCGGCATTGCCTACGACGGTCTGGGGATGGGCGACGACGGCACTCTCTGGGGCGGGGAGTTTCTGGTGGCAGACCTTGCCGGCTACCGGCGCGTGGCCCGGTTTGCCACGGCGCCACTGCCGGGAGGCGCGGCAGCCGTCAGACATCCGGCGCGCATGGCGCTGGGCTATCTCTTTGGCGTCGAGGCTCCGGGTGGCGACTGGCAGCTCGATCCCGAGCTGATTGCTGGATTCACCGACAGGCTGGACGATCGCCAAACCCAAGTTGTGCGCCAGATGGTGGATCGGGGGGTGAACAGCCCCAGGGCTTCGAGTGCCGGGCGACTGTTTGACGCGGTTTCGAGCCTGCTTGGCGTTTGCGACGACAACCGTTACGAGGGCGAAGCTGCTATCAAACTCGAGGCCAGTGCGGCGGTGGGAGTGGGTGGAGAGTTGCCCTGGACGTTGACCTCGGCGGGAGATCTCACCGTTTACGATGTGCGGCCCACGCTGGCTGCCGTATTGGAGGCGGTCGCTGACCATGCCGATGTCGCCGGAGTGGCCGTGCGGTTCCACAACACGATCGTTGCCGTCACCCTCGCGGTGTGCGAGAGGATCCGGGCTGAAGGCGGCACCGGGATCGTCTGCATGTCGGGCGGGGTGTTCCAAAACCGTACCCTGACAAGCCTGCTTCTCGATACGCTTGGAGCAGGAGGGTTCGAGGTTTTCATCAATCAACTGGTGCCGGCCAACGATGGCGGCATCAGTTACGGCCAGGCTGCGATTGCCGCCGCCCGGCTTTAGGAGAATGTGAGCGTTATGTGTCTGGGCATTCCCGGTCGGATCGTTGAGGTCTGGGGCGAGGGATTGTCGCGTACCGGCAAGGTCGACTTCGGCGGCGTGCGCAAAGAGGCCAACCTGGCGTTCGTTCCCGATGCGAATGCCGGCGACTACGTGATCATCCACGTCGGTTTTGCCATCACGATGGTCAACGAATCTGAGGCGCAGCGCACCCTTGAGGTGCTACGGGCCATGGATGAGCAACTGCTTGCCACGGAACTCGGAATCAAACCGGTGGCACCTTCGTGAAATACCTCGACGAGTACCGCGACCCCGTTTTGGCCCGCAAGTTGCTCGATGAGATCCATCGGGAGACGACCAAGCCGTGGTCGATCATGGAGGTCTGCGGCGGGCAGACGCACACGATCGTGCGTCAGGGGATTGACGAGTTGCTTCCCGAAGGAGTTCGCCTGATCCACGGACCGGGCTGTCCGGTGTGTGTGACGCCGCTCGAACTCATCGACAAGGCACTTGCCATCGCGGCCCGTCCCGAGGTCATCTTCACGAGCTACGGCGACATGCTGCGCGTCCCCGGCTCAGACACCAGCTTGCTGGCGCTCAAGGGCCGTGGTGCCGATGTGCGGGTGGTGTACTCGCCGGTCGAGGCGGTGCAGATGGCCATCAAGAATCCTGATCGCGAGGTGGTGTTCTTTGGCATTGGCTTCGAGACAACGGCTCCCGCCAACGCCATGTCGGTGCTGCAGGCGGAAGCCCTTGGGCTCACGAACTTTTCGATTCTGGTGAGCCACGTTCTGGTGCCCCCGGCAATCACGGTCATACTCGAATCGCCGGCCTGTCAGGTGCAGAGCTTCCTGGCCGCCGGCCATGTGTGTGCGGTGATGGGGTGGACCGAGTACGAGCCGATTGCCGAGCGCTACCACGTTCCCATTGTGGTGACAGGGTTCGAGCCGCTCGATCTGCTGGAAGGCGTTCTGATGGCCATCCGCCAACTCGAGTCGGGGAGGGCTGAGGTCGAGAACCAGTACGTTCGCGCCGTGCAGCGTTCGGGCAACACCCACGCTATCGATGTAATCCGCCGGGTGTTTGCGGTTTCGGACCGCACCTGGCGCGGGATTGGCACGATTCCCTCTTCGGGCTTGCGGTTAGCCGAGGCGTACCGACGCTTCGATGCCGAGACCCGGTTTGCGGTTACCGGCGTCAGTGCTGTCGAACGCCCCGAGTGCATCGCGGGTGCGATCCTGCAGGGCGTGAAGTTGCCAACCGACTGCCCGGCCTACGGCACACTCTGCACTCCACGGATGCCGCTTGGAGCCCCGATGGTTTCGACCGAAGGGACGTGTGCGGCGTTTTTCGGTGCCGGTCGCAAGCGCGTGGAAACAAGCGAGGTCCGAGCATGATCGATCCGCTCACCGCCACCTGCCCCGTACCCGGCGTCGAAACCGAGCGTGTTCTGCTTGGACACGGGTCGGGAGGGCAACTTTCAGCCGGTCTCATAGCCGGTGTGATTGGTCCCGCATTGGGGGCCGCCAGCCCCGGAGGCCCGCTACAAGACGCCGCGGTACTCGATATAGGCGGCCTCAGCCTCGTCATGACCACGGACTCATTCGTTGTGACGCCGCGCTTCTTCCCCGGTGGAGATATTGGCATGCTGGCGGTTCACGGCACCATCAACGATGTGGCGATGATGGGCGCCTGGCCTGCCGCGCTTTCACTGGCCTACGTAATCGAGGAAGGCTTTCCGCTGGACGAGTTGCGGCGCATCACCGAGTCGGTGGGCCGCGCCGCTCTCGCTGCGGGCGTTCCGGTTGTCACCGGTGATACCAAGGTCGTGGGTCGTGGCGCTGCCGATGGTGTGTTCGTGAACACCACCGGCATTGGCATGCGTTTGCCGGGTGTCTCGCCGGATGCCTGTGGCGCCAAGCCGGGTGATGCCGTCCTGCTCTCCGGGCCCATCGGGCTGCACGGCGTCACCATTCTCTCGGTGCGAGAAGGACTCGGCTTCGAGGCCGAGATTGCGTCTGACACGCAGCCGCTGCACCGGCTCGTGCGCAGGCTGCTCGAGGTTGCCCCTGCCGGCGTTCATGTGCTCCGTGACCCGACCCGTGGCGGGTTGGCCTCGTCGCTCAACGAACTGGCCGTGACTTCGGGGATTGGCGTCGAGATCGACGAACCCGCGTTACCGGTGCCGGAGACGGTCGCCTCGGCCTGCGAGATGCTCGGCCTCGATCCGCTGCACGTCGCCAACGAGGGCTGCCTGGTGGCGTTCGTCGCACTGGAAGCAGTCGACAGCGTACTTGCCGCTATGCACGAGTTTCCCGAAGGCGAGCACGCTGTCCGTATTGGTGAGGCAGTCGAAGCGCATCCCGGCCAGGTCCTCATGCGGACGCTGATGGGATCCCACCGGGTCGTCGACATGCTGATCGGCGAGCAACTCCCCCGGATCTGCTGAGGCTGCCTTGTCCGTGCAATGTCCGTGTCCAATGAGGCAAAATCTGTGGCCATGAAGGGGAGTTTTCTCGACGCTGCCAAGGTGGCTGTGCTTGCCTCGGCGGGCTGGACGGTGGCAGCGGCGCACCAGTTCCATATCAACTTTGATGTGCTGGTGGCGCACAACGCTGTGGCGATGCGGATGGCCACGCGTGGCATTGGGAAAAGGTTCCCCAAGGTTGCCGGTGCCATCGAGCATATCCTCGGCTTGGACCGGCCGTATTACGCCGGACCCGCTCAGATGGGTAAGCCGGGGACGTTTCTGGGCGGGGTGATCTGTGCCGTCTCTTTGCCGATCTGCCCGGTGGTGACGTTTGTCCCTATCACGGGTGCGTCGGTCGCCATCAACGCCGCCTTGCATCGCTGGCCATTGCTCATCTCGTTGTTTGAGGGCGAATTCAGGCGTCGCGGCGCCAACCACATGAAGGCGGTGCGGCGGGGTGAGTTGCACCGTGCCGATGTGGAGTCTCGGGCGGTCGCCGGACCCGATGCCGTTCCATCACCACGTACGTCACCCGCCATTCGGACGCCACGGTGCTCCGAATGTCGCTCCCACGGATCGCCTCAGGTTGGCTCGGCAGGCAAGCCAAGGCCAACCGCCCCTGTGGTCCGTCCAAACATGTCTTCGAATAGTCGAGAGGGAATTGGATGATGTTTCGACGGTCCGTCAAGACGCCTATCGAGCATGTTGTCATCATCTTTCAGGAGAACCACTCGACCACCAACTACTTTGGTGCCGATCTGGGCGAGTCCCCCAAAGACCTGGGACCGAGGATCAAGGATCCCACCGACCTGCCGCCGGGATGGCCCACCCATGGTGCCCCCACCATGGACAACGCCGACTTTCTTTTCGTGCGACAGCACTACACCGCGGCCGAGTTGCCGATCTACTACAACTGGATCAAGCGATTCCCGCTTTGCGACAACTACTACGCCGAGTACAACTCTCCCTCCACGCCCAACCACTGGGCTCTGATCGCGGCGGACGCCTGCGGTATCGGTGACAACCCGCATGGTCGCCTGCTGGGCTGGTTCAAAGGTCAGCAGAAGAGACCGCCATTTGACATCCCGACCATCCCCGGGTTGCTCGAAAAGCACGGTTTGACGTGGAAGAACTACGGCATGGGCGCCTTCCTCGACTTCAACGAGATCGCCGGCTCCGACAACCACTTCGACTCGACCGAGTTTGCGCAGGACGCTCGTGCCGGTCGACTGCCCAACGTATCGTGGCTGGTGGCGCCTCGCTTTGCCTTAACTGAGCACACTCCCGATACATCCAGTGATGGAATGCACTGGGTGGCGTCCCAAGTTCAGGCCGTCCTTGACGGCAAGGGCTGGAAGAACACTGCTGTGTTCGTCACCTGGGACGAGAACGGCGGTTTTTATGACGCCAAGCAGCCGCCACTGAAAGAGGTGTTCGAGCAGCCCAAGCGAGGCATCCGCTTCTGGCTGCCCAAGAAGCGCCAGCTCCGCTGGGGGCCGCGGTGCTCGTGCATCGTCCTCAATGCCTTTGCCAAGCAGCCGGTCGATGGCCAGGCATACCGTCCCGGCAAGGAGGGTCAGCCTGACAAGTCGCATGTCAGTCTGCTCCGGTTCATCGTCGACAACTTCGGTCTCGACACTTCCAGCCTGCGGCCGTCCCAACGGCAACGCCTGGAGGAGTCGTCGAGCATGATGGACTGCTTCGATTTCAAGCAGCAGCCTGCGGCTCCGCCGATTGCGCGCCTTAGCGATCTGCATTTGCGCGACAAGGTGATGCGGTTCTTGGGACGGCGTCAGCCGTCTCCAGCTACGCCGGCACAGCCGACCACACCTGCAGTGCCCGGGCCAAAACGCGAACTCAGTAGAGTAAAGGGGCCGGGCGGACTCGGCCTCTGATCTTCCGGGACCATTTGGTGAAACGGTAGTGAACTGCATCATTCGCGGTGTGCGGGTACTCGATCTTCGGGTTGGTCTCGATGCCGTGGGCCAGGACGTCTGGATCTCCGACGGGCGGATCATCGCCATCTACAAGCACATCGGGGAAGGCACGCTGCCCGTCTTCGACCTGACCCCGCCGCGTGGCCGGGTTCCCTGCATTCTCTGCCCGGGGTTCATCGATCTCCACACGCACGTCCGCGAAGCCGATCCAGACGGCGCGGACAACCAGCGTGAGGGCGTGTCCGAGGCTATCGCCAGCGCCGCGATGGCCGCCGCTGCGGGGGGCTTCACCGCCATTCTTACCATGGCCGATACGCGACCTCCCGTCGACTCCCCGGAGCGGGTTGCGGCTCAAACCTTCCGAGGTGTGGACACACCGGTAGATATGTTCACGGCGGCAGCCGTGACGCGAAACCTCGAAGGCGACGAGCTAGTTGACATAGCCGGTTGTGCCAGAGCCGGTGCCGCTGCATTTACGGATGACAGTCGCAATGCGGCGCCTCCCCAACTGCTCTCACAGGCGCTTGTGGCGGCGGCCAAGATTGGACGCCCGGTAATGGTCCATCCCGAGGACGAGGCGTTGATCGCAGCCGCCGGCGGGCGGGCCTGCAACGCTGCGGCCACGTCGATCCGTCCACCCATAGTCGAGGACCGTGCGGTGGATTTCGCCATCTCTGCGGCGGTCCGCGCCGTTGCCGGCCGGCTGCACCTGCAACACCTGTCCACCGAGCTGGCGGTGCAACGGTTGCGCCTGGCCAAGGCGGACGGCATCCCAGTCACTGCCGAGGTGACGCCACATCACCTGGGAATGTGGTTGCCATTGGCGGACACGCCGCAGCCGGCGTCGCTGGGCAAGGTCAACCCGCCGCTCCGCCAGGAGCGTGATCGTGTCGCGCTCATCCAGGCACTTCGCGACGGTCTGATTGATGTGGTCGCCACCGACCACTCGCCACACCGCGACACCGCCAAGACCGGCGACTACGAGACTTCGACTCCGGGCTTCATCGGTCTCGAAACCGCTTTGTCCGTCTGCCTTACGTTTGGCGGCATGGGTGGTGATTGGATTCCGGTGCTGATCGAGCGTCTTACCACCGGTCCTTTCAACGTGCTCGGCGAGGCCGCTGGTCTACGTGAGCCGCGCCTGCGCATTGGAGAGGCGGCCACGTGTGTCCTCTTCGACCCTGCGGCGGAATGGATTGTCGGAGAAAGGCCGTTGCTCTCTGGCGCACGCAATACGCCTCTAATGGGTGCAAAGCTGTCCGGCAAGGTTCTGTTGACGCTGATCGATGGGATTGCGGCCTATCGCGACTGGGAACGTCTTCCAGACACGGCCGCGAAAATGGTGGAAGGTGTCTGAACCGATCCCCTTGGGGCGCCTGGCGTTGGAGTCGGGCGCGACCTTTTCGGGCATGCTGTTCGGAGCCATTCCCGAAGGGGCGGTAGGTGGTGAGGTTGTATTCAACACCTGCATGACCGGCTACCAGGAGGTCGTCACGGACCCGTCGTATGCCGGTCAGGTGGTGGTCATGACGTACCCGCTTATCGGCAACTATGGGTGTCGTGACGACTGTCGCGAATCGGCGCGGGTTCATTGCCGCGGCCTTGTCGTACGCGAACTTTCTGCCATGGTGGGGCATCCGCTTGGCGAACGTAGCCTTGCTGCCGAACTGCGCGCCTGCGGCGTCGTGGGAATCAGCGGTGTCGACACGCGGGCCTTGACGCGGCATCTGCGTGATCACGGCACGCTGCGCGGCAACATTGCCAACGCTGCCATGTGTGATGCCCAGTTTCAGGTCGATCTGGCGCGTCAAACGCCGTCGATATCCGACCAAGACTTCGTCGCCACGGTTTCGGGCAGGCAGTCGGGGTGGCGTTGGGATGAGGGTCTGGACGAGTCGCTTATGCGTGGGGTTGATCGGCGCTTTGCGGGCGTTCGCATTGTCGTGGTCGATCTCGGCGTCAAGTACAACCAGTTGCGTGCACTCAGCGCTCGCGGTGTCGAGGTCATTGTGGTGCCGCACGACGCCCGACCGGACGACGTCATGCGGCACGAGCCTTCAGGCGTACTGCTCTCCAACGGCCCGGGAGATCCGGCGCGGCTGTCCCCACAGGTTGGACTCGTCCGGTCCTTGCTGGAGCGGCGGATTCCGTTGCTCGGTATCTGTCTCGGTCACCAGGTACTCGGAAGGGCCATCGCCGCCACCACATCTCGGTTGCTCTTTGGACACCACGGCGGCAATCACCCAGTTATCGACCTACGTTCGGGAGCGGTCTCGATCACCGCCCAGAACCATGAGTTCCAGGTCGACTCGTCGACTGTCCTGGCGGATTCGGGCTGGTATGTGAGCGAGCGCAATCTCAACGACGGCAGTGTCGAGGGGTTGCGCCATTCCGAACTGCCGGCGTTCTCAGTGCAGTATCACCCTGAGGGGGCGCCCGGACCGCAGGACCGTGCCCGGGTCTTCGACGAGTTTCTGGAGATGGCCGGTGGTACGTGGAAGGTCCCCGGATTCAACCTGCGGCCGCGCAAGATGGTGGAAAAGCCCAGGTGCGTTCTTGTCATCGGCAGCGGCCCGGTTGTGATCGGTCAGGCGGCGGAGTTCGACTACGCCGGAACCCAGGCGTGTCGTGCACTGCGGGAGGAGGGGGTTCGCGTCGTTCTGGTCAACAGCAATCCGGCGACGATCATGACCGACGACGACACTGCCGATGCGGTGTATGTCGAGCCGCTTACGGTGGACGTGGTCGAGCGCATCATCGCCAGGGAGAATCCCGACGGCCTGCTGGCGACGCTGGGCGGACAGACCGGACTGAACCTGGCGGTTGAACTGGCGGAGGCCGGTGTGCTGAAACGCCATGGCGTTTCGCTGCTGGGGACTTCGCTGGAGGCCATCCATTTAGCGGAGAATCGCCAGCGCTTCAAACAGCTTCTGTGTGACATCGGCGAGCCCGGCCCGGAATCCAAGT
>JACWAJ010000012.1 GCA_014874355.1 bacterium | reverse complement strand
GGTGGGGGGCGGGTTCCATGGGGTTGAGACTATGGCCGCTGTGCGCATGGGATGCAAACTGATGAGGTTCGCGGGGCCATCGCCATGCGTGCAACCACCCTGAGCCTGGTTCTATTCGCTACGATCGCGGGCCGCACTTCCTCTCGCTCAACTTCGTAGTTCGCGCGGCCTGGACTGGTTCGCGCTAAGGGAGACCAGCGCAATGGCTCAGTTGTCGCCGACCGCAGAAGTCCCGGGGCACGCCGGTGTGGGCGGCGGGGTTCATCGCCGCCGTGAGGCTCCGTGGTGGTTGCTACCGCTGACTGTGTTCCTGTTCCTGGGCGCGTTCATCGTCTACAGCTTCTGGACGGCGATGTTCCAGGGTTTCAAGGCCGACTGCGCGCTGGCGGCCTACCACTGCGGCCCCTACCTGTCCCCGTTCTATTCGCCACAGGTCGGCGACACCCCGCTGGGTCACCCGTTCAACTCATCGGCGATGTGGATCCTGCCGATCCCACTGCTGTTTAGGGCCACCTGCTACTACTACCGCAAAGCCTACTACCGTTCCTTCTTCTGGGATCCACCGGCGTGCGCCGTCGGCGAACTGCGGCGCCGCGAATACCACGGCGAGACCCGCTTTCCCGGGATCCTCAACAACCTGCACCGCTACTTCATGTACGCGGCGACCGTGGTGCTGGTGTTCCTATGGATCGACGCTGTCGAAGCCTTTACCTACAACGGTCAGTGGTACCTCGGGCTCGGAACGCTCCTCATGGTCGTCAACGTGATCTTGTTGACCGGCTACACGTTCAGCTGCCACTCGGTCCGGCACCTGGTCGGCGGTGGCCTCAACTGCTTCTCGAAGGCACGTCTCGGAGCCGGGCGGTTCCGGCTGTGGCACTGGTTCTCGTCGCTCAACGAGCACCATCCCTCCTATGCCTGGCTGAGCCTCAGCTCCGTCGCTCTCGTCGACATCTACATCCGCCTGCTCCAGCACGGCGTCTTCATCGATCCGCACATCACCTTCTGAGGCCGTGAACGAGCCATATACGACCCACGAATGCGACGTCCTGGTCGTCGGTGCCGGCGGTGCCGGGATGCGCGCCGCCGTCGCGGCGGCCGAGGCCGGCTGCAGCACCCTGGTTGTCAGCAAGTCATTGCTGGGCAAGGCGCACACCGTCATGGCCGAAGGCGGCGTATCGGCGGCGCTGGGCAATCTCGACGGTGAGGACGACTGGGAAACGCACTTTGCCGACACCATGCTCGGCGGCCAGCTCGTCAACAACTGGCGGATGGTGGACCTCTACGCTCGCGATGTCATCGATCGCGTTTACGAGTTGGAACGTTGGGGGGGCATATTCGACCGCACCGACGACGGCCGGATCATGCAGCGCCCGTTCGGCGCGCACTCCTGGAAGCGGCTCTGCTATGTCGGTGATCGCACCGGGCTGGAACTGATCCGCACCTGCCAGGACAAGCTCGTCCACACGCCGGGCGTAGATGTGCACATGGAGTACACGTTGACGCGCCTGCTCAAGGACGGTGACCGTGTCTGCGGAGCAATTGGTTATCGCCGCAACGATGGGCGGTTTGTTGCCATCAAGGCAGGCGCCGTGGTCTTGGCCACGGGCGGTTGGGGGCGCATGTTCCGGCACACATCGAACTCCTGGGAAGGGACCGGCGACGGCGCCGCGCTGGCCTATAACGCCGGGGCCGACCTGCTGGACATGGAGTTCATGCAGTTCCACCCCACGGGCATGATGTGGCCGCCGGGGGTGCGTGGCCTCCTGGTCACGGAAGCGGTTCGCGGCGAGGGCGGCATTCTCAAGAACAGTGATGGCCGCCGGTTCATGCTGGATTACGACGCCAAGAAGATGGAGCTTTCGTCCCGCGATGTCGTGGCACGCTCCATCTACAAAGAGGTCAAGGCCGGGCGGGGCTCGCCCCACGGCGGCGCATTCCTCGACATCGCCTCGGTTCACGACGCCGTCTACATCAAGAGCAAGTTGCCGTCGATGTACGAGCAGTTCCACGCGCTTGCCGCGGTCGACATCACCCAAGAACCGATGGAGGTCGGCCCCACGATTCACTACACCATGGGAGGTGTGCGCGTCGAAGCGGAAACTGCCGCCACCACCGTGCCCGGCCTGTATGCGGCGGGCGAGGTGGCGGGTGGGCTTCACGGTGCCAACCGCCTGGGGGGCAACTCGCTGGGCGATATTCTCGTCTTTGGACGCTGCGCTGGTATTGCCGCTGCGGAGTTCGCCAAATCGAATGGTGTCCGTCGCAACGTCAGCGAGACGGAGATCGCCGAGGAGCAGCGTTCCATGCTGGCCTATCTGGACGACGATGGTGTGAAGCCGGTGGAGAATCCGTACCTGGTGCATGTCGATCTGCAAAAGGCGATGCAGGACGATGCCGGCATCGGTCGCAGTGAGGAATCATTGACCCGGGCTCTCAACGCCATCGGCGAGTTGCGTCTGCGTGCGGCTCGGGCACGTGTTGGCGGTGGCCGTGTGCTCAACCCCGGCTGGCACACCTGCCGCGATCTCGAAAACATGTTCGTGATCAGCGAGGCCATCGTGCGTTCGGCACTGTCGCGACGCGAGAGCCGCGGTTCGCAGTGGCGGTTCGATTTCGAGAACAAGGACGAAACTTTGGGCCAGGTCAACTTCGCGGTGCGTCGCGATGGAGAGGGCATGAAGGTGGTGGGCGTGCCGCTCGAACTGATGCCGCCCGAGGCGGTCAAGCGCCTCGCCAAGAGCCGCTTCTATGACGCGGCCACGATGCCTTCTTACTATCGAGATGCGGCGCCGGCAACATCGGAGGCAGGAGCATGACGGAGATGGAGAACCCCACCGCTACGTCTACGTCTGACGATTTGGATCCGGCGCAGGGCCTCACCGGCGAAACCCTGACCTTGCACGTGTTCAAGGGCGAACCCGGCGAAACGGGGACCGAGCAGGCATACGAAGTTCCCGGCGTTACCGGCATGGTCGTGCTCGATGCGATTCACTACATCCAGCGCAACCTCGACACCGATCTGGCCTGCCGCTGGAACTGCAAGGCCGCCAAGTGTGGCTCGTGCAGTGCGGAGATCAACGGCAAGCCGGCGCTCTTGTGCAAGACGCGAGTCGACGAGCTGCCGGCCGGTCCGATCACGGTGCGTCCGCTGAAGGCGTTCCCGCTGGTGAAGGACTTGGTCACGGACGTCTCGCGCAACTTCGAGGTGAACAAGGAGATCCCACCGTTCACCCCAGCCAAGGACGACGGCAAGCCATGGCGGGTTGCGCAGCGTGATATCAGCCGCCTGCGCGAGCATCGCATGTGCATAGAGTGCTTCCTGTGCCAGGACGTCTGCCACGTTCTACGCGACCACGACCATTCAAAGCGTTTCTATGGCCCCCGTTTCATGGTGCGTGTTGCCAGCTTGGAGATGCACCCCAAAGACACTCTCGATCGCATCGATCTGACGCGGAAGGCCGGCGGCATGGGCTACTGCAACATCACCAAGTGCTGCACCGAGGTCTGCCCCGAGCACATCCACATCACGGACAACGCCATCATTCCGCTCAAGGAGCGTTATGCCGACCGCCACTGGGATCCGCTGCGCTGGGTCGGCCGCAAGTTGAAGGGAGATGGCTCGAAGCAGGCTGAGGGTTCGAAGTAGAGCGCTAGGTTAGCGGGGGCTGGGATGCTCGGTTTTCGTCCTGATCTGCTGAGGAGCGTGGTGAGCGTCACGTGCCTACGCTATCGCGCGGCCAGCCGTCTTGGGAGGCTCAATGCTCATGCTGTTACGCACCACGGTGCGGAGAACTTCGACGAGCCCAGCGACGTTCTCCCCGCGAGGCAGGATGGCGTTGCCGAGTGCCTTGACGTGAGGGTGAGCATTGCTGGGGACGATGGCTGCGCCGCAGAGACTGAGGAAGGGGATGTCGTTGACCCCGTCACCTGCACCGAGGATCTCTGCGGGGGGGATGCCGAGGTGTTCGGCGACGACGTGTATCAACGCGGTGCCCTTGTTGACGCCAGGGGGAAGGTAGGTGGTCGAGTTGCCGTTTACGCTCTCTTCGATGACCATTTCAGGCAGGCCGTCGCGGCGCCGGCGGGCGTTGATATTGGCAATGGCGCGGCGGGTCTTGGGCACGTGAGCACGGCGTGTCATGACAGCGCATAGGCCCGTCCAGATGGCCTCGGAGGGCACCTTGACGCGGCGCATCTCGTAGGCGAGTTCTGGCGGGGTCAGTCGTGTCAGGGGTCGAGGGGCCACCTCGTTGGGATACCAGACAGCACCACCGCACTCGGCGATGATGGCGTCGAAGAGCTTCACGTCTGCGGGCCGGAGGATGCCGCGGGCGCCAAGTGTGTAGTCGAGGTCGCGACCGGTGTTCAGGACGATCTTGACACCGGACTTGCGCATCCGGCGCAATAGGGAGATGAATTCGCGGTTGTCAAGCGGCTGCTGGTCGCCGGCAATGGTTCCGTCGAAGTCGACGACGAGTGCGCGAACCTTCATATGCCCGAGGTTAGCGGGTTACCGCGGACAAGTGACGGACATTGGAGCCAACTTGATCTCAGCCAATCGTGGCGACACTGGCCAGTGTCGGAATCGAGGCGCCTATCTCATCATGCTTGGCATCGATGACTTCGAGGAGTTCCTGCACGGCATGGGCGGAGCGGTGTAGCGCTGCCCGTTCGTCGGTGCTCAGTTCGACATCGATTACCTCGACGAGCCCTTCCTTGCCGAGGCGGCAGGGCACCCCACTGAAGAGGCCGTGGATGCCGTACTCGCCGTCCAGATAGGCCGCGCAGGGCAGCACCTGCCAGGTGTCGAGGAGGATGGCGTCGACCATCTGCGCCACCGCTGCGCTGGGTGCATAGAAGGCGCTGCCGGTCTTGAGGAGGTTGACTATCTCGGCGCCGCCGTTGCGGGCGCGGTCGACGATGCCGGCGAGACGGTCTTTGGGGATGATGTCGGCGACGGGGACGCCCGCGACCGTGGAGAGGCGCGTCAGCGGCACCATGGTGTCGCCATGGCCGCCAAGGACGTAGGCGGCCACATCGACCACCGAGGCGCCGATCTCCTGGGCGATGAAAGTGCGGAAGCGTGCGGTGTCGAGTACCCCGGCCATGCCGATAACCCGCTGGCGCGGGAAGCCCGTTACCGCCATGGCGAGTTGGGCCATGGCGTCGAGCGGGTTGCTGACGACGATGAGCATGCCGTCGGGAGCGTGTGCAGCCACATTCTTGGCAACGCCGGCAACAATCTTGGAATTGGTGACGACCAGATCGTCTCGAGACATGCCGGGTTTGCGCGGAAGCCCGCTGGTGATGACGACGATGTCGCTGCCGGCGGTGGGCTCCCATCCGGCGCTGCCATTGACGGTGGCGCCGGTAACTAGCGAGTCAGAACCGACGATAGGGCCGGCTTCGAGCATGTCGAGGGCCTTGCCCTCGGCCAAACCTTCGACGACGTCGACCAGAACGATGTCGGCGTAGTTACGTTCGGCGAGACGGAGCGCGAGGGTGGCGCCGACGTTGCCGGCACCAACTACTGTGATCTTCGAGCGCACGGGTGTTTCCTCGTGTAAGTTAAGGGAGCGATCGATTGTAGTCCTGCTGTTAGAAGGCTCGGATCATGGGTGTCGCTGCGGGCGCCCTGGCGGAATAGCATGGGAATATGAAACCAGCAGCGCGCGCCACCACTGTCGTCGAGAGGCTGGCGGCAGCGTATCCCGATGCCGCGTGCGAACTAGTCCACGCCAGTCCACTGCAGCTACTCGTGGCCACGATCCTCAGTGCCCATTGCACCGACCAGCGCGTCAACCTGGTCACGCCGCAGCTGTTCGAACGCTATCCCACCGCCGCCGATTTTGCCGCCGCCGGCGTTGCCGAGTTGGAGTCGCTGATCCGATCGACGGGCTTTTTCCACGCCAAGGCGCGTGCCATCAGGGAGATGGCGCAGGACCTTGTGATGCGGTTTGGCGGTGAAGTGCCGGACCGCATGGAGGATCTTGTGACGCTGCGTGGCGTGGGACGCAAGACCGCCAACGTCGTCCGCGGCGTTGCCTGGGGCTTGCCCGGCCTTGCCGTGGACACGCATGTCAGCCGGCTGGCGTCTCGGTTGCGGCTAAGCCAAGCCGATGACCCTGTGAAGATCGAAAGGGACATCTGCGCCGTGGTTCCTGAGCGGGATTGGACGCCGCTGGGGCTGCGACTCATCCAGCATGGGCGTTGCGTCTGCGTGGCACGTAAGCCTCGCTGCCCTGACTGCGTTCTCAACGACATCTGCCCCTCGGCACAGCTTGGCTGAAAGTCCCGGGTCATAGGTCATATGGCACTCATGTAGAGTCGCCGCCATGCACGGAGCCCACAAGCTATCGGCGCTTGACGCGTCGTTCTTGCACCTGGAAACCCCCGACACCCACATGCATATTGGGGGGGTGGCAATCTTCGAACCGTCGCCGCTCGGAAGCGGACGCGAACTCTTCAAAGAGCTGCTGGCCGCGATCGAACCCCGCCTCGATCTAGTGCCGCGTTACCGGCAGCGGCTCGCGTTTGTGCCCCTGTCGCTGGACGTACCTGTGTGGGTCGATGATGTCGATTTCAAGATCCGCAATCATGTGAAGCGCGCTGCACTGCCCAAGCCGGGCGGCGACCATGAGTTGCAGGAGTTCATCGCCCAGACTTTTTCGCGACAATTGGACCGGCGCCGGCCACTGTGGGAGTTGTACGTTGTCGAAGGCCTGAAGGATGGCCGCTGGGCTCTCGTAACCAAGACTCACCACTCCCTCGTCGACGGCGTCAGCAGTCTTGAGCTGGCCACGATCCTTCTGGACACCGATCCGGAACCCAAAGCGGCGAGACCTCCATCGCAGTGGTCAGCGCGAGAGGCGCCAACCGGTGCCGAGTTGCTCGTGAGTTCATTGCGCGAGCAGCTGGCGCGCCCGGCAAAACTCGTGAACGCAGCTCGGGCGGTGTGGAAAAACCCATCCCAACTCGCCACTGCCCTGCGTGAGACTGCGAGCGGACTGGCGGTCTCGGCGCAGTCACTGAGGGGTGGCAGCTCGGTGCTCAACGGACCTATCGGTCCGGCGCGTGTCTACACCTTCAGCCGGTTCCCCCTCGAAGACTTCAAACTGATCAAGAACACCTTCGGCGCCACGATCAACGATGTCGTGCTTGCCGCCGTTGCTGGTGGACTACGCGATTTTCTGGTGACTCGCGGACTGGATCCGACCGATCCCGACCAGGCGATTAAGGCGCTCTGCCCAGTGAGCGTTCGCGATCAATCGCAGCGTTCAACGCTTGGAAACCGCTTGGCAGCAATGCTCGTGGAGCTACCTGTGGCCGAGCCGGATGCCGCCAAACGGATGCAAAAGACCCGTGCCACGGTGGATCACCTCAAGGCTCGCAAGCAAGCCGTGGCTGCCGACTTCCTGCTCAATCTCGCGGGGTTTGCTCCGGCGACGATTCTCGCCATGGTGGCGCGACCCTCGGTACGTCAGATCGGTTTCAACCTCATCGTCACCAATGTGCCGGGGCCGCAATTTCCGCTCTACTGCTTGGGCTCACGGCTGGCCGAGGCTTTCCCTATCGCTTTTGTATACGAGAACCAGCATGTCGCGGTGGCGGTCTTCAGCTACTGTGGCTGGCTCAATTTCGGCTACATCGGCGACGCATTGGGGATGAGCGACATCGACGTCTTCGCGCGTTGTATCGAAACCGGACTGCACGAGCTTGTCGACGCTGCACATGCCCAAACCAACGCGACTACTCCCAAGCGTCCCGCACCGCGCCGCCGCCCGTCGAAGCCGTAGATCCAGGCTTAGGTGGTTGCCGCACCGAGTTGAACATTTTGGTGCAGAAGGTCGGCCCATGCGTTGGCTTGTTCTTCGGGCACCGGCGTGTGGCCGTCGAGAGAAAGCGCCAGCCGTCTCGCCTCGGTGGGGGAGAGCCTCAGATTGCCTGCCGCTTCTGGGGTGATGAGGCAGGCCTCGATGCAAAGATCGACAAACCTGACGAATTGCTGCGGATCTAGGGGGTCGAGACTGCGAGCCTTGAGGATCAGCCTGTTGCGGGCGGAACCCAGGTAGATGCCGAGATCCGCAAAGGCGAGCAGCACGGCACGGGACAGGGCGCGGAGATCGCCAACCCACGAGGATTCAGCCGTTGCGTCGGCATGTGCGCCGGCGAGAGTGAGACTCAGCATGCGAGCCACCTGGAGAGTCTCTTCGCAACGCGTTTGCCGCCAATCGTCGCTTCCCAGGTTGCGGATGACATCTCTGTAGAAGGGGGTGTAGAGGGAGTTGACGAAGTCGCGATCGCTGAGGGAACCGACCTTGCGACAGCTGCCTGGGCGTTTCGAGCGGGAGACGCCCAGCATATCGTCCTCCCAGGTCAGGTCCAGTCGCTTCTCAGGGCGCTCCAGGCGGATGCGGTTGCGCCGTACCTCGCCGGCGCAAGAGACGTCAATGTCGATCCGGCCGTGACCGGCGGCGAGCTGGACGTGCGCTGTTTCGTGCCCGCTACACCCATCATGTGAGCAGTCGACGATGCTGACTTTGGGGGCGAGTTTGCTGCACAACGCCAGGTAGTGGACGGCATGATCCCCAAGAATGCCACCCTCTGCTCCGGGGCTGGAACGCCAGCCGTCGGCACTGAGTGGATCTGTGCCGGAGCGCTCGACAGAAATCCGCATTCCCCATGTTTCATCGTGGTGGACTGCTGCGCTTGCCATGCGCGCCAGGCTCTGCCAGGCCGGGGCGTGCGCGTACTGGTGGACTGTTGCCAGTGCAAGGTTGGGGTGTCGCTGATGCAGGTGTTGCAGCCGGTTGCAATCTTCAGCGGAGAGGCCCAATGGTTTTTCACAGACGACATGCAAGTCACGCTCCATTGCAGCTTCGATCGCTGCCATATGGGCGCTGGGCGGGGTCGCCACGATGAGCAGGTCGGGCAGAGTGGCGTCGAGGAGCGCCGTGTGGTCGGCGACGACCAGTGCGTCTGGCAGAAGTTCGGCGGCGCGTTGCCGCCGTGGCGCTGAGAGATCGCTGATGCCGACGATCACCGCCTGTCCCGTGGCCGTAAATGGGGTCAGGGCAGGCAGGTGCGCACGTTCTGCTGCCGTTCCCAGGCCGCAGAGAGCAATTCTCAGGGGCATAGAGCGGCAGTGAGCGATTCGAGCGCTCGGTCGACATCGGTTCGGCTCAATACGAGCGGAGGATTGATCCGGACGCTGGGCACATCGCCAACGATGAGGAGGCCTTGCTCGAGACAGGCGCGGAAGAGACCCCGGCACAGCTCGGGAGACGCCATTGCACCGGTCGCCGGATCGACGAGATCGAAGCCGAGCATCATGCCCACACCGCGGCTGTGAGTCACGTATGGAGAATTGCGCTCCAGTTCGCGCAGGCCGGCGGCGAGATACTCGCTTGTGCTCCTGACGTTGTCAAGGAATCCTGGGGCGGTGACGATGTCGAGTACAGCGCTTCCGGCGACGCAGGCAATCGGGTTGGCCCCGTAACTGCTCGACGTGCCCGACAGTTCGGCGTACAAACTGTTATCCCAAAGATGCCCGGATGCGGCCACCCCGCTTAGCGGGTAGCCCCCGCCGATGGCCTTGCCCAGGACGAGGATGTCCGGGGTTATCCCGAAGTAGTCGGCGGCGAAGTTGGCCCCCAGCCGGCCGAAACCTGTGATCGACTCGTCAAGGATGAGAACCCATTTGCGCGAATCGCAGAGTTCACGCAGGGCACGCAGGAACTCGCGTTGCGGCGGTCGGTTGCCTGCCGTGCCCAGTACTGGCTCAACCATCACGGCGGCGACACCGTCCAGGTGGGCGGCATATGCATCTAGTGCCTTGACCGAGCCCTCGCCGTTATCAGAACAGTTGGGATAGTCGACGGCGTCGTGTTCCAGGCAGAGAGGGTAGGGGACGTCGTGGATCCAGTCGATCCCCAACTGGGGGAGTTCGTCGGGGTAGCGGTGTCCGGTAAAACGAACTCCCGCCGTCTTGCCGTGGAACCCTGTTGTGAAGGAGATGACATGGCGGTGACCGGTGTGGGACTGGGCTAAACGGATCGCCACCTCGACCGCCTCGGAACCACCGCTGTACAACGCCACGCGACCCAGTCCGGCGGGCACGTAGTGGGAAAGCTTGTCCAGATAGTCGGCGTGCTCATGGGTGTGAAGCACGCAAGCGGCCAAACGACCGGCCTGCGCCGCGATAGCAGTGCTCCAACTTGGGTTGCCATGGCCAATGGCGGCGACGCCCATAGCCGTGGCGAAGTCCAGATAGCGCTTGCCATCGTCATCGACCAGCCACGCACCTTCGCCATGTGAGATGGTGATACCCGCCGATTCGGCAATGCGCCGGGGCCCGCCTCCGGTCAGACGTCGAATCGTGTCGCGTGTTGTGGCGTCGGCTGTGGCGGCGATCTGGACTGTCATGCCACAGGAGTGTACGACCCTGTAACGGGATCGTGTGCGGTGGGCCACGCGACGCCACGTTTTAGAGTGCTTCGGGATCGTCTCCACCACCGTGGTGGTGGCTTCGGAGCCGGGCGTGGTGGCGAAGATGGTAGGGAACATTGACGACCACCGTCCCTGGCCTGAAGAGCAGTGCCGCTTTGAGGCGCAGGGCGGAGTGGTTGTGGAGCACCTGATGCCACCAGCGAGTGGCCACGAGTTCCGGCAGGATGATCAGCAGGGTTTCGTTGTGGCGCTGCTTGTCGATGGCATCGATATAGCGGAGTAGCGGCCGTACGAACATGCGGTACTGGGACTCGATGATCTCCAGCGGGACGTGGTTACCCCACAGTTCCCACTTGGATCGCAGTTTGTTGGTGTGCTCCTCGTTGTCGCAAACATGGATGGCGATGACGCTGTCGGAGATGGTTCTCGCCAGTGCCAGGCTCTGCAGGGCCAGCGGGTTGAGGTCGGCGATGGGGACAAGGCAGCCGGGTTTGAGTTCGTGAGGGGGCGTCGGGGTTTCTGTCTGCCGGCTACGTTCGATGTCGATGTAGTGCCGGTGGATGGCAAAGCATGCGGCGACGAGAACGGGGACGGCGATCACGATGACATACGCGCCCCGAAAGAAGAATTGGGATCCGGTGATGACGAGCACCAGGCCCGTGGTCGTGACGCCGAGAACATTCATGGGCAGGCCTACGTGCCAACCGCGTTCCTTGCGCCTGAGCCACCGGGCCACCATGCCCGATTGCGACAGCGTGAAGGCGGTGAATACGCCGATGGCGTACAGCGGGATGAGTTTCTTGACGATGCCCCCGGATATGACGATTGCCAGCGCTGACATAAAGGTCAGTACGATGATCCCGTTGCTGTACGCGAGACGATCACCGAGACGTCCGAACTGGTGCGGTGCGTAGCTGTCACGAGCCATGAAAAAGAGCAACCGGGGAAAGTCGGAAAATGCAGTTGGATACTGACACTGCCACGGTGAGCACATATGAGGCCCTGAGCGCGCAACCGGCGATCAGCCCCCAGAGGCTTCCCAGGTTGTCACTGGCGACGATGTAGGAGCCTCCACCTTTGGGATATGCCTTGATCGTCTGGCGGTAGCTGAGGACAACGATCGCCAGCAGGCCAACGATGGCGGCGGCGATCGGCAGGGTGTAACCGAAGGCCGCCGCTACGGCGGCCGTCCCAAGGACACCGATGATCTGTTCGGTCGCATAGGCAACCGACGACAACGCGTCGGAGGAGAGGACGGCCAGTGCCTTGACCTTGGTGAGCCGTTCGTGAACCATCTGGCTGGTGGCGAGTGGCGCGCCCAGCACAGAAGAACGCAGGCGACGCCTGAAACGGGCGAAGTCGCTGTCGGACATGCGGGCACGAGGTGTCACCTGCAGCCAGCCCGGAGCGACCTTCTCGAAACTCTGCTTGCTGGACCTCACGACGCGCACGTAGCGCTGACCCGGCCGGCTGCCTCGCGTTTCCAGCACTTCGAGATCGGGGTCGACAAAATCGGGACCGGTTTCAACTCGCGCGGCGGGAACCTCTGTCCAAGACCGCTTTGCGTCCTGGATGAGTGCCACTTCCTCGGACGTCAGGGAGCCCTCGCTGTGAGGAGGCGTGTCGGCTGTGGGAGGCGGCGTAGCGCTCATGGGGAGGGAAGTGTAAGCGGTAACGTGAGCCAGTCCACTTAGATGCGAGACAGTGGGCCGGAGCGGAGAGGCAGCTTGTGTTGGGGTCCACGAGCGAACTATCCAGGGCTTCTGGAGCGCTGCTGGAGGCATGGGCTTTCGCCTTC
>JACWAJ010000002.1 GCA_014874355.1 bacterium | reverse complement strand
CCACCCGTTCCTCGATACCGCCTCCCCCATCGGATTCGCCCACCGGGGCGGTGCTGCCGAGGCACCGGAGAACACGCTGGTGGCGTTCGGCACCGCCGTCGCACTGGGCTACCGCTATGTCGAGACCGACGTCCACGTTGCCCGGGACGGCACCGTCGTCATCTGTCATGACTCGAGTCTGGACCGCACCACCGACCGCTCCGGCCGCATCGCCGATCTCGATATCGAGGCCATCGAGGCAGCCGATGCCGGGTTCCACTTCACCCTGAGCGGGGGTGACGCCAGATTCCCCTACCGAGGCCAGGGCGTCCGCATTCCCCGCCTGGAGACGCTGCTTGAGCGCTGGCCGCAGCTACGCATCAACATCGACGTCAAGACAGACGCCGTAGTGGCGCCACTGCTACACCTGCTGGCCAGGTTCGACGCCTTCGATCGCGTCTGCCTCGGCGCCTTCTCCGACCACCGCCTAGCCCGCATCCGCCGGCTTGCGAAACGCCGGGTATGCACCTCGATGGGACCGGCTGCGGTGGCACGGGCGCGGATCACATCACGTTTCTTCGGCATGGCCAGGGCCGGCGCCGACTGCATCCAGCTCCCGCCCTACCGCCACGGCATCCGCCTTATCGACAGGCGCCTGCTCAGCGTGGCCCATCGCATGGATCTGCCGGTACACGTCTGGACCATCAATGACGAGACCGCGATGACGCGCCTCCTCGATCTCGGCGTCGACGGGATCATGACCGACCGGCCCACCATGCTTCGCGACGTATTCATGCGGCGTGGGCTGAACCTTGACGGGAGCAGCCCGACCTGAGTCGGAGCCGAAAAATGGCGCCCCTTGTAGGAATCGAACCTACGACCAACCGCTTAGAAGGCGGGTGCTCTATCCGCTGAGCTAAAGGGGCCGCGCTTGACTAACGATAAGAGTACGTGGCCAACCGCTAAACTCGCCCGCTCAGACAAGACGAACTCAGGAGAGGCCATGGCAGACGAGACACCGATAGTAACGCCCGCCACCCCGGCGCAGCCACAAAAGCCGCCAGCCAAGCCCGCTGCCGACCGCCTGGTGATGATCACCGGTGCCACCGCCGGGATCGGCCGGGCTGCTGCAGAGCAGCTTGCGCGCACCGGCTGTTCGGTGATCGTGGTGGCCCGTGATCCCCGGCGTGGCGCGCAGACGGTCGAGGCCATCCGAAATGCCAGCGGCAACGACAACGTCGAGTTGATCGTAGCCGACCTATCGCTCATGCAAGACGTGCGCCGGGTTTCCGGTGAGTTTGCCAAGAGCGGCCGCAAATTGGACACTCTGGTCAACAATGCCGGCGTCAAGCTGGCCCATCGCACAGTAACCGCCGAGGGGTTTGAGACGACTCTGGCGGTCAACCACCTGGCGCCGTATCTGCTCAGCCGGCTGTTCAAGACCAATCTGGCAGGCGATGGCGGTGGGCGGATCGTCAACGTCAACTCGTTCATGCATCGGTACGGATCGGTTGATCTCGACGATCTTCAGCGCGCAAACGGCTACTCGGAGCTAAACGTGTATTCGAGTTCCAAACTGCTCAGCCTGCTGGCGACCTATGCGCTGGCGCGTAAATGGAAGCCGGAGTCGGTTTTCGTCAACGCCTACAACCCCGGTTTCGTACGCACCAACATGTCGGGTGGCGGAATTGTCGGGGTCGGCTCCAGAATCTTCGCCAAGTCGCCGTTGTCAGCCGGACAAGGCCTGGCTTACGTCGCCACATCGCCGCAGGTGGAAGGCTCAGCCGGGGGCTACTTTCAGTCGACGGGTCGAACGAAGCCGTCCTCAAGGAAGTCGTACAAAGAGGCGTTACAAACGCGTGTAGTTCAAGCCACCAAGAGCCTGCTCGCCGACGTTTGACATAGCAGTACCTATAATCGCCTCGCCCCCGGGGTGGCCATAGCTCAGCTGGTTAGAGTGCCAGGTTGTGGCCCTGGAGGTCGAGGGTTCAAATCCCTCTGGCCACCCCAGAGGCCTGCCCGGGCAGCTTTGACTCAAAGCCGTGGCAGAGCTCCCTGCTGTGCGGCCGTGGCAACCGTGTAGAGAAGTGTCACAAAGACACCGAAGACCAGCGTCCCGGCCGTGGTGAATGCCACGACAGCTCCTCCTGACACAGTCGTCTTAGACCACTCATAGCTTTTGGCATCGGCATCTGGCTTTGCGTACATGAGCAACACGACACGCAGGTAGTAGAAGATCGAAACCGCGCTGGTGGCAATGCCCCAGAGGGCCAGGGGCATCAGACCACTCTTGATGGCCGCCGAGAAGACCAGGAACTTGCCGAAGAATCCGGCGGTCGGTGGGAACCCCGCCAGCGACAGCATGAACAACGCCATTGCCGCGGCAACATAGGGTCGGCGGTGAGCCAGACCGCGGATGCTTGCGTAGCGGTCGAGATCCTCACCGCGACCCGACATGATGGTGATGACGGCAAACGCACCCAGGTTGGTGAGCGAGTAGGCGGCAAGATAGAAGAGCGCACCGATAGTTCCGCCGGCATCGTGAGGGCTCGAGGCCACGCCGATCAGGATGTACCCGGCCTGAGCAATGCCCGAGTAGGCCAGCATCCGCTTCAAAGACGTCTGTGACAACGCGGCGAGGTTGCCCCAAACCATCGAGAGGATGCAGACGAACACCACCGCCGTTTGCCACTGCGGATAAAGGTCGGGAAAGGCAAAGCTGAAGACCCGAATCAGTGCCGCAAACGCAGCTACCTTGGTTGCCACGCTCATGAAGGCCGTCACCGATGTCGGCGCACCCTGATAGACGTCAGGCGTCCACATGTGGAACGGTGCCGCGCTCACCTTGAATGCAAACCCGACGAGCATCAACACAACACCAATCAGGAGCAATGGGTCGACAGTCGCAATGCCGGAATGAATGGCGATGGCGATCTGTTCCAGTTGCGTGTGTCCGGTTTCGCCGTAGACGAGCGCCATGCCATAGAGGAGGAAGGCCGACGCGAATCCGCCCAGCAGGAGGTATTTCAGTGCCGCCTCCTGGGAACGCTCATCGGTACGCGAAAAGCCGCTCAGTATGTACAGCGAGATAGAGAGCAGTTCAACCGACAGGAAGATGACCATCAGGCTGGCTGCGCCGGCAAGCAACATCATGCCCGTGGTCGCCGCCAGAATGAGGGAGTAGTACTCGCCGTAGTGAAGTCCACGCCGGTTGAGATATTGCGGACTGATGACAACGACCAACAGAGCACTCGTCAGCAGCACACCATTGATGAAGAGCCCAAAACGGTCGTAGGCGAAGGCACCAAAGAACACCCCATGCACATGGGGGTTGTTGTAGGCATCAAACCAGCCCCACACCGTGGTGCCAAACGCCGCCACAATCGCCACGACACTAAACGCCGCCAGCCAGGTTCGCCGGGATGCGGGCGTGATCAGGTCGAGCAGCAGCAAGATAACAAAGGCGCCACCGAGGATTACTTCTGGCAGCAGGCCCACAATGTCACTGCCCGTTGGTGGAGTCAGGGTCGGCACCGCCGCAAGTAAGGCCATCATCCTGGCCCGCCAGAATTCGCGATTGGCGTAAATGCCGGCGCGTCCGGCCCACTGGACAGCGTGACGTACTGGTGTGTACTCAGGTTGGCGATGTCACCAACCGGTTTGGGATAGACCCCGATTCCGATCATCAGCGCGATCAGAGGTACCAACACCCAGCCTTCGACGAAGCTGATGTCGCGCACCCCGTCGGTACGCGGTTGCAGTGGCTCATGCATTAGGCCCTGGTGCAGACGCAACATGTACCAGCACGCGAGTACCACACCAATACCCGCCAGAACCGGGAGCAGCCAGAACGTCTGGAAGGCGCCGAGCATGATGGTGAACTCGCCGGCAAAGCTGTTAAGACCCGGCATTCCCAGTGCCGCCAGAGTTATTACCAGGAAGAAGAAGTAGAGATAGGGCATCTGTTTTTCGAGACCTGCCAATTCGTGGCGATCCCGAGTTCCGGTGCGCTGCTCAATGATCCCAAGTACCAGGAACAGACTGGCGATAATGATGCCATGGTTGACGATCTGAATGATGGCTCCGTTGATGCCATTGGCATTCAGCGCGAAGATGCCCAGCCCGATGACGCCGAGGTGCGATATCGACGCGTAGGCGACGATACGCTTGATGTCGGACTCACTCAACGCCATCAGTGCTCCGTAAATGATCGTTATCACCGACAGCGTTAGCAGTAACCATTGGAAATCGTGTACAGGTCCGGGGAAAAGGGTTATGGCGTAACGGATGAAACCGAAGGCCCCGAGCTTGCTGACGACTCCGGCAAAGAAGACCAGTGCCGCCGGTGGACACGACTCGTAGAGATCGGGGAGCCAGGTGTGGAAGGGCACCAGCGGCAGCTTGATGGCAAACGCGATAGCAAATGCTAGGAAGGCAAATTGCTGTGGCGTGAACAGGTGGATGCCATAGAAGTTCACGGCATCGCCGGCCGGACCGGGGGTTCGGAGTAGAACTTCCAGGTCGAACGAGTTGGCCGGTGAATTTACCTTCAGGTAGATGATCGCGAGCAGCATGAGCAGGCTGCCGGCCACTGTGAAGATGATGAACTTGAGAGTTGCCCGACCACGCTTTTCACTGCCGAAGTTGCTGAGCAGGAAATACAGTGGGATCAGCATCGCCTCCCAGAAGAAGTAAAAGAGCAGCATGTCGGCGGCTAGGATTACTCCGGCAGTAGCCGTCTCGGTGAGCAGCAGCAACCCGCAGAAGAGCTTCATGCGATCGACATCGCGCCGCGAAACCACCAGCGCACCCAGCAGGAATACCCCGGCATTCAAGGCGAGCATCCATGCCGCCAGGCCGTCTAGGCCCAGGTGGTAGTGAGCATTGACCGGGTCGGGGATCCAACTCTGGTTCTCATCATAGTGCAGCGGCAACGGCGTCCCCTGGGCGGGACTGCCGCTCATGTTCGCCACCAGGCAGGCCACGAGTACGGCTGTCGCCAGGGTCGCTGCAATGGTCAAACCCTTGATGAGGCCACGCGCTCTGCCGGGGACCAGTTGAAGCGCAAGCGACGCTGTTAGCGGCAGGAAAATGACAATGCTGAGCCAGGGGATATTGGTCATCTGACAAACCACAAAAGAGCTGAAGCCACGACACCAAGCACCGCAGCAGCCACCATGTAGACGGCGTAGTCGCGAATTAGACCGGTCTCAGTATCGCGAGCGATAAAGCCCATTTCGGAAACGGAACCGGAAGTGCCACGCACCCAGCGGTCCATGCCACCCGGTTCCACCGTCTTGCGCATGACGCGGGCCAGTGCGCAGAGAGGGCGGACCAGGAGCGCGTCGTACATCTCGTCGAAGTAGAACTTGTGTAAGGACAGCAACGACACGAGGCGGGGCAGTCGGTCTGCAACCACTGCCGCATCAGGACGGTGCTGATACCACAGCCGGAAAGCCCCGCCAATGCCAATGAGGCTTGCCAGTGTGCCCACGACTAGAGCCAGCGACGCAACCGTCCAGCCGGGTTCCTGGGCCAGCGGGCCGCTCGCTGCCGTATGAAACACAGGACTGAGGAAATCGCTCATCAGGTGCCACAAGCCCGGGAACGGCCACTCGATCCAGCCAAAGAAGAGCGCGCCGACACCCAGAACCGCAACCGGCGCGAGCATGACCATGGGGGCTTCTTTGGCCGCAAAAACTCGCGCGGTTTGGGGTTTGCCCTGGAAGACTGTGAAGTACAACCGGAAGGCGTATAGCCCTGTAAGGATGTTGACGGCCACGCCCACGAAGTACAGCGCCAGGAGTAAGCCGCCTCCGTTGGCCCCAAAGCCGAGCAGCGCCTCCTTGGAGAACCAACCTGACACCAGCGGAAAGCCCGCAAGTGATACTGAACCGGCGGCGAATATGGCCGCGGTCCACTTCATCTTGCCCGCCAGCCCGCCCATGAGCCGGATGTCTTGCTCGTCACCCAGCGCATGAATGACGTTGCCGGCGGCCAGGAAGAGCAGCGCCTTGAATATGGCATGGGTGGTGAAGTGAAACATCCCCACCGAGTACGCACCCATACCCACCGCAAAGATCATGAGCCCGATCTGGGACATCGTCGAGTAGGCGATGACCCGTTTGATGTCGATCTGGCTCAGCGCAGTAATGGCCGCCATCAAGGCGGTACCCATTCCAACGCAAGCCACGATCAGTTGCGCCGTGGGGGCGATGTCGAAGAGCGGATGGAAGCGGGCTATGAGGTAGACGCCCGCGGTGACCATGGTGGCGGCGTGAATCAATGCCGACACCGGCGTGGGGCCTTCCATGGCATCTGGCAGCCAGGTATGCAGTGGGAACTGCGCGCTCTTGGCAAAGGCTCCAATCGCCAGCAGGATGCAGATGCCGGTGACATAGGCCCCGCCTTTGTCGAAGGCGCCAACGCCACCGAAAATAGTCGGGAGACTCAAGGAGTTGACTTTGCCGGCGATCATGAACGCGGCCACGACCAGAGCCACGTCGCCAATGACCTGCGTGATAAATGCCTTGCGCGCAGCCAGGACCGCCGACGGGCGTTGATACCAAAAACCAATGAGCAGGTAGCTCGAGAGCGCAACCAGCGCCCAGCCGACGATGAGGATTACCAGGTCGGCTGCGAGCACGAGCAGCAACATCGAAAAGATGAAGAAGTTCATGTAGGCGAAGAATCGCGCCACACCATCGTCATGTTTCATGTAGCCAACGCTGTAGACGTGAATGAGGAACCCGACACCGGTTATCACCATCACCATCAGCGCGCTCAGGGGGTCGAGCGTGAAATCGACACCCGCCGAAAGGTTCGCACCCGTACCCAGATCGAGCCATTGCCACATATGGACGGTGATCGCCTTGTGCGCCGCGTCGGCGGCAATGACATGGCCGAACATCACACATGCCACGATGAACGAGGCCAGAATACTGAGCGTGCCCG
This sequence comes from bacterium, assembly GCA_014874355.1. Classification (GTDB taxonomy): domain Bacteria; phylum Chloroflexota; class Dormibacteria; order Aeolococcales; family Aeolococcaceae; genus JACWAJ01. The sequence continues at coordinate 27,184 of JACWAJ010000002.1, read as the reverse complement.
CGAGATTTACGAACTTGCGGCCTGCCCTCGGGCCGACCAGACCGTTCAGCACACACCCCGCCAGGGGCAGAAGCAGGATCAGCCCGCACAGGACCTGCACAGTGTCGACTCTCACAGCTTCATCTCATTGAGATCATCGACGTCGAGACGGCGGCCGATGCGGAAGATCTGCGTGATCAAGGCCAAGCCCACGACAACCTCAGCGGCAGCAACGACGATGACCATGAACGCGAAGATCTGTCCCTCTTCGCTGTTGAGAAAACGTCCAAAAGAGATGAACGCAAGGTTGACGGCGTTGAGCATCAACTCGATCGACATGAAAACGACGAGCGGATTACGCCGCACGAGAACACCCGCAACGCCAATTGAGAAAAGCAATGCACTCAACCCCAACAGCGGAGGAAATGCGTCGGGGGCCAAAAGGAAGGGGTCGGCACTCAGGATCATGTGTCAACCTCAGTCTTCGGAACGCGACGGGTCAGGTAGACCGCACCTATGGCTGCAACCAGCAGGAGCAACGAGGTTATCTCAAATGGCAAGAGGAACACAGTGAACAACTGACCGCCAACGGTCTGTACGTTACCCGCCTGACCACTGTTGACGTCTGCGGGTTTGAAATCGAATGCGTGTTTTGTGTAAGCAGGATCTTGGTCGTTGTGGGAAGCCCCCACCACCGCCCCACGGAAATTGCTGCCTGAGTAGGTGATGCCGTTGTGAGCCGTCGCGAACAGAGCGGCCGTAATGGTAATGACAGCCACAAACGCGACCACGGCGCGAACATCAAGTATCGGCCTGTCCTCAGCCTTCGGGTTCAGTAGCGCGATGATGAAGACGAAAAGCACCATCACCGCACCCGCATAAACGATTAGCTGTACGGCGAAGAGGAGTTGCGCATTGAGAATGAGGTACAGGATTGCCAGCATCCCGATTGAAAACACGAGGCTTAGCGCAGAGTAGAGAGGTTGCGTCGAGAGAACGACACCGACAGCGCCGACCACGGCAAGGATTCCGACGACAATGATCAGTGCGGTCATGCCCGACTCTCCTCACTCGGATCGATGACCCCTGGCACATTGACGGGAATGCCGCCGTGGCCTGGCAGCGGCGCCTCGTGGGTTTCGTCGGCTTGAGCTTCCCACGCCAACCGCGGGCTCGGGCCTGGATTCAACGACTTGCCCGTGGAGCGCTGGTCTGCACCCGCACCACGTTGATTCATGTCTCCGCGAGAGCGCTCGAACTTAGGCCAGGCTTCCAGCAGTTCCTGCTTGGTCAGCACGGTGCGCTCACGCCGGTAGTTGGCGAAGTCGCACTGCGGCCCTAACGTGATCGCCTCGGTTGGGCAGGCTGAGGCGCAGTAGCCACAGAAAATGCACCGCATGAGGTTGATCTCGTAGCGCTTGGCGTATCGCTCGCCTGGAGAAACGGGGTTCAAGGGGTCATTCTCCGCCGGGCCCACATAGATGCAACCCACCGGACATGCGGCCGCACAGAGTTCACATCCAATGCACTTCTCGAGCCCGTTGTAGTAGCGGTGCAGGATATGTCGTCCACGGTGCCGCGGAGTCGCCGGCTTTTGCTCCTCAGGCCATTGCACGGTGATGGGTCGGCTCAGCCCGTAGCGGAGCGTGATCGCCATGCCCTTGATGATTTCTTTAAACACTGGCTACCTCATGCCGCCTGGAACGCCACCACCGCCCCGGTGATGACGATGTTGAGAAGGCCCAGTGGCAGAAGGACCTTCCAGCCAAGACTCATCAGCCGGTCGTAGCGAAGGCGCGGGAGCGTCCAGCGGATCCACATCACCACCAGGATCAGCACTGCGACTTTGCCGATGAACCACAGGACCCCAGGAATGAAACTCAAGAACGGCACGATGGGCAGCCAGCCCCCGAGAAACAGCGTTGTGGCGATGGCGCAGACCGTGATCACGTTCACGTACTCGCCAAGGAAATAGAGACCGAAACGCAACGAGGAATACTCGGTGTGGTAACCGGCCACGAGTTCCTGCTCCGCTTCGGGCAGGTCGAAAGGAGCACGGTTGGTTTCCGCCAGCGCTCCCGTGAAGTAGAGCAGAAACGCCAGCGGTTGCATTACGACAAACCATGCATGGTTCTGCTGCGTGACGATCTTTTCCAGATCAAGTGAACCGGTGAGGATCACCACTCCAATGAGGGAAAATGAAACCGCCATCTCATACGAGATGAGTTGCGCTGTCGACCGCAAACCACCAAGCAGCGAGTACTTGCTGTTGGCCGACCAACCCCCAAGGAATATCGAATAGGCTCCGAGCGACGTGACTGCCAAGATGAACAGCAATCCGATGTTCAGGTGGCTGATGTCCCAGTGCAGGTCATAACCGGCCCCGATGCCATGGTTGACCGCACTTAGCGGAATGACCGCAAAGGCCAGTATGGCAGTGCCCACCGCAAGACTCGGCCCCACCAGAAAAAGCAGCTTGTCTCGCGTCGCCGGTGCCAAGTTCTCCTTGAAGAGCAGCTTGAGGACATCTGCGATCGGCTGGAACAAGCCATACGGCCCGACGCGATTGGGTCCGTAGCGCAGCTGGATTCGCCCGGCCACCTTACGCTCGGCCCAGGTCAGAAAGGCGGCAGCGAGAGTAAGCCCCAGCACAACGATAGCCGCCTTGACTGCGAACACGAGCACAGGGTCGGCCGCCACCCCATTGCCAACGCGAAGGCCACTATCCAACAAGTATTGGGACGCCTTCATCGCGGCTCCCCTTGGCGTTTCCAAAGAGCACGTCCACCATTGCCCGCGCCCCGATAGGCGTCGATTGCCTGGCTAAGCATGGTGTTGACTTCGAACGGATCACCGGTGCCCCAACCCGTCGCACCGAGAGCCGCGGCGAGCATTGCCAGCACACGCGTCTCCTGGGGCGCCGCCGTCGCCGGTGGCAGTGCCGGCGAGACGCGTTGGACACGACCTTCGACATTCGTAACGCTGCCCCGCTTCTCGAAATAGGTGTGCCCGGGTATGACCACACTGGCGGCGTTGGCAACGATGCCGGCCCGCGGTTCGATGGCGATGATCACATCCACCTTGGCCAGTGCCTTTTCAGCCAGAATGCCGGCTCCGCGCAACACGGTTTCCGCGCCCACCAGCAGCAGCGCCTTGATGGCTCCCGCCGACGCCGCATGGAGGATCTGCCGCCCGTCCTTGCCCCCAGTAACCCGAGAGTAGCCCGGTCCTTGGGTGGGCAACATGCCCATGTCCTTGGCACCGCGTCCGTTGACGCCACGCGTGACGGTCAAACGCTTGACAAGGGTGTTGCCACTTGCCAGCGCATCGGCCATATCGGCCGCGTACGCACGGTGCACCTCGTCGGCGATAACGCCGACCAAACGCTTCCCTTTTATGCCCAACGATGCCGGGGACGCATCATGCTCGACGCGCCGCACCTCGACCCCTCGACGCAGTTGCGCCTTGTGCAACCGGAGCGTCAGCACCGGAGTGTTAGCCTCGGGTTCGGCACCCAGCACAACAACAGTTTCGCAATCCTCGATCTCGGCTATACCCAGAGAGTGTTCATCGGCAGAGACGTTGCCCAATTCATCCAACTGGTGGTCGCAGTTGTGGCAGTCGAGGGTTTCGCGAGCGAGTCGCTGCAGCAGCCAGAGTTCCTCATTGGTCAACATCGGCGACCCGATCACGCCAATGGCGCCGCCACCGTGTAACCGCAAAACCTCTCCGAGTTGCCTGGCAGCTTCGGCCACCGCTTCGTCAACCCCAACCTCGCGCACCTCGCCACCGGCACGAATCAACGGGTGGCGTACGCGGGATCCGTGGCTCCACTTCTCGACACTGTAACGACCGCGATCGCACAGCCACATATCCTCAACCTGAGGGTTGTCGCGTGAGGCAAAGCGCTTGATCTCGAAATCACGCGCGTCAATATTGATGTTGCAGCCGTAGGAACACTCCGGACAAATCCCCTTGGTGCGCTGCAGATCCCATGGCCGTGCCTGGAAGCGGTACTGACGGTGGGTCAGCGCCCCCACCGGACACACCTCCGGCAGATTGCCCTGGAAGTCAGAGGTAAGCGGTTCGCCATTGAAGGAATCGATCACTGTGTCGATGCCGCGACGTACCAAGACCAGCTCCTTCTCGCCGGTAATCTCGTCGTAGTACCGGGTGCACCGCCAGCAAAGAATGCAACGCTCCTGATCGAGTTCGATCTTGTCACTGAGGACAACGGCCTTTGCAGCATGCGACTTCTGCGTAATGGGAAATCGCGATGTTTGCGGCCCGTAGCGGACGGCGAAGTCCTGCAGATCACATTCCCCACCGCGATCACAAACCGGGCAGTCGAGTGGATGGTTCAAGAGCAGGAACTCCAACATCCCCTCTCGCACCTTGGCCACCTCCGGGCTCTGTGTCGTCACCACCATGCCGTCGCTGACAACCGTCGCACATGCAGGTTGCAGTCGCGGCATCTTGCCGACCCGAACCAGGCACATGCGGCATACCGCCACCGGATCCAGCTTGGGATGAGCACAGTAGATCGGGATGTGGATCCCCAGGGAAGAAGCGGCGTCGACCACCAAACTGCCGCGCGGCACGGCCACTTCCCGACCATCGATGGTCACTGTGACCTTCTCGGCTTCGGCAAGTCCTTCGGAGCTGGATGGGGTCGTGGTCTTGTTGGCCATCGGCTTACGCGGGCACCAGCGCAGTCACTTGGGCGGCAGCAACAGGGCAAGTACCGGCACCACAATGCGCCTCGAACTCGTCGCGGAACGCACGATAAGCGGACATCACAAACCAGGTTGCGGTGTCGCCCAGAGGGCAGAAACACTTGCCGTTCATGTTGTCGCAGATGTCTTCGAGGGTTGCCAGTTCTGCCAACGTCAACTGTCCGGCCTCGAGACGGTGCATGAGTGCAGACTCGAAGTAAGTCCCCTCCCGACATGGGGTGCACTTGCCGCAGGACTCGTGTTTGTAGAAGTCGACCAACCGCATGCTCACGTTGACAAGGCACGTGGTCTCGTCCATGAAGACCATGGCGCCCGCACCCAGCGCAGAACCAGCCTGCTGGATCACATCCATGTCCAGCGGCAGGGCGAGGTGCTCGGGCAGGAGTACCTGCATCGAACCACCCCCGGGCTGGAATGCCTTCAACTTGCGGCCCTTCCAGATCCCGCCGCAGTGGTTTTCGAGCAGTTCCGCAATCGGTGTGCCCAACTCCATCTCGTAAGTCCCGGGCCGCCCGATGTGGCCGGAACAGCAGAAGAGACGTGTGCCCGTGCTTTTCTCGGTACCCAGTGCCGCGAACCACGCCGCCCCACGCTGCACGATATGCGGCAGGTTGGAAAGCGTCTCGACATTGTTGATGACGGTCGGCATGCCGTACAGGCCTTTCAGTGCAGGAAAGGGCGGCTTGAGCCGCGGCTGACCGCGAAAACCCTCCAAAGAGTCGAGAAGCGCCGTCTCCTCGCCACAGATGTAGGCGCCGGCGCCGCCATGCACGATGATGCCGCAGTTCCACCCGCTGCCCAGAATGTCACGGCCTAGGTAGCCCTTGCTCCGCGCCTCGTCGATGCAACGTTCGAGCAGCAACCGTTGATCTCGATACTCGCCCCGGATGTAGATGAAGGCCGTTTCAACCTGCAACGCGTAGGCGGCAATCAGCACGCCCTCAATCAGTTGATGCGGGTTGTTATCGATGAGCCAGCGGTCCTTGAAACAACCCGGCTCTGACTCGTCGGCATTGCAGCAGAGGTAGCGAGGAAAGACGTCCTTGGGCAGAAACGACCATTTCAGGCCGGTCGGAAAGCCGGCCCCCCCACGTCCGCGCAAACCGCTCTGTTTCACCTGTGCCACCAACTCGTCGGGGGTGAACTTGGAGATTGCTTCGCGCAGGCCCTGGTAGCCTCCCAACTTCTCGTAGACGCCTAGCGTCGGGAGGTCCTTGGTTCCAAACGCATGGGTGAGCAGCTTGTATTCCGCCATCTCAGATCGGCGACTCTACAGATCGCCGGGATCTATATGCGCCCGCTTGGGACGCGACGTCCGCTTAGCACGTGGCGCCGTTTTTGGTTCACCTCGCTGCTTAGTCGATGCAGCCTCGGACTCACCGCCAACACTTGGAGCTGGCTGCGACCGGGAACGACCAAGGATGGCGTCCATGACTTCCGGCGTGACGTTCTCGTGGAAGCGATGGTCCACCTGAATGGCCGGAGCGCCGCCACAGGCGCCCAGGCACTCCACCGTCGATTCCCATGTGAACTGCCCGTCTGACGTCGTGCCCCCCGACGGACACCCCAGCGTCCGCTCCACATGCGCGGCCAGTTCATCCGCGCCACGCAAGGCACAGGACACGTTCCGGCATACCACCACCGAATGCTCGCCTGCGGGCTTGTCCAAGAACATGGAGTAGAACGTCGCCACCGCCTGCACTTCGCTTGGCTCAAGACCGAGTATGCCCGCAATCTCACGCATGGCCGGCACAGGAAGATAGCCCAGTTCGTGCTGCACCACCCATAGCGACGGCAACACCGCCGAACGGGGCTCCGGATACCGGGCCTTGTACCCCTGGATCTCGCTTCTGCTCGCGGCGGAGAGGGTCATCGGTCGACATCTCCCAATACGATGTCGATGGAACCTATGACAGCGACCAGGTCGGCGAGCAATTCGCCCTTGACCATATGCGGCAACGCAGTCAGGTTGCTGAAGGAAGGCGCGCGAACCTTGACCCGGTATGGCCGGTTGCTGCCATCGCTGACGATGTAGAAGCCAAGTTCGCCCCGTGGCGACTCGACGGCCTGGTAGACCTGCCCCTTGGGTGGCCGAAAGCCTTCGGTGGAGAGCTTGAAGTGGCGGATCAACGACTCCATCGAGGTATTGATCTCATTACGCGGTGGCGCGGCAACCCGACGGTCGGGAGTGTTGACCGGGCCTGACGGCAGATTATTGAGCGCCTGATCGACGATCTTGAGAGACTCGCGTAGCTCCTGCATGCGGCAGAGGTAGCGGTCGTATATGTCGCCCCTAACCCCCACAGGGATATCGAAGTCGAAGTGGTCGTAGGAACTGTACGGCTGTTGCTTGCGCACGTCGTACGGGACACCACTGCCGCGCAAGCACGGACCCGTCATGCCGTAGTTGAGGGCGTCAGCGGCACTGATGGCGCCGATATTGCGAGTGCGCTCGCGAAAGATCGGGTTGCCGGAGATAAGAACTTCGTACTCGTCGATGGCTTTGGGGAACGTATCGACAACCGACTGTGCTATCGCATAGAAGTCGTCGGGAACGTCGGCCAGCAGACCGCCGACACGGATGAACGATGTGTGCATCCGCACACCGCTGACCAGTTCGTTGATGTCGAGGATGCGCTCGCGTTCGCGCCAGGAGTAGACGAATGGCGTCATCGCACCGACATCGAGAGCGGTCGTGCCAAACCACAGGAGGTGGCTGCCGATACGTGCCAGCTCGGCCATGATGACGCGCAGGTACTGCGCCCGGAGTGGCACATCTATGCCCAGCAGGCGCTCTGCGGCCAGAGCAAAGCCGAGGTTGTTGATCGGCGGCCCCAAGTAGTCCATCCGGTCCGTGTAAGGGATGCACTGTTGATAGGTGTGCGATTCGAACGACTTCTCGAACCCGGTGTGAAGGAAGCCGATGTCCGGACGGCACTGGCGCACCACCTCACCATCGAGGTCGAGCAGGAGACGCAGTACCCCATGTGTCGAAGGGTGCTGCGGCCCCATGTTGAGTTCCATGGTGCCGCCACCAAGGTCCACAGCCTCCACCGAGTCGATGCCGGGCGTCAGCAGTCCAGGCGCAGTCCCTGGCGGAAGGGTGATCGGCATCAGCGGCTCCCCCCGGGCATGCCGTCTGGCCGCTCGGCGGCCGGTAGCGCCCATTCGAGGTTGTGCGTGAAGGCGACCGGTTCGCCGAAGGAGACATAGTCCTTGCGCAGCGGATGGCCCTCCCAATCGACCGGCAGGAGAATGCGTTGCAGGTCGTGATGACCCTCGAAAACTATGCCGAGGAGGTCGTACGTCTCCCTCTCATGCCAGTCGAGAGTCGCAAAAAGGCGTTCCAACGAGGGAACTTGCGGAGCGGCCGCAGGCACCTGAACGATGATCTTGCAAGTGTCGTTATGCGTCAGCGAGCGCAACTGGTACACCACATCGAACCGTGGCTCGGCCGGTTCGCGGTCGGGGTAGTCGACGGCGGTCACATACAGCGCCAGCGAGTACCGGGCATCGGTATGGTCGCGCAGGAGCGTCGCCACCTCGACCAGCCGGTCGGCCGAAACCCAGATCGTGACCTCGCCAAACTCGATTTCACTGCGAAGGACCGCATCCGGCATCGTGCCCTGAAGAACGGTCAGGGCACGGCCGCCCGCGGCCGGACGCAGCGGAGTGGTCTGGGCAGTAGGGATCATGCGAATCTCTCAGCCACGCAAGGAGGCGGGCTTTTCGGCGGCCACCTTCTTCTGGAGCTTGACCAGTGCGTCCAGCAGGCTCTCTGGCCGCGGCGGGCACCCGGGGATGTAGACGTCAACTGGAACGACCTTGTCGACCCCCTGGACTATGGCGTAGTTATTGAACATGCCTCCACTGGACGCACACGCACCCATGCTGATCACCCACTTGGGTTCAGGCATCTGGTCGTACAACTGGCGCAGCACCGGAACCATCTTCTGGCTCACCCGTCCGGAAACGATCATGAGATCGGCCTGGCGTGGCGAAGCGCTGAAACGCTCCATCCCGAACCGTGCGAGGTCATAGCGAGAAGCACCCGTCGCCATCATTTCGATGGCGCAGCAGGCCAGTCCGAAGAGCACCGGCCACAGCGAGCTGTAGCGTCCCCACTGGATGACGTTCTCGACCGTGGTTGTGAGGATGCCAGACCTTGCCGCGGTACGCTCGAACTCGGTTGTGCCCAGCCGGGGCAAGTCCACCGTACCGTCATCGATAGCGCTCACTCCCATCGAAATGCACCTTTGCGCCAAACGTAGACCAGCCCGATGAACAGCGTGGCTATGAAAACGACCATCTCCACGAATCCGAAGATCTTGAGCTGCCTGACGATGGTGGCCCAGGGAAAGAGGAAGATCGACTCAACGTCGAAGATGATGAACAGCATGGCTGTGACATAGAAGCTGACCGAGAATCTCTGCCGCGCCCCGATCTGCGGCACCACGCCGGATTCGTAGGGCATCGACTTCTCAGGGGACGGTTTGCGCGGCCCCAGCCAGGCGCTCAACAAAGGCACTCCGGCTGCGAAGACGACGCAGATACCGAAGAAGGCGAGAATGGGGATATACGCGTCGAGCATCGCGCGGCGATGCTAGCAAACCGCCGGCCGCAGAGCCCGGGCGGGGCTACCGGCTAGAGGTCGACCCCCGGTTCGCGACGCCCGCAGAGATCCCGGCGATAGGCCGCGTCGAGGATGCGCCAGATCGCCTCCTGCCGCCGGACCAGCCGCGAAGGCACTCCGACACAGCGAACGGAACAGTCTTCTCGCCGGGCTTCCGAGCCACGCATCGCGCGACCGGTCAACTCCATGGCTTTGTCACCCATCGGAGGCCTCCCCGTGCTGCAACGTGATCAAAGAAGTTGGGGGTCGCGATCGTGCCCGTTGCGGACGATCGTATCACCACTTCCAGATGTGCAACGCAACACGGGCAAAGCTGGTTTCCCCCCCCCTTGGAATACCCCCATCCGTTCTGCTACTGTTCGGCCACACACCGCGTCATCGAGGCACACGTCATGTATAACTTCGTCGCCGATCTCTGTCGTAACCCGAGTCTGTGGCGATCGGTGTAGGCGCTATGAGGGGGTCATCAATGCGCGTCGTTTTCGACACCACGGTCCTTGTAGACGGTCTTTTCGACGCCCAATCGGCTTCGAACAAAGCGCTCAAGCAGGTCAAGTACGGCCGCGTTCAGCTCATCACCAGTCCGTCTATCCTCGGCGAACTCAAAGCCATCGCCCAGGGCGAGCGCTTCCACCAGACAGAGTTGCGGGCCTGGATACTGGCCACAGGTATTGCCAGCTTGGCCAACGTCACTCTTGTCGAGCCGCGTGATGTACCCAAAGTCGTCGCGGCAGATGTCCTCGACGACCATGTGGTCGCCGCCGCAGTCTGCGCCAAGGCCGATCTCATCGTGGCCACCGACCATCACCTGCTGGAACTGAAAGAACACCAGGGCATACGCATCGTGACCCCCGAAGAGTTCCTCGTCATCATCGGCGTGGCCAAGGCCCCGAAAGAGCCGGGAAAGCCCGCGCCGCCCAAGGGCAAGCGGCCTGCCCCAGCTCCCAAAGAGGGTAAATCGCCCACTCTGCCCAAGGCACTGCCACCCGCAACGAAGCCGGTCAGGGGCGGTCTGGAAAACATCTGAACTGAGGTAATCCCATGGCCGCCGACATCCTTTCTCGGGCAGAAGCCGAGCAGCGGTCAGCACTGGTCGGCAAGGTCGAATACCACGTCTCCCTGGATCTCAGCGACGATCCGGCAAAGCGGACATACCTCAGCACCACTCGTATCGACTTCGACTGCGCGCAGGCTGACGCCAGCACATTTCTCAACCTGACCGCCGGCAGCGTCGTTGCGATCAAGATCAACGGACGTAAGGTTGATCCTCGAGCGTTTGCCAACAACCGCATCGCGCTCGACCATCTGATGGCAGGGCGCAACCAGGTGGAGGTCGTTGCCGGCACCACCTACATGCAAAACGGTGTCGGGCTGCACCGTAAGGTCGATCCGTCTGACAACCGGACATACCTCTACACGCACTTCGAGCCCTTCGACGCCCACCGTGTCTACGCATGCTTCGACCAACCCGACATCAAGGCCACGTTCACCCTCGACGTCAAAGCGCCGTCGGAATGGGTCGTGGCCAGTAACGAAGGCTGGCAGGATCCCAAAGGTCAGTCACAGGGCTCGACAACGCAAGTTCAGGATCTTGGCAAAGGCCGCACACTCACCCGGTTCGCCACCACCAAGCCGCTGCCGCCATACCTCACGCATGTGACCGCAGGGCCCTACGTGGTTCGAACCGATTCCCACCACGGTCTCCCGCTGTTCGTCATGGCGCGGCAATCGCAGAGAGACGTCCTCGACCGCAACGCCAAGTGGATGTTCGCGCAGACCAAGGAAGGTCTCGATCTGTTCCAGAAGGCGTTCGGGTTCCCCTACCAGTTTGCCCAGTACGGCCAGGCGTTCGTGCCCGAATTCAACGCCGGCGCGATGGAGAACCCCGGCTGCGTCACATTCAATGACAGCTACATCCCCAAGGGCCGCGCCAGCCACTCGCAAATGCGCCGCCTTGCAGAAGTCATTCTCCACGAGATGGCCCACGTCTACGGCTTCGGCGATGTCACGACCATGCAATGGTGGAACGACCTCCACCTCAATGAGACGTTTGCCACCTTCATGGCCTATTACACCCTCTCCAAGAGCCGGGAGTTTTCCAAAGACGCCTGGCTGGAATTTGCTCAGACCGAGAAGACAGCGGCATTGGCCCAGGATCAGTTGCCTTCTACCCACCCGGTCAAGGCCGAGGTGACCACCACTGAGGAGGTCAACCAGCTATTCGATCAGATCACCTATGCAAAGGGGGCGTGCGTGATCCGACAGCTCTTCGCGCTGATTGGAGAACCCGCCTTCTTTGCCGGTTTGCGCGACTACTTCGCCAAACACTGGTTTGGCAACGCAACCCAGGCAGACTTCCTCAACGCTCTCGCCGGGGCCGACCCAGCAGGTCATGATCTCAACGCGTGGGGACGAGACTGGATGGGCAAGGCATGGGTCAACACACTCAAACCGACCATCCAGGCTGGGCGTGACGGTCGAATCACCCACCTCGCCATCGAACAAAGCGCGCCGAGCAAGTATCCGACACTCAGAACCCACCACATAGCCATCGGGCTCTACGACCTCAATGCCCACGGCAAGCTGGTCTTACGGGATTCCGTCGAGTTCGACATCAACGGTCCACACACCGACGTTCTCGATCCGCGCGTCATCGGACAGAAGCGACCCGACCTCATCCTCGTCAATGATGGCGACCTCACCTATGCCAAGGTTCGCTTTGACGACATGTCGCTCAAGACCCTCGGCCAGCACGTCGGCGACATCACCGATCCCCTGGCCCGCACGGTGACATGGACGGCGCTCTGGGATATGACCCGCGACGCAGAGTTGCCGGCACGCAGCTACGTTGACCTGGTGGCACATCATGCCCGCCAAGAAACCGCCGTCACCATCCTGGAACGGTTGCTCTCGCAAGCCACCATGGCCGCCAACAGCTACTGTGCCCCCGACCATCGCCAGGTCGCGCGAGCCCAACTCGCCGACGTTGCTCACGATGCCATTTACGCCGCGAAGCCCGGGAGCGACGGCCAGTTGGCATGGCTGAGAACGTACGTCAGCACCGCCGAGACCGGCCGGCACTTGGATGACCTCACCGCCATGCTCGCCGGCAGCCAAACTGTCAACGGCATCGAAGTCGCCGCTGACGCCGACATCCGCTGGCAGATCGTGCTCCGGCTTGCGGCGGCGGGCCGCGTCGACGCCAGGCGCATCCACGATGAATACCTGCGAGACCCGAGTGATGTCGCGCAGCGCCGTGAGGCCGCAGGTTTGGCCGCGATCCCCACCCCCGAAGCGAAAGCCACAGCTTTCGAGCGTATCCTCAAGGATCGAAACCTGCCCCTGGCGACGATACGTGCCATTTGCATGGGGGAGGCCGTGGGCGGCCGCTACATGGGTGGCTTCCATCAGCCGGGGCAGGAGAAACTCCTGGAGCCCTACGTCGACAAGTACCTCGCCGCAGTTCCAGATCTCTGGGCCACCCGCGAGGAAAACGAGGCGGAGGACATCACTTCCGGGCTCTTCCCGAACTACGCCATCAACGAGTCCACCGTTCGCAAGACCCAGGCGCTGCTACACCGCAAGCTCCCCTATGGTGCCGACCGGATGCTCCGGGAAGCCAAGGACGGTGTGCAACGGGCACTGCAGGCCCAACGCAAAGACGCGCTCACAGCCCCCAGTCCCCGGGGACCCTCCGACGGGGTCGTCTCGTAGGCTTTGGTGGTCTACCCCGCCGCCTCAAGTCGGGCGTAGACGCTGTCAAGGCGGGCCGAACCGCGCGCCCATGTAAACGCAGCGGCCCGCCTCCGGGCGGCATCACCCAAATGGCTACGCAGTTCGACATCGTCCAGAACTCTCGCGATCTGGCGGCAGAAACCGGTGACATCGCCAGGCGCGACCAGGAACCCCGTCTTTCCGTGGACGACAATCTCGCGTAGACCACCGACATCGGCCGCCACCACAGGAGTTCCAGCCGCCTGTGCCTCGAGAGCAACCAGTCCAAAGCTTTCGATGCGAGAGGGCACGACACAGACATCCGCTAAGGAGTAGTAGTCGATCAGGTCGTCGTGATCGACAGAACCCAGGAAGTGCACCCGATCTCCAATTCCGCGCGCATGTGCCTGCGCGGTGAGGCGTTCCCGTTCACCGTCCACGGCATCGTCGCCGGCGAGCAGGGTTACAACGTCCGCATAACCTTCGCGCATGGCCAGACCGGCCGTCGCACCAAGAAGCGTGTCAATGTCCTTGAGCGGATCCAGCCTCCCCGCGAACAAAATCACCCGTTTGCCCGTAAGGTCGAGCAAAGCACGCATCTCCGCCACGCGACAGGGAGTTGTTATGGACCGATCCGCACCCGGTTCGACCACATCAATACGCTGCGGATCCACGGCGTAAAACTCAACCAGGTCACGCGCCTCCGATTGGCTTACGGCCACCAAGTGGTCGGCGTCCCGGCACAGGCGTGATTCGATCAGCTCGCGACCTGGCTCGACGGCATACCTGCCCTCCCGTTTGGTTTTCGCCAAGGTGTGGAACGACTGCGCCCATGGCACTCCCCACAACCGGCTTAACCGTTCAGCGACGAGACCACTGACCCAGTGGTGGGCATGAATGACGCGATAGTCGACACCCGCATGGTTCGCGTGGTCGTCAATGGAAGTCACCAATTCGGAGACATGATCAACCGCCTCGGCCGCAGCAAGCGTCTGCAGCGGGCCGGCGGGAAGCCGCAGTACTCGCGACATCGGCGCAATCGGCTGCACCGATGCCTGACCGGAAGCCGACAGGCGGGTGAGCACGTCGGTGGCCACACCCATCTCTGAGAGGCTCGAGCAAAGACGGCGAACGGTCAGGTTCATGCCTCCGTTCTGCCCGGACCCGAGCACAGCCAGCGGGTCGGCATGCACCGAAATCACCGCCACCACGCCCCTTTGCCTAGTCACCATGCATCCAAGTCTACGGCCAGGGTCACTCAGGCCAGTACTGTTCCTCGCGAACGGTCTTGCCCGCAAGACCAGAGCGTCGCATGATGGCACGCGCATTGCGAACCATCTGCGGGTTGCCGCAGAGGAAGACACCACCATGGCCTGGGCGCACACCGGCCGCGTCGGCGTACTTGCGCAAGACGTCCTCCACGCGCCCGGTCTCACCCTCCCAGCCAGGCTCTTCCCAAGGCCGGCTGATCGTTGGTATGTATGTCAACCAAGGAAGTTCATTGGCCAGGCGTGTCAACTCGGCGACATAGCCCAACTCCGCAGACGTGCTAGCCCCTTGGATGAGCGTGACAGCAAACCCCTCTGGCAGCACGTCCTTGGCGGCCAGACGCTGCTGGCCGCGAATGGCGCTGACGAACGGCGCGACTCCGGTGACGGTGGCCACAAAGAGATGAGGCTCCAGTTGCAGCGGGAATTCCTTCAGGAACAGTCCCTTGCAGCGCCGGCGGACCGCCACCTCTGCGCCCACGGGGAGCTTGCACAGCGGGGCTGAGAGTTCCCCATTGGGAACCCGTTCGATGAACAGTTCCACCGTATCCTCGTCCGGGGCAGACGCGATCGAGTAGGGGCGCTCGACGGTACGACCGTCGAGTATCAGGCAGAGAGTGGCGTACTGGCCAGGACGGAACGGCAGCGGGCATTCGGGGGCGATACGCATAACCCACAGGTCGGACGCCACATCGCGGCGCTCAACCACGGTGGCCAGGGCGTACTTGTCGGGGTCATACATGGCATGCGAGTCTAGGGCTTGCGCCCTGGGTCAACGCATCCTCCGGCACACACCGTCAAGAGGCTGGCTGTGGCTTACACTCCGTTGCGATGATCGTCATACCTGCCATCCAGGTCAACGCGGGCAAGTGCCTGCTCGCACCCAAACTCCGCAGTGTCTACCCCACCGACCCGAAGGACTGCGCCCTGCAGCTCATCGAGGCCGGCGCTGAGCGCATCCATTTCATCAATGGCGATGCCGCCCGCGGCGTCGACGATCCACGTAGTCGCAAGGCGATACGCGCAGCAATCGACGTGATGCGCGACGCTGATGTGGCGGTGGACGCCGGCGGCGGCGTCCGCAGCCGCACCGCGGCCGAGTTTTGGCTCGAATCCGGAGCCACGACAGCGGTCCTCGGCACGATCGCCGTCTACCGCCCTGACATTGCCGGGGAGGTCTGCCGAGCATTCCCCGGCCGCATCATCCTCGGGCTCGATGTCATGGGTGGTGTGGCGCACTCGCCGGGGTGGACCAGGGACGCCGGCGACGCCACGATCCACCTTCGCCGCTGGTCGACCTGGCCGGCGGCCGGAGTACTTCGCACCAGCCTGCAAGATGACACTCGCTTTGTCGGTGCCGAACTGGAATCACTGCGCGATTGCATCGTTGCCTACCCCGGTCCACTGCTCGCCTTTGGGGGTGCCCAGAGTCTTGCCAACTTGGCACAAGCCGCAGCCGCCGGCGCCGCTGCGGTAGTCCTCAGTCTTGCCGACGGCCAGCTATCACTTGACATTGGCGAAGCACTCAAGATTTTCCACGGCCGCGAATTGACAGCGCCACCCGCCTGACCACAGAAACTGCCCCGCACGCCACCTTGGAGCCCGTCCCAGCAATGCGCCGCCGCTGCATCTACCCCGACTCGCCGATCTTTGCGTCGGCTTCTCCGGTTCTCGCCCGAGTACTTCAAGTACACGGGCTGCGATCCTCGGGCGCCTCCTTGACCTCGGCGGCCAGTGCGGCGCATCAGCGGCGCATTACTTAAGACAGGCTCCTTGCAGGCAGTCACTGTGGTTCAATCGAACCGATGTCCAAGTTACTGATCCCCCGCGTGCACCGAACACGATCAATCGCCCGAATCATTGGAGCGTGCCTGGGACTGCTGGGCGGGGTCATGTATGGGGAGTTTGTGCTCACGAACGCCCCGCAATTCTTCAGCCCCGACCCCGTGCAGCGTCGCGCCACCGTAGTTCTAATTGCAGCTGGGGGTGCCGCATTCCTTGCGCTTGCCGCGCCGCGAGTGTCTATCGACGCCTTTCTATGGATCATCCGGTTCGTCGAAACCGTCCCTCCGGGCCAGATCGTCGGAGCGGGTTTGGGGCTGTCCTTAGCCCTGGTGATCGCAGCCCTGGTGGCGGTTCTCCTCGGTGCGCTGCCCTTTGGGATCGGCTTCATCATCTCCGTCTCCCTGGCGATCGTACTTACCCCTGTCGGCGTGCACCTCGGACTGCGCCGTGGGAACGTACTCAACCTGTTTTTGGAACCGCGCCAAAGCGAGTTCAGCAGTGAAACCGGATTTGGAGACAAACCCAAGCCTCAGGATGGAGCACCGATTGTCATAGACACGTCGGTTCTCATCGACGGCCGCATCGTGGATGTGGTCAAGACGGGTTTCATCCAGGGACGACTGATCATCCCCAGCTTCGTCTTGGAGGAACTCCAGCGCGTCGCCGACTCCGCCGACCCCGTCCGGCGCTCTCGCGGCCGCCACGGGCTAGATGTCGTGGACGCGTTGAAACGAGGCGACGAAGTCGTATGCGAGATCCTGCCGATCGACTTCCCCGAAACCCCCGACGTGGATGCGCGTCTTGTCAAACTGGCACGCCTGCGCAATGCGGCGTTGATGACCCAGGACTACAACCTCAACCGTCTGACGCAAATAGAGGGGGTGCGCGTGCTCAACCTCAATGAGCTGGCCAACACACTCAAGCCCCTTGCGGCCAGAGGTGAGGTGATCGAGATTGCCATCGACAAGGAAGGTCGGGAACCCAACCAGGGGGTCGGCTATCTCGGAGACGGCACAATGGTGGTTGTCGAAGGCGGACACAACCGCATCGGCAAGACCGTCACCGCAACCGTCTCATCGGTCCTCCAGACGGCTGCGGGACGGATGATCTTCGCCGAGATCACCGGAGAAACGCGGTCACACAGCGGTCCAACGCGAGCCCCACAGGCAGGCGACCGCTGAACACCGCGCTCATCCTTGCTGCAGCGGGAAGCAGCACGCGATTTGGTGAGGACAAACTCTTCGTCGACGTCGCAGGCAAGCCCCTGCTCTACTGGACGCTGCGGAGTGTCGCCAGGTGCGACATCTTCACGCCCATCGTCGTCGCGGCGTCCAGGGAACGCCGGTCGCATATACGCGAACTCGCAATCGAACTGGGAATATCCAATCTCGAAATTGTGGGAGGCGGCAGCACTCGGCAGGATTCGGTCCGTGCCGGACTGGAGCGCTGCGCCGACACGGAGGTGACGTGTGTTCACGACGCCGCCAGGCCACTGTGTCCGCCCCGGGTATTTCCCGCTGTCGTCGCAGCGGCAACGGCAAGCGGTGCGGCAACAGCCGCGCTGGAGTGCATCGACACCATCAAGCGCATTGACGGCAACCGGGTCGTTGCGACCCTCGATCGCACCACACTGGTTGCCGTCCAGACACCTCAGGCGTTCATCACCAAAGTGCTACGCATCGCCCACGACCGAGCGTTTGACGACGATTTTCATGCCGAGGACGACTGCGGCCTTGTCGAACACTGCGGTGGCAAAGTGGTCATTGTTGACGGCGATCCACTCGGATTCAAGGTCACTTGGCCCGGAGACCTGGTGATACTGCGGGCTCTCGCTCGGGAAGAGGTCCGCGTGGAGCCATGACACCCGAGCAAGTATCCCTACACATCGGTCATGGCGTAGACGCCCATCGCCTGATCCCTGACCGGCCACTCATGCTTGGCTGCCGCCGCATTGACTTCGGATCCGGGCTGCTCGGACACTCGGATGGGGATGTGGTCGCCCACGCCTTGGGAGACGCCCTGCTCGGAGGCGCCGGTCTCGGGGATCTGGGCCGGCACTTCCCCTCCACCGATCCCGCATGGCGTGATCTCTCGGGAACGGCATTACTCCAGCAGATAGCCGCCAAGCTCCATAACGCAAGCTTTGCCCTGGTGTCAGCCCAGGTGATCGCCATTGCGCAAAAACCCCGCCTGCAGCCGTACCTCAGCGGCATGGCCGAGGCCATGGCTGAAGCGCTGTCCACCGACAGGAATCGGATAGTCGTGACCGCCACGACCACCGACGGCATGGGCTTCACCGGCCGCGGCGAAGGCATCGCGGCAACTGCGGTCGCGCTGCTGCGACCGCTCTGACGGATAATCCCTGGCCCATGGGACTGCACCTGTTCGACACCATGTCGCGCCAGGTTCGCGATGTAAAAACCGTTGAACCAGGGCACGTCCGCATCTACACCTGCGGGCCCACCGTGTACGCCTTCTCCCACATCGGTAATTTCCGGACCTTCGTCTTCGAAGATGTGCTGCGACGGTGGCTCGACCGACGTTTTGACCGCGTCACCCACGTCATGAACCTGACCGATGTTGATGACAAGATCATCTGCAACGCAACCGCCAATGGCCACAGTCTCGACGAAGAGGTAAAGCCGTGGATCGACGCATTCTTCAATGACCGTGACATCCTCGGCATCCGTCCGGCACACCACTACCCCAGGGCGACCGAGTACATCGCTCAGATGCTGGACATCATCGGACGTCTCGATGAGCGCGGTTTGACCTACCGCGCAGACAGCTCGGTCTACTTCCGAGTCGGCGCTTTTCCCAAATACGGCCGTCTTTCTGGGCTGCACACGGAGGGGCTGGCTGCGGGTGCCAGCGGCCGCGTTGATGCCGACGAGTACGACAAGGATGACGTCCGCGACTTCGCGCTCTGGAAATCGGTCGCCCCAGGGGAGATCGGCTGGGACACACCGCTCGGTCGCGGACGGCCTGGCTGGCACATCGAATGCTCGGCCATGAGCATGTCGCTTCTCGGCGAGAACATCGACATCCACTGCGGCGGAGTCGACAACATCTTCCCTCACCACGAGAACGAGATCGCGCAATCGGAAGGGGCCACAGGCAGTACGTTCGTCCGCCTGTGGTGTCACGCCGCCCACCTGCGCATCGGTGGCGAGAAGATGGCAAAGTCGCTAGGTAACTTCTCAACCGTGCACGACATCGTCCAGTCGGGGCAGGCTCGACCATCGGCGCTGCGGTACCTGCTCGCCGCCGGCGCCCACTATCGCAAGAGCCTCAACTACTCGGATGACGCACTGCACATGGCGACTGAAGCCGTCGATCGCTGGGTCGCCTTCCGCGATCGCGTCGCGGAGCATCACCCCGCGGTCATCGCCCCTCCCGATGCAAAGCGAGTGCTGGAACGCGCGGATGCGGCGTTCCAGCGGGCCATGGACGACGACCTCAATCTGCCCGAGGCGCTGGGCGCGGTCTTCCAGGCTGTCCGGACGCTCAACCAACTCCTCGACGGAAATCTGGTGAGCGATTCAGTACTCGGAGATATCCGCTCGTTCATCCGCGACGTCGATGATGTACTGGGCGTTCTGCCTCTCGTGGACAAGGAACGGGAGACACCACTGGACGTAGAGGATGCACGTCTCCTCGACGAGCGCATCGCGGCGCGAGCAAGCTGTGATTGGGCGGCATCTGACCAGTTGCGAAACCAACTCGCCAAGCGTGGAATCGTCGTAGACGACACGCCTCAAGGGCAGCGGTGGCATCGAGGTTAGACTAACTCGGCGTGGACATCCTCTACGGCAAGAATCCGGTTCTCGAGGCGCTCCGTGCCGGGCGCGGAGTCCGCAAGCTCGTCATCGCCAGTGGTGTGCGCGGTGAACCTCGCCTTCGGGAGATCCTCAGCCTGGCCAGTGTTCGTGGCATCCTCATAGAAGAGACGTCCAGGTCACACCTGGATGACATCGCTCACTCTGAGCACCACCAGGGCATCGCCGGCTACTTCCACACGCGCCCGCCCGTGTCGCTGGACACCCTGCTCGACCAGTCCATAACACCCCAGCTACTGCTTGCCCTCGATGGGATTCAGGATCCGCATAACCTCGGCGCGCTGACCCGAACCGCTGATGCCGTGGGTGCCGATGGAATCATCATCCCCAAGCACCGTTCAGTGTCGGTAACCCCGGCCGCCGCCAAGGCCGCCGCCGGTGCCACCGAACATGTGCCAATCACGGTCGTACCCAACATGGTGCACGCACTGCAACGCCTCGCAGCAGCAGGTATCTGGCGCATCGGACTGGCGGAGGATGGGACGCAACGCTACGACACGTTCGATTACACCGTCCCGATAGTCATCGTTGTCGGAGCCGAGGGCGACGGTATGCATCCCTTGACGCGGCGCCACTGTGACGTCGTGGTCTCGATTCCAATGGCCGGCAAAGTGTCATCGCTGAATGCCACCGTCGCCGGGTCGATACTCTTGTACGAGGTCGCACGCCAGCGCAGCTTCGCCCCCCGATAGAACATGGAGCCGACGGGGAGAGTCGAACTCCCGACCTACCGCTTACAAGGCGGTAGCTCTACCACTGAGCTACGTCGGCGCCGCCGTCACGATACCAAGGTGACGAACTCTTTCGGTCGGACGTCTCAGTTGTAATTCGCCGGCGATCCGACGAGCGGGGCATGCAACTCAACGCTGACCGTGACAACACCAGCGTGCTCGGAGGGGGTCACGAAGCCACTGCAAGATTCCGTGAGAATATCGAGCAGTTCTCGATCATCAGATGGGATCGACGCGACCAGTGTGCGGATCCCCATATGCCACTCCACCTCTGTTAGGCGTTGCACGAGTATCGTGAGCACGTCCCGGCGAGATTCGCACTCATCAGCGAGCGCGTAGATGTCGACCGTCGGCCCGCAACCCCGTCTCTGACACGTGGCAAAACCCGCGATCACATCGCCACGACTGGCTATGAGCGAAAGCCGGAGCATAGGAAACGGGTCACACAAGTGCTGCATGTCTTGCTTTGACAAGTGCGCAACCACAGCCGAGGTGTGTTGACGTCTCGTCACCGAAGCCAGGTGATTCAGAAAGCCACGTAGTGCATCTGCATCGGCGGCAGTCGCCGCACGAATCTCGACCATTGCATCTGGATCTGGTGCCTTGGACGCCATGCGACCGGATCCAGCCCACCCTGTCCCCAAAGTGGCATCGCTCATACACCAATCCTACGCCCATAGTCAACTCCGTTTTTTCGAAACTGCGTGAGAGGACTGTTCCCGCATCTATCCGCAACCGTTACAAACGTGACCAAGTCGCCGCAATACCTCTAGATTGTTGCGGCACGAAACTCCAATATCAGGTAATCATTAGGCGTGAATCCCGTTCCCACCCGCCGTATCTCCCTCCGAACGGTTGCCCATTCCGCTCCGCAAGAGGCGCTCAGGATCGCGGTTGTCGCACCTCCTTGGTATCCGGTACCACCTGTGGGTTACGGAGGGATTGAGTTAGTCGTTGCGCTACTGGTTCGTGAACTCCGGCGGCTAGGGCACCACACCGTCCTATTCGCCACCGAGGGCTCACCTGGCGCTCGGGGCCTAGCCCCCGCAGGCTGGGGACATGCCCTTGGAAGCCTTGAGGGCGCCTTTCGGGAGCAGGCGTATGCGGGTCGCGTACTCTCTGAACTGCGATACAACGCTGGGTCGTTCGACATCATTCACGACCACGTCGGCGCAACTTGCCTCGTAGGCCTCAGCTTGCTGGACGCGGGGAGGTTGGTGCACACCGTGCATGGCCCCATCCCCGAGCCCATCGAGACCGTGTACCAATCACTGCCCGGTGATGCCCTATTGATCGCCATCAGTGAATCCCAACGTGCCGGTGCGCCTGACCTGCCTTGGCTCACAGTTGTACATAACGCGGTCGACATCGACAATCTCGTGGTCGGCGGAGCAGACACGACTGAGGACTACCTCCTTTGTTTGGCGCGCATCTGCGATGCCAAGGGGCAGCGGCACGCCATAGAAGTGGCTCGACGCACGGGGCTTCGCCTGATTTTGGCCGGTAAGATCGAGGAGACACCAGAAGCCGCCGAGTACCACGAGCGGTACGTGGCTCCCGCCATCGATGGCGATCGGGTGATTCACATCGAGAACGTCTGTGGCGCAGAGAAGGCCCGGCTGCTGAGCCGAGCCCGTGCATACCTGGCACCACTGGAATGGGAAGAACCGTTCGGGCTCTCCATGGCAGAAGCCGAGGCCAGCGGAACGCCGGTCATCGCGTTTCCGCGTGGTGCAGCACCGGAAATCGTCGTACCGGGAGTTACCGGAGCCCTGGTTCACGACACCGACGAGATGGTGGATGCCGTGCGTCATGTCGAAGACATCGACCGGCTCGGCTGTGCCGAATCGGCACGCAGGCGGTTCAGCCCTCGGGTGATGGCACAAAATTATGTTCGTGCCTACAGGCAAATGCTTGGACTGGAGACTGCTCGCTCCATGACCACATCCCCCGCACTGGGTAGCGATCCCGCCAACGCCTAAGAAGCGTGGCGTACCCCCGTGGTCAGGCTCTGCACAATTCTCTACACTGCAACGCAGTAACGTCTGACCGGCCGATCGTCAAGGAGATAAGCCAGTGCCCACACCCACGGATGTCTTTGCTGAGATCAGCAGCAGAATCGAGTCCGACCCATCCAAGATGGGCGGTACCAATGCGACCTACTCGTTCGACCTGGATGGCGAGCCGTACCACATAGAGTTCAAAGACGGCCATGCCGATGTCGGCCCGGGAGCCGCAACCAACCCCAACATCACAATCACCATGACATCCGGCGATTTCGTCGACCTTGCAATGGGCAAACTCGATGGGACCCAGGCGTTCATGAGTGGCAAGCTCAAGATCCAGGGCGATATGGCCCTCGCCATGAAGCTGCAATCGGTATTGCGCTAACCCCTGCCGTCCCCGGCGAAGACGGGAGAGCCCCACACTTTTGCTTGGACAAGACAATTCAGCTACCCGGTAGCTCACCCAGAGTTGCGTGAAGCGTCGCTGTGTTGCCGTTCTGGTGGGTCACCGCGACAGTGATTGTGTCGCCCGGTTGCAACCCTGCCAGGATGCCCGTAAGCGTACCCACCGAGTCGACTGCCTCGCCGTTGATGGCGGTGATGTGATCTCCGGCAACAACCCCGGCCTTGGCCGCGGCACCGTTGGATTCCACACTGATCACGGCAACTCCACCACTCGCCAGATCTGACACCCGGACTCCGAGATACGCACGGTGCGAATTGACTACGTGCCCGTTCTGAATGAGTTGACCGGCAATGTCGCGAACGATGTTGCTCGGAATGGCAAACCCGATACCTGGCGCGGTACTGCCGCCGAGTTGGGGGTCGACCGCCGCCAGCGTCGGGATGCCAACGACGTCACCATTCAGGTCTACGAGGGCACCTCCCGAGTTGCCCGGATTGATGGCGGCACTCGTCTGGATCGTGGAGGGGAGGGTATTGCCATTGCCTTCGTCGACATTCCGACCGACTGCGGACACGATGCCCTCGGTGACCGAACTGCGTAGCCCCAGAGGGTTACCAATGGCCATGACGATATCGCCGACTTGCAGGGTGTTGGAATCGGCCAGGCTCACCGCCGGTAAGCCGGTGGCGTCAACGTGGATCACGGCCAGATCGTCAGGCACGAAAGTCCCGACCCAAGTCGCCTGGCGCACCTTGCCATCGGCAAACGTGACCTTGAAGCTCGTCGCACTCCCAACCACATGGGCGTTGGTGACGATGTATCCCTGGGAGTCGTAGATGATGCCCGAGCCCAGGCCGTCGCTGGTTTCGATCTGTACGACGGAGGGCCCGACCTTCTTGACCACGCTGACGAAAGCCTCCTGGAGGACGGCGGCATTTCCGGCCGGTGCAGTGACCGGACGCAACGATGGGGTTGGAGACGTGCGCGGCGATTTGGTCGCAGTGGTCGAGCAGGCGGCGACGGTGATCGACATGGTGGCTGCCATGACGGCGAAGGAGATCCGGCGGAAACTGATCATTTGTGTCACAAGTTGACTTGCGGTTGACAGAAGTGACGAGGATGGCAGAGCGGACATGACGAATGTATTACACCATCCGCGCGAACCCTTCCCGACCCCCTGTAGTCTTACTCATCCCATGTCCACGACAGCCGTCTCGATCTCACGAACACACAAGAGGTGGCACACCACCAGCCTTCTGCTCCTGGCGGCATGGGCAGGGTTCAACCTGCGAGCCACCGTTCTCGGCGTGCCACCACTGCTCGACCGCATCGGCGGCGACCTGCAGCTCTCACATGCCGCGCAGGGTCTACTGACGTCGCTCCCAATCCTTTGTTTCGGCCTCGCCGCTCTGCCGGGTGCACGCCTCGCGCGCCGGCTGGGCGGCCACCGCACCGTTGCGATCGGGCTAGGACTGGTCACCCTGGGCAGCCTGATCCGCAGTGCGCCGCTGGGTCCTGACGCCGGAGTCGTCTTCCTCTTCACAGGAACGCTAGTCCTGGGAGTTGGCATCGGTATCGCGCAACCGGCCATACCCAGGGTGTTGCGTGCCTGGATCCCACAACGGGTGCAGCAGGCTTCGCTCGTCGTAACGCTGGGCTACATTGTGGGACAGGTGGTGGCCGCCACCATCCCCCTTCCCCTCCTCGCCCCTCACCTGGGAGGCTGGCGCCAAAGCCTTGCCTTCTGGGCGCTGCCTTCAGCTCTGGCGCTCGCCTGGTGGCTGACCCGCCCGTCCGATCCGGCAAACGCCCCCGGGACACAGCCGGGCGGGTTGCGGATCCTGCTCCGCTCGCGCCAGTTCTGGACGGTGGCTACCATGCTGGGCTGCGCCAACCTCTGCTTCTTCACCGCCAACACGTGGATTGGCGCCTCGGCGCCCGGCGGAGCCGAAGGCGCTGCCGCCGAGCTGGACCTCTTCGTCGTCAACATCTCAGCACTGCCAGTCGCACTCGTACTGGCTTCCCTGCGCCGCCCCTTCGTGCGCTCTCGAAGCTTCTACCTGCTGGGTACGGTCCCCGTAATCATTGGCGGCGCCGGCTGGCTCGCAACGCCCGCCCTCGGACCTCTTTGGGTCACATTGATCGGTGCCGGCAGTGCGGTGACCTTCTCCGGCACTGTCGCCTTTCCGGCGATCCTCGCCGACGAAACCCGCATTGCGCCGTTCTCGGCGCTGCTGTGGACGGTGGCATGCATCGCCGCCTTCCTTGGCCCGGTGTGGGGAGGCATCGCGATCGACCTATTCGGTTCCCCACGAGCCCCGTTTGCCGCCATTGCGCTGGCAGGGCTGGTCATGGGCGGCGCGGCACTGCTGCTGCCCACCGGAGAGAAGTAAAGGCTGGCCAACCGATCCCCAAGTCGCGCATCATGTCCCCCATGCCTTTCAAGACCCTCATCGAGCCGTTCCGGATTCACGCCGTAGAGCCATTGAAGATGACAACGCCGGTCGAGCGCCGGCGGGCAGTGCAAGCCGCGGGCTACAACCTGTTCGCGCTGCGATCCGAGGATGTCCTGATCGACCTGCTGACCGACTCCGGCACCGGCGCAATGTCTCGCGACCAGTGGGCGAGCATCCAGCATGGCGACGAAAGCTACGCGGGCTCACCGTCTTGGTTCCGGTTTCTCGAAAGCGTCCAGGACCTGTTCCCATTCCGGCACGTCATCCCGACGCATCAGGGACGGGCTGCGGAAAGGATCCTCTTCACCGCATTGACCGGACCCGGCCAGTCAGTGCCGAGCAACACCCATTTCGACACGACTCGCGCCAACGTCGAGTTCACCGGCGCGGAGGCGGTCGACCTCCTCATCCCCGAAGGGCACGACCCGACGGCCCAACACCCATTCAAGGGCAACATGGACGTCGACGCCCTCGACAGGTTCCTTGCCGCCCACACCGGCTCGGTTCCGGTCGTGTTCGTCACCATCACCAACAACTCAGGCGGCGGCCAGCCGGTCTCTCTGGCAAACCTGCGCGCCGTGCGCAAGGTGTGCGATCACCACGGCGTGCCGTTATTCCTCGACGCCTGCCGCTTCGCCGAGAACGCCTGGCTCATCCACGAGCGCGAACCCGGACAGCAGGATCGAGAGGTGCGCGACATCGTGCGCGACATGGCATCACTGGTGGACGGCATGACGATGAGCGCCAAGAAGGACGGCATGGCCAACATCGGCGGCTGGCTGGCGCTGAACGACGACAAGCTAGCCGAGCAGTGCCGCAACCTGCTCATTCTGACCGAAGGCTTCCCCACCTACGGCGGGCTCGCCGGCCGCGACCTCGAGGCCATCGCCCAAGGCTTGCAGGAGGTCGTGCAGCACGACTACCTGCGCTATCGCATTCGCTCGACAGGGTATCTCGGTGATGCGCTGGTGAAACTCGGCATACCCATCGTCCAGCCGGCGGGAGGACATGCCGTCTACATCGACGCCCGCGCGCTGCTGCCGCACATCCCACCGCTCCAGTACCCCGGTCAGGCGCTGGCGGTTGCTCTCTACGAAGCCGGCGGCATTCGCAGTTGTGAGATCGGCACAGTGATGTTCGGCCGCCACCCAGACGGTTCCGAACACCCTGCCGAGCTGGACCTGGTCCGGCTGGCGATCCCGCGGCGCACCTACACGCAAAGCCACATCGACTACGTCATCGAGGTGTGCGGCAAGGTGTTGGCCCAGGCCGGCGAACTCCCCGGCTACAAGATCGTGGACGAGCCCCCGGTATTGCGCCACTTCACCGCCCGTTTCGAGCCGCTGCCGTTCCAGTAATGCGATCTGTGCCGGTCCAAGCGGCACGGAGCTATGGTCGGCGAGGGCGCCGCTATACTCCTATCCCGCAAGCGGGAGTAGCTCAGTGGTAGAGCATTACCTTGCCAAGGTAAGGGTCGCGGGTTCGAGCCCCGTCTCCCGCTCCAGACTTCGTTGTTCGAACTTCTCTAAACCAAAGACGATCCCGAATGGCTCGGCGTATTTCGGCTCGACGATGCGCCCGTCCCGGATCAGGAGGCGGTCAAAGACCGCCCGGTTGTAGATCTTCCGGGT
>JACWAJ010000001.1 GCA_014874355.1 bacterium | reverse complement strand
GTGGAGGTGCTGGAGGAGGGGGAGGAGGGGGAGCAATCGCTGTCAGGAAGAACGGCAGTGATTCGATCTGGTAGATGCCGAAGCGCGGTTGTTGCGGCGAAAAGTAGTGGATGATGTCGTGGAACGTCGAACCACCTGGGGCGGGAAGGCCGGTGTCCAGGTAGCATTGGGTGGGCACAAACTCCTGCTGGTCAGTGTTGTAAACCTTACAGTCGGCGGCGATCGCCCGATCCGATTCAATTCGATTGTGCCGCGGCTCGACAAAGCGGTATATATGAGTGTTCTCGGGCTGGTTCCAACTGGTCCAAGTGAAATTCGGTGCGGCGACGGGTCCGGTTGGAAGCCCCTGCGCTCCGGGGGGATCCTCCCAGTACCAGCTAATGTTGTTGGGCGCCCAGTACCAGGTGATGTTGTACGTGTATGTCACTCCATTCGAACAATGCGCAGACGCGCTGGCCGACCAAACATCTTGTCTGACGACAATCCGTGCATAGATGGGGTGCAATACCAGAGCCTTGTCTGAAACGGGCCTCCCGGTCGATTGATCCGTGAGGGCGATGGAGCCGTTGCCGGGCTCGCTGCCGACATTGACTCCGCAATAGCCGGGGGGGGAGACCCACATATTGCCCGGAGGACCACACGCCCAGTAGTGTGGTCTGGTGCCGGGATGGCGGAGGTTCCACTGGTCATAGGTCCAGCCGTTATCTGTACCGTCGGCAGACAGCGGTACCTGACCCGCAACTACACAGGCGGCCGAGATGCAGGTGCCGATGCTGGCGCCGGTGGGTGACCAACAGACATAGCCGGGACCACCCTGGGCCTGTCCGGGGCCCCCGCCGGTGGGGGGCCCGCCGGTAGGGCCGCCGCCGCCGGCAATAATTGCCGCCGCCGGCAGCGGCGTGGCCAGGGCGAAGCCGGAAAGTGCCATCGCGGAGGCCAGGACGGAGATCCAGAAATACCGGCTTCGACCTCGCATCACGATCCTCCTCCACATTCGATCCTAATCCCATTGTCAACCCCACACGTTAGCCCGCCGCTGACCTTGAATACGCTGCCGAACGGTGGGGTGTTGACGATGGTTCCGGCAGTCACCGCGCTGTACTCGTGCGGTGTCACGTCAACGGTAAACCGCCCTCCGTCCTGACCGATGGTGGCGCCCGAGCAGGCAGGGTAAGTGGCCACGATAGCCAGATCACCGGAGGCGGCTTGGCTATCGTTGACAAAGGCGTTCTTGGCCTGGTCGCTCAGTTTGACGACGCGCATGGCGCTGGGGTAGTCGCAGGGGGCGATACTCACAAGAACGCCTCCGTTGAAGATCGCTTTACCCACCTGCGTGGGTGCCGTTGACGATTCCAGCGCAGTGACGATGGTTTTCGATTTCTGCGTCGCCCCCCAGGTGATGAAAGCCTGCCAGCGATAGAATGCGGTGGCGAGGGCTGCGGCCCGGGTGGAGTCTACGCCCGACTGCACCGAGACGGTCCGGGGCATTGTCGGGGCGCCGTCCATCAGATCCTGGCCGGGGATATGGCCGGGCAGGGTGCGCGACCACTCGGTCTGGCATGCCGCTGGAGCGGCGGGGAAAGTGACCGTGGTGGCCAGTCCGGCACAGGGGTCGCCAGGGGTGTCATAGGTGCGCGGCGCGATCGTGATGGTCGTGTCGTGGGGGTCGGGCACTGCCGGTGCCGGAGTGCCCGTGGGACGTGCTGCCGAGGGTTTCGGGGTGGAGTTCTTGGACGTGCCGCCAGAACTGCAACCGCTCATGGCCACGACGAGTCCGACGCTGATGATCATCATGAGCCTTCGCTTCACTTGACTTCCCGATCTCCTCTGGCTTCCACAATCGAATGATCTCGCGTTTTAGACGCTGCGCGGGTGGCCGCAGAGTAACGCTTCGGTCACACCCTCAGTCCTGAATCTCACAGGGGCAACCTTCGTTCGTATGAGCCTGCCCGTTGCGTGACGAGCCGCAAGGATGCCAGAGTCGCCCGATGCGGCTTGCCGAGGATCTAGTGGATGGCGCGGTGCCGGTAGTCACTGCCAAGGCAACCTCGACGTCTGTTTACGCCTTCGCCTATGCGCCGGGTCCGTACGCTGTGATCGTCGGTTTCGCCGCGATCCTGGGCGCGGACATGGTCGTCTCTTGGGCCCGGCCCGATCTGCCCACATTGGGTCTGGTGGCACTGGTCGTTTTGGCGCTTGCAGTGAAGGCCCGGCCGCTGGTGTGGGCCTGGACCCCGTTTGTCGCGGTAGGCGTGATGTTCCTGGCGCTGGCTCCGGTCGGTCAAGACCTGGCTCGGCACGCCCACGAGCAGGGGCCCATCAGCTTCGACCGCCTCATTCTGGGCGGCGCCGTGGCTCCTGTCTGGTTGCAGTCCCACATTGGGGGCTCCGGGGTGTTTGTGGCCGTGCTGACGGCCGTGCTGGTCACGGTCTACCTCAGCCACTTCGTGGCGGGAATTCTCGGCGCGTTGGGTATGTGGTTGCGCCACCGCCATCAATTCATTGGTTACGCCACGGTCTACCTGCTGGCCATGGCCTTGGGGTTCCTCGTTTACCTCGTCTATCCCCAGATGCCACCGTGGCTCGCCTCAGAACACGGTCTGCTGCCACCGTTGCATCGCATCGCCGTAGATGTCCTCCATCAGGTCGGGCTGGGGTCTCTCTATGCCGGTGCCGACCCTGAACCCTATGGGGCGATGCCTTCGCTGCACGTGACCGTGCCCGTGGTCATCGCCCTCACATTCATCCGTGCGCACCGCTGGCGCGGATTCGCCTGGCTATGGCTGATATATCCGGCGACGGCCTTTTTCGCGGTGCTCTACCTGGGGGAGCACTATCTGATAGATTCCTTCGCCGGTATCGTAGTCGGGGTCATCGCGTTTGTCAGTGTGTTTGCCGTTGCTCGCCAGCAGCGTTTTTCGGGTGCTACGGTATTTTCTGTCCGAAGGCACGACGAATGTCCTTCATAAGCAACGCAGGTCAGGCCCCGAACGGCGGCCCGACGCTCTCGTCCACCTCGTCGACCAGGCGGCTGACAAAGAGCATTGCGGCCGGGGGCAGGGTGCGGCGTCGGTCCCAGCACAGCGCCATGGTTCTCGCGATGGGAGGGTCGCGCAGCGGGATGACGGCCACTCGCGCCGAGGCCAGGGGGAGCGGCATCGGCAGGAGCGTGGTTCCCAAGCCGGCCTCGACCAGCCCCAAGACGATGGTGAAGTCGTCGCCCTCGTAGGCAACATTGACCCTGATTCCCTGGCGGGCGAAGGCGTCGTCGATGACGCGGCGCAGGCCGCTGCGGGAGCGCGGCAGTATGAGCGGCTCGTTCGCGAGGTCTGTGAGGGTGCAGGAGGTACGACCGACCAGTCGGTGGCCGGCGGGGACGACCACCGCCACCCGCTCCCGGAACAGCGGCCGGATCTCCAGTGTTGACGAGTTCTGGGGTGGCGGGCCGAGAATTCCGAGATCGAAGTCGCCACGGGCAAGTCCGGTGATCACCTCATCGACATTGCCTTCGCGCAGAACGAAACGGACTCGAGGGTGCGTTTCGCGGAAGCGGACCAGGCGCTCAGGCAGCCAGCGGGCGCCGACGGTGTGCAGAAAGCCGATGTGGACCTCGCCGGTATCTTCGGAGACGGTCCCCTCGGCGTCGGCGATGGCTTCGCGGAGATCGTCAACCAGCCGTTCGGCGCGACCGACAAAGCGCTGGCCGGCGGCGGTTAGGCGCAGGTTGCGGCCGATGCGTTCGAAGAGGGGGACGCCTACCTCTTCCTCCAGACGGGCGATCTTTCGCGACACGGTCGACTGGTCGGCCTGAAGGCTTTCGGCAGCGCGGCCCAGATGCTCGACCCGGGCGACCTCGATAAAGGTTTGCAGCAAATCTGCATTAATGCGATCCATGCATCATTCTGTACCGGAAACTGCGATTGATGTCAAGAATCCGGCAAGGTAGGATCACATCAACGTGTGGCGCGGCCGTACGGGCCGCTGACGCGGAGAGTGTGAGGGAAGCCTACTGTGCTTATTGAAACTGCAACGAGAGACGTATCTGCCGCCCGGCAGCGCCACTGCATCGAGATTGTGGAGCGTACCCGGTTGCGTCGTCTTGTCGATCGCATCGACGTTGCCATTGCGTCGTGCGAGGAGACCCATCTCCAAGGCATCAAGGAAGTGACTCCGCAGATCGCGGAACGGGTTCAGGAGGTATTTGCCTTCGCCCGGCGTTCGGTTCGCCTTACTGGGGATGTCGACGCCATACGCAAGGTTGACGAGTACCTGGCCCGGCGCCGGATCAAGATCACCGAGGTCATGGACGTCCTCTGGTCTATCCAGGAGACCGTCTTCGACGTGATGCTGCCGTGGCGCACCGAGTTGCCCGAAGATGTCGAGCCGCAAGGCGACACCAACGGGATTTGGCGCGAGTTCCAGGCCATCGCCTAAGAGCCTGCGACGTCCGTTCCCTCGTCGCAGACCGTTCGGTAGTCGCAGCGGCGACAGTTCCAGGCCGTTGGTTTGACCGCGAAGCTGCCGCGTGCGGTCTCGGCACGCAGGCGCATCTCGGCGGCGGCCTTGTTGGTGTAGGTGAGTTCGAGCACCTCGTCGGGGGCGACTCCACGCTCGAGCAGTGCCAGAAAACGCTCGACGATGACGCGAGTCTTGCCACTGCCCGGTCCCGCGACCACGAGACATGGGCCGTCGACGTGTGCCACCGCTCTTTGCTGGTTGGCGTCGAGGGGCACGGTGGACATTGCTCTAAGTTTGCATCAGGCATGGTGTGTCACTGCGCGGAACATGCGTTACAGTGATCTACGTGAGGTTCGCTCCCAATCGCTCACAGCAACGGTGGATCAATCCGCCGGCTGGGGAATGATTGACTTGAGTCAGCACCCTGTCCGTCCGCGTCGTTTGCTTTGGAGGGAGCCAGTGTCCACACATGCCAACGTCATAGCTGAAGACGACAATGAACTCCGTGCCCTGCTTGCGATATTGCCGTTGCGAGTTGCCGATGCCTACAGCGGGGTGGCGAAAGCCCACTCGGACCTGCTCGAGATAATCCTCGATCTGGGCCGCTTGCCCGAAGCGCGCTTTGCCGATGCCAGCGTCGACCTCGGCGAGGTCGATGTCGACTCGGGAGATCTGGCCTATCTCGTCAAAAACTGTGAGAGCTTTGGTGACGATAACCGCGCCGGCGTCACCCGGACGTTGCACCGCATATCCGTCATGCGCAATCGCAGTGGCGATGTTGTAGGGGCCACGTGTCGCGTCGGCCGTGCGGTCGAAGGTACTGCTGAGATCGTCCGTGACCTGGTGGTCCAGGGCCGATCGATCCTTCTACTGGGGCCTCCGGGGGTCGGCAAGACCACGATGCTGCGCGAGTGTGCGCGGATTCTCAGCACACAATTGCAGCGTCGCGTCGTCATCGTCGACACCAGCAATGAAATCGGCGGCTGTGGTGACATCCCGCACCGCGGCATCGGCCGGGCGCGGCGCATGCAGGTCCGTGCGACGGCGCGACAGCATGCGGTGATGATCGAGGCGGTTGAGAACCACATGCCCGAGGTGATCGTCATCGACGAGATCGGTGTCGAGGCTGAAACCCGGGCCGCCCGTACCATCGCTGAACGTGGGGTTCAACTCATCGCCACCGCTCATGGGCGGACGGTCGAGAATCTCATCGCCAATCCCACCCTCAACGACCTTGTCGGCGGCATCCAGGCGGTGACCCTCGGGGATGAGGAGGCGCGGCGCCGGGGCACGCAGAAGAGCGTGTTGGAGCGGCGCGAACGGCCGACGTTCGACGTCATCGTCGAGGTTCGCAGCCGTACGGAGGTCGTCGTGCACAACTCCGCGGAAACCGCGGTCGACGCCTATCTTCGCGGAGGCTCCAGTGGCGAGATTCGCAGCCTTTGTCCCGACGGCAGCGTTGCCACCCAACTTGTCATTCCCTGTCAGCCGGTGGGCCATGGCGAAGCACCGTCGCTGTCGGTGGTTGACGGAATCGTTGCGAAGCCCCAATCCGAGCGGCGGGCAGGAAAGCTCCGGCGTCGCGATCGAATCTCGGTCTTTGGCTACGGTCTGTTACGCCAGCATGTCGAAGTGGCGGCGCGGCGCATCGGCCTTGCCGTCCGGGTGGTCGGTGGGCCGCACGAGGCCGACCTCGTGATGACGGTTCGGCGCAACTCCCGTCGCGACATCCAGGCCCTCGACGAAGCCCGGCGTGCGGGTGTTCCCATCGAGTACACGCGGACCGGTTCGGTGGCCGCGATCGCCGACGGTTTCGAAAATGCCCTTGCCAGCCAGGCAATTGCCGCATGTTCAGCATGAATGTCCGCTGAATGTCCGCCGGATGTCCTTTGACGTCCGGTAACGTATATATGTATGTCGGGCACAAGCCGTCTTCCAACTGAGATCCACTCATCAGCTCACCAAGTCCGCTTCGAGAACTCCGTTATCGGAGAGTTCGAGATTCGCATCTACCGCGGCGTGGACGGGCCGGTGGTCGTCGTGGAGGCGACGAGTAGGTCTCCCATGCCGGTGGAGTACCTGTCCGAGTTTGCGGTCCGGCGATTTTTGGGCCAGATTCCGAACACCTACGCGCGCTTCTTCGAACGCCAGTTCAGTGGCGACCACGAGGTATGGGTCGAGGTCGGACTGGATGGCGGTGTGTTCTTCCGGCGCCCATGCCTACTCAGCGATGCGATCGAGGCGGTCGTTTCGGATGAATCCGAGAACCCCGGCCCCAGCTTCCCGGGTAGAATTCAATCTCCACTCGTCGCCATCCGGCGGCGGTAGCGATTCTTGCCGTCGTTCGACGGCACCGAGGGAGGTGAGTAAAGAACGTGTCGGAGGTCAAAATCCGGGAAGGAGAGACCTTTGAGAGCGCTTTGCGACGCTTCAACAAGAAGATCAAGCAGAACGGGATTCTCTCGGAGGTTCGTCGTCGCGAGTATTTCGAGAAGCCATCTGTTCGTCGTAAGCGTAAGCTCGTTGCCGCCAAGAAGCGCCGCGTCAAGGCGGGCTGATCGGAGATAAGAGAAAACGGGTCTGCCGTAGGGCGGACCCGTTTTCTTTGCGGAGAATTTGCGGAGAATAGACGGTTCTGATGCGGGTTGCACTGGTTTACGACGAGTCGATTAGCCCCTCCCAGCGCGTGGTGGTGCGCGCCGCCAAACTTGGGCAGTTGCTGCGGGGTTGTGGCGACGAGTTGGGCGTGCCGACCCGATTGAGCCTGGCGCTGAAACTCAGCGACGATGCCGTCCTGCACCAGCTCAACCTCAGGTTCCTGGGTGTCGATGCCCCCACCGATGTTCTGGCGTTTCCGGGGGATTCGACATGTGTCGGCGACATTGCGATATCGGTGGAACGTGCGCTGGCGCAAGCCGCTTGCGATTCCCGGGCCGGGTCTGAAGAACTGCGCCTGCTGGCGGTGCACGGTTTGCTTCATTGCCTGGGGTATGACCATGTGCAACCGGCCGATGCGCGGCGCATGACGCAGCAGACGCGCCGGCTGTTGCCGGAGCAGGAAGTCGCCGAACTGGTGGTGCACTGATGCCGATGTTGGTGATCGGGCTCGGCAATCCCGGAGGGGAATACGCGCGCACGCGTCACAACGCCGGCTGGGACTGCCTCGAAGAGCTGGTTCGCCAGGGGCGTTTTGGCAGAGAGCGTCGCGAAGGCCAAAGTCGCGTTAGAGAGGGTTCTGTAGACGGATTCGATGTCATCGTGGCGCGCCCACAGACGTACATGAATCTGAGTGGACGGGCGGGGTTTCATCTGGCCAAGAAGTTCGGAGTCCCGCCGAGTGATGTGGTTGTCGTGCATGACGATATCGACTTGCCGCTCGGTCGCCTGCGGCTGCGCCGCGGCGGCAGTGCCGGCGGACAGAAGGGCGTTGCATCCCTGATCGAAGCCTGGCGTACCGCGGACTTCATCCGCGTTCGCATCGGCATCGGCAGGCCTGAAGAGAGCGACCAGGTGATCGACTACGTCCTCGAACGATTTCGCCCCGACGAGCGAGATGCCATCGATGCCGCCACCCGGCGTGCTGCCGAGGCCATCGTAGCCATACTGAAAGATGGGCTCGAGGCTGCCATGACGGTCTTCAATCAGGCGCCCACGTGAGCGCAAGTCTGCTGCGCCGCCTTGGCGGCATAAAGGCGCTGGCGGAGTTGGGCAGCCGGGGCCAGGGAAAACTTGTTGGTGTTCCCGCCGGGGCTGCGAGCCTGGTGCTGTGGTGGTTGCACCAGACGACGCGGCGTAGCGTGGTGGCACTCACAGTTGAGGCCGAAACTCTCTATACCGACATCGGGGTCTGGGGTTCTCCGGGTGGGATCTGCCTCTTTCCCGCCGCCGACACGCCTCCCTTTGATCGCGTTCCGCCGTCTGAGGAGGTGACTCGACGTCGCTTGGCAACGCTGGCCATGCTAGCCGGTGGCAAGCCGGCGCTTGTGGTGGTGTCGCCGCAGGGCCTGGCGCGGCCCACATTGTCGCCGCGTGCGATGCTGGGCGGCATATCGCGGTTGCGTCGCGGCGAGCGTGTCGAACGTGAGGCGCTGCTGCGCCGCCTGATCGAGCTTGGATATCGACGCGTTGCCGCCGTTTCTGCGCCTGGCGATTTCGCCGTTCGGGGCGGCATCCTCGACGTCTTTTCGCTCGACTCGCCAAAGCCGTGGCGGGCGGAATGGTTTGGCAACGAGGTCGAGGATCTACGAGTTTTTGAGGTTGACACGCAGACGTCGGTGGTCAAGCCCGACGCGGTCGGGATCACGCCGGCGCGTGAACTCGACCTGGGTGGGGAATCCGTCGCCCATGCCATCGAGTGCGTGACCTCACTGGATCGCGCAGCGTGTCGTCAGGAGGTTCGTGAGACATGGCAGCGTGACATCGACCGTCTTGGTGCCGGTGCTTACGACGAGGG
This sequence comes from bacterium, assembly GCA_014874355.1. Lineage (GTDB taxonomy): Bacteria > Chloroflexota > Dormibacteria > Aeolococcales > Aeolococcaceae > JACWAJ01. The sequence goes on along the minus strand of JACWAJ010000001.1, from coordinate 17,105 downwards.
GGTTGACGTTTTCTTCCCCTACCTGCTGGGCGAGGAGCCGGCGTCATTGTTCGACCATCTGCCAAAAGACGCACTGGTCGTCTGTGTTGGGGGGCGTGAGCGCATTCTTCGCGCCGCCGAGAGCCATATCCAAGAGGTCGAGGGGCTCCGCGACCAGGAGGCGGCGCGTGGCGAATTGCCGCCGGCAGCCCGCAGTGGTCTATTCGACGTGGCCGTTGTGCGGCGGATGCTGGCAACGCGAGCCTGTGTAGAGATAATCCGCGAATCTGCTACTGCCGATGGCGTTGAACTCGACTGGTGCGGGATCGAGGCTTTTGCCGGTCGCTTCGACAGCTTCTGCCAGTGGGTGGGGGACAGGCAGGCGGAGGGGTCTGCCGTCGTCATCGCGTCGCGGCAGCAGCAGCGGGTTGAGGAACTCGCCGCTGAGCACGGAATGGTCGCGACCGATATCGTCGATTTCGGCGCCGATACCGGGATCCCGGATGCTTCGCTCAGCGTGGTGCCGGCGGACCTGTCCGCGGGTTTTTCGATTCCAGAAGCGTTGGTTGCGGTGGTGACCGACCATGAGGTCTTTGGGGTCACCAAACATCGAGGCTCGCCGCTGGCACGGGGCGCCCGTCGTGCGTTTACGACATCGGCGCGCGGTGCGCGTCGGGCGGCGTCGGGACGTGCTGCCGCGCAGGCTTTCACGTTGCAGTTCTCTCCGGGCGATCTTGTGGTTCATCGCGACCATGGCATTGCTCGCTTCGTCGGTATGGGCACTGTGCGAGGCGACGACTTCGCCGATCACGAGTACATGACGCTCGAGTACGCCGACGCCGCCCGCCTCTTCGTTCCCGTGGAGCATCTCGACCGGGTCGATCGCTATGTCGGCGGTGCCGACTCTTCGCCGCCGCTGTCGCGTCTGGGAGGCGCCGACTGGGAGCGAACCCGACGTCGGGTAAAAGAACGTACCGAGGCCGTGGCGCGTGACTTGCTTGAAATCTACTCACGGCGCGAGATGGCTAAGGGGCACGCGTTCGACCACGATGGGGTCTGGCAGAATGAACTCGAGGCTTCATTCCCCTACGAGGAGACTGCAGACCAGGAACTGGTCATCGACGAGATCAAGCGTGACATGGAATCGTCCAAACCGATGGATCGTGTGGTCTGCGGCGATGTCGGTTTCGGCAAGACCGAGCTGGCTGTGCGTGCTGCCTTCAAGGCGGTCGTCGAGGGCCGTCAGGTGGCCGTGCTCGTACCCACGACAGTGCTGGCACAGCAGCACTTCGACACCTTTCACGAGCGGCTTGCGCCGTTCCCCGTGACGGTGGCACAACTTTCTCGCTTCTGCAGCAAAGACGACATCCGGGTGGCGCTGTCGGGACTTGCCGCGGGCACAGTCGACATCGTCGTCGGCACCCACCGGTTGTTGCAGCGCGATGTTCGCTTCCGCGATCTAGGACTTGTGATCGTTGACGAGGAGCAGCGTTTCGGGGTCATGCAAAAGGAGCGGTTCAAGGAGCTTCGCGCGGGTGTCGACGTGCTCTCGCTGTCGGCGACGCCGATTCCGCGAACACTGCATATGTCGCTGGCGGGGATTCGGGATCTCTCGGTTATTCAGTCGCCCCCCGAGGACCGCCAGCCCATCAAGACGTACGTCACCGCGCGTGAGGATTCGCTGATCCGCGAGGTGATCTCCCGTGAGCTGGCTCGGGGTGGACAGGTCTTCTACGTCCACAACCGCGTGCAAACGATCGAGAAGGAGGCTGACGTTGTGCGCCGCCTGGTTCCCGAGGGCCGGGTGGCGGTTGGACATGGCCGGATGGAAGAGGGGCAACTGGCGGCGGTTATGCACCGTTTCACCGAGGGCGAGGTGGACATACTCGTTGCGACCACGATCATCGAGTCCGGGCTCGACATTCCCAATGCCAACACGATCATCGTCAATGACGCGCACCGTTTCGGCTTGGCGCAGCTCTATCAGCTTCGCGGCCGTGTCGGGCGAAGTGGCAACCGTGCCTATGCGTACCTGCTTTACCCGGGACAGCGTGCACTCACCGAGAAGGCCGACAAGCGCTTGGATGTTCTGGCCGAGCTGCAGGATCTCGGTGCGGGTTTCAAGCTGGCGATGCACGATCTGGAGATCCGCGGTGCCGGAAACCTCCTGGGTGAGGAGCAGCACGGTGAGATCTCCGCGGTCGGGCTCGAGCTGTACAACCACCTGCTCAACCAGGCGGTGAGCGCCTTGCAGGGCAAGCCCGTCGTCGAGTCCCCGTCGCAGGTGTCGGTGTCGCTGCCGCTGGCCACCCATTTGCCCCCTGGGTACGTGGCCGAGGAGCGCCTACGGCTGCGCTGCTACCAGGAGCTTGCCGCCTGCGTCTCCGAACGCGAACTGGAACATTGCGTCAAGGGTCTTATCGATCGTTTCGGTTCCCTTCCCGTACCGGCATTGGGTTTGATCTTCTCGCTGCGCGTCCGCTTGCTGGCGGCTGCGGGTAGTGCGCAGTCGGTGGAATCCCAAGGTGGCGGAGTTGTCATCCAGATGCCCATCGACCACGGTCTCGATCTCGACAGTGTCACCCGCCAGTTCGGCCAGTGGTTGACTGCGTCCGCCACGCGGCTGCGACTTGTTCCGGCCCATGGTGAGGGGTGGCAGGATCCTGGGTGGCAGGACGTGTTGATCGGACTGCTGCGTGAGTTGGGCCGTCTGACACGGGTGCGGCAGCATTCTGGCGTTTCGGTGTAGTTTCCACTGGCATGCGTGACGAAGCGATGGCGGAACTCCGCCGGTTCAACGAGGTCATCGAGCGGCTGCGAGCCCCCGGCGGTTGTCCGTGGGACCGCGACCAGACTCATGAGAGCCTCGCCCCCTTTTTGCTAGAGGAAACCTACGAGGTTCTCGAGGCGATCGAACGTGAGCCGGACATGCTGCGGGAGGAATTGGGCGACCTGTTGCTCCAGGTCGTGATGCACTCGGCGATCGCGGCCGAACGCCGTGACGGTGGCGAGGGCTTTGACATCGGCGATGTCGCTGCCACGGCGACTGCCAAGATGATTCACCGGCATCCCCACGTATTTAGTGACGTGGTCGTGGCGGGCCCTGCCGACGTCGTCGTCTCGTGGGAGAAGCTCAAGGCGGTCGAGAAGCATGCACGTGAGTCGGTGCTCGACGGAGTCCCCAAGACGTTGCCGGCGCTGGCCTATACGCAATCGGTGCAGAAGCGTCCGGCACGTCTCGGTTTCGACCAGATGCCGGATTTCGAAGCCGCACTACAAGAGGTTAAGCGTGCGCTTGAATGTGTGGTGGAATGCAGCCACATAGAAAAGCCGTGGCAGGTTTTGGAAGACGAATGGGTGGCGACTGACGGTGGCTTTGCGCGCGGTGCGGGAGTTGCCGATGGCGACGCGCTGACGCTCGCAACGCCGGAGGTGACGGCGGCGATCGGCGAGTTGCTGTTTTCGGTGGTGGGGCTGGCCCGCCGGCTTCGTGTCGACGCCGAGGATGCGCTGCGCTCGCGTGCCAACGACTTCGCGGCACGGTTCCGCCACCTTGAAGCTCGCGCCGCCGAGGAGGGGGTCGATATCCACGAACTCGACGACCTGCAGTTGCAGGCGCGCTGGCAGGCTACAGCGTCTGTCTGCACCGACCTGGAGCGATGACGGCGAGGATCCCATTTAGGCCCGCCGACCGTCAGAATCCGTAGTCGAGGAGTGGGCCAGTTGCTTTTGAAACTCAATCTAACCGTCGAGACCGGCGCACCGGGAGACCGTGTCGATGTCACGCTGACCTCGCCTCCGGCTGCGTCGATGGCCGAGGTGGAGGCCGCCATCTCGGCGGCTCTTGTGGGAAACGGTTCGTCGCCGGGGCTCTTCCTGGGCTCGGAACGACTGGCCACCAACGAGCCCCTCAGTGCGACGGCGGTGCGCGATGGCTCCATCGTGGGGCTGGGTACGCCTGTACGGGAGGCATCTGAGACGGGCGCCGATGGCCTGATGGTAACGGTTGTATCCGGTGTCGAAGCGGGTGCCAGGTTTGCGCTGACGCTGGGTGTGAACACCATCGGCAGAGAGGCGACGACCATCGTCTTGCAGGATCCGGCGGTATCGCGCCGGCACGCGGTTGTGCGTATCACTCCCGAGGGCCTGTTCGTCGAAGATACCGGATCGTCGAATGGCACATGGCTGGACGAGGTGCAGATCAAGGCGCCGTCGGCGTGGCCCGAGGGTACGACACTCCGGGTAGGGACTACCACGCTTTTATGGTCGGGTCACACAGCTTCGCTGGCGCACACACAACCGTCGGGCGATGGTGGTCTCGTCTACAACCGCCCGCCCCGGCTGCTCCCCGCGACGCCGGCGGTGAAGATCGAATTCCCGGCGCGACCGACAGAGCGGGATAAGACGACGCTTCCGATGGCAACCATCGTCGCTCCACTGATCCTGGGTGTGGTCATGGCGTATCTGCAGCACCGCTGGGAGTTTCTGCTTTTCACACTGCTCAGTCCGGTGCTCATGCTGACCAACTTCGTCACCGATCGGCGGCGAGGAGCGCGATCTATGCGCGGCAAGTGGCGTGCATACGAGGAGGTTCTAGACGGCGCACAACGGAGGTTGAGCGTTGAGCTTGCCGCCGAGCAACATCGCCGTCGAATGGCTCATCCCGGTCCCTACGAGGTACTCATCACTGCGGCACTCCCGACGCAGCGGCTGTGGGAACGGCGCGCGCGCGACCCGGATGCGATGGTGGTGCGGATCGGTACCGCCGACCTCGATACGCAGGTAGAGGTTGCCGTTCCGATGGGGGAGCCCATCGCAGAGAGGCCAGTGGTGCGCACGGTCCCGGTTACCGTGGCACTCCGCGATGTGGGGGTTCTAGGTATTGCGGGTCCGCGTGCGGCGGCGCAAGCGCTGGCACGGTCGGTGGTGGGGCAGGTGGCAACGTGGCACAGCCCGCATGCTGTTCGCATTGTGGTCTTCACCAACAAGACCGAGGTGGCCTGTTGGGGCTGGCTGCGCTGGTTGCCGCATTGCCGTCCTCTCGAAGGTCAGGCGTGCTCAGTACTCATCGGCAACGACGAAGACACTGTTGCTGCGCGTGCCGCGGAGTTGCTCGCCCTGATCACCGCTCGCGAGAAGTCAAGCGACGAACCGCGCAAGCATGGCATGGTGTTTGGCGATGTGCTTGCCGTGCTCGACGGCGCTCGTGAGTTGCGCTCAGCGCCGGGCATCATCCAGGTACTGCGTGATGGTCCGGCCGTCGGAGTGATGTCGGTGTGCATCGAGGACAGTGACCGGATGCTCCCCGAGGAGTGTCATGCGGTGGCGGCATTTGAGGCAACCTCGACGACCCAGTTGACGGTCAGTAGTTCCGGAAAGGGTCGGATTACCAATGTCACCGCCGACTCCGTGACGCCGCAATGGGCCGAGGAACTTGCTCGCAGCCTGGCTCCCCTGCGCGATGTCAGCCGCGAGGAAGAGGACGCGGGCCTCCCCGATGCCTCACGCCTCCTCGACGTGATCAACCTCGAACCACCGACACCGGTTGCAATCGAGGCGCGCTGGATGCTGTCCGATCGCTCCACGCAATTCACCGTCGGCGTCGACGCTAACGGGCCGTACACCCTCGATCTGCGCCGCGATGGTCCGCATGTGCTGGTTGCGGGGACAACCGGTGCCGGGAAGAGTGAACTGCTACAGACGGTCATCGCGTCGCTGGCCGTTGCCAATCGTCCCGACATGCTCAACTTTGTGCTCATCGACTACAAGGGTGGTAGTGCGTTCAAGGACTGCGCGCGGCTACCCCACACTGTGGGCATGGTGACCGACCTCGATGGGCACCTCACTGAGCGCGCGTTGGCGTCGCTCACCGCCGAGTTGAAACGACGCGAACATCTGCTCAAGCTCGCCGGTGTCAAAGACATCGACGACTACTGGGATGCGCTGGACCGGCGCGAGGGCAAGGCTCTTCCGCCGATGCCGCGTTTGCTACTCATCGTCGACGAATTTGCATCGCTCGCTCGCGAACTGCCGGAATTCATCACCGGGCTTGTCGGAGTCGCGCAGCTGGGCCGTGCGCTCGGCGTCCACATGGTGCTGGCTACCCAGCGTCCCGGTGGGGTGGTGACGCCAGAGATTCGTGCCAACACCAACCTGCGCATCGCACTCCGGGTTACGGATGCGGGCGAGAGCAGTGATGTCATCGATGCACCGGACGCATCCCGCATTCCCCAGTCTTTACCCGGTCGCGGCTATGCGCGAACCGGGTACTCGCAACTGACCGCGTTTCAGACGGCGCGGATCGGCGGCCGTCGACCTGAAGCCGATGAAGACATCGAGGCGCCGACCGTGCAGCTATTGCCCTGGGGACAGTTGGGCCGCCGTCAACTCGCATCACGTCAGACCGCAAGAAGCGTCGAGGCGGCCACCGATCTCTCGGTGCTCGTCGATGCGATTCGGGTGGCGAGTGAGCAATCTGGAGCGGTGCAGATGCCGAGTCCGTGGCTCCCGGCGTTGGACGCCCATCTTCTCGTTTCCGACATCACTCTACCGGTGCCGGCCGGTGGCGATGTGGTTCCCGTCATTCCATTCGGCCTCGAGGACGTTCCCGACCGGCAGCTCCAGCGTCCCATCACCCTTGATCTCGCCCGGGGCGGACACCTCCTCATCTGCGGTAGTCCGCGGTCAGGCCGGTCGACTGCGCTCCGCACCATTGCCGGAGTTATAGGCGCGCGTACAAGCGTGCGGGACGTGCATATGTATGCGCTCGACTGCGGCAATGGAGCACTGCTGCCGCTTGCCAAACTGCCGCATTGCGGTGCCGTGGTCATGCGCGATCAGGTCGATCGGGCCGACCGCCTTATCGCTCGCCTGCTCGGGGAGGTGGCTCGGCGGCAACAGCTCTTGTCGAACTTGGGGTTTGCCGGCATCGGTGAGCAACGGGCCGCGGCTAATGCGGACGACCGCCTCCCTTATGTCGTTGTACTGCTTGACCGATGGGAGGGTTTTATCGCGGCATTCGAAGATCTCGATGCGGGCAGGATGGTGGCGGATGTCCTTCGGCTCTTGCGTGAGGGTCTCTCCGCAGGTGTTCATGTCGTGATCACCGGTGACCGTGCGGTCCTGACCGGTCGCGTTGGATCTGCAATCGAAGACCGGATCGTGTTACGGCTGAGCGATCGCTCCGACTACGGTCTGGCCAACCTCAATGCCCGCAACCTGCCATCCAACATTCCACCGGGGCGTGCGTTTCGCGCAGACAGCGGTCGCGAGCTCCAGATCGGCCTACTCGCCGGGGATGTAAGCGAATCCGGACAGGCAGCCTCCCTCCAAGCGGTCGCAGATGCGGCATCACAGCGTGAGCTTGAACTGCCTAAAACCCTCCGGCCGGGTCCTGTCGGGGTCCTACCGAAGAAGGTGGCCCTTACCAACGTGGACCGTGATCTTGAATGGACGCGACCGGCTGCGCCGCTCTGGACGATGCTGGGCGTCGGCGGCGACGATCTTATGCCGATGGGCATCGACCTGGATACCGACGGGCCGGGGCTCCTAATTGCCGGCCCACCGCGTTCGGGGCGGAGTACGGCCTTGTACATCGCCGCGTTATCGCTGCTTGATGGTGGAGCCAAACTGCTTGTGCTGACTCCTCGCCGCTCCCCACTGCGAGAGTTACACGGCAGGCCCGGCGTTATCGATGTCCTGGAAGGTGACGGCGTCACCGGAGACGATCTGCTAACCCGTGTCGACGGGGATCCCAATCCTATCGCTCTTTGCATCGACGATGGAGAACTGCTGAATGACGGTCCTGCCGATGCAACTCTCCAGCGCCTGCTCCGCGAGGCGCGCGATCACAGCCGGGCGATCATCGTGGCGGGGACCACCACCGAACTCGGAGGCTACCGCGGCTTCATCTCTGACGTACGCAAGTCCAAGGCAGGGCTGCTGCTGTGCCCTGCGACCATCTCTGATGGCGACCTTCTCGGCATCCGTTTGGCGCGGAGCGGTCTGTTCGCGACACCGCGTGGCCGCGGGATGATGGTCGTCAGAGGTGCGGCGTCGCTGATCCAGGTACCGATACCGGGCGCCTGAAATCACGAGCCCTAACTCGTGGTTGCGTCGCCACCTGAGGAATCGTCGCTCCACCGCCACCGGAATGTCGAGGCGATGGCGTCGAATAGTTCGGAGAAACCTTCGCCAAGCGCAATCGTTGGTGTGGTGCAGGTCACCACCGCAAGCCCTTTCGACGCGGGCACCGGGATGAAGTACTGCACGGTGTGCGTCACCAACATCTGGTGCTCAGCCTCGATTGGTGTTTCCTTCAATCCGGCCAAACGGACCGCGGAGCCGCTGTCCAGTTCGACGATGCTGACGTCCTGTTTGTATTCGGATTGCTTCTTGCCGGCGACATGCCGGAAGAACGCCGCCATGGTTTTGGGGTCATTCACCGCGGGCCCGTCTTTGTCCGCCGTGGTCGCGGCGGTGAGCGCAACTGCGATATTGGCTGACATGCCGGCTCCGTCGACAGACTCGGCCATAATGGAGGAGAAAACGATGCCATTCGCCGCCGCCTTGTGTGCGGCGTCCAGGAGCATGCGGACCAATTCCTCGCGGCGTGGCGCAATCTCCGGCGACTTGGCGATGCGCGCATCGACCAGGGCTGCGATGCTGTCATGGCGTGTCTCGGGATCGAGGTCGAGGTCGAACCAGTTGGCCGGTGTGGCCAGCCTGAATCCACTCGGCATGCGATCAGTTGTGTCGGCCCTGTCTTTAGCGTTATGTGTCGCCGGTGTCATCGTGCTCCCGTGCCCGCAGGCTGTGGCTTCAACGCCCAGGTGTAAACCTTCGATCCGACCTTCTCCGTGAAGTCGGCACCAGTGAACTTGACTGACGCCGGTAGTTCCCACCAGCTCGAGGCTGCTCGGATAGCTCTCGCGCCGAAGTATGCACTCATCGACTGCAGAGGGTGAAGGACGCCAAATGCAGTCGGGTTGATGGGCACGTACTTCGACGATGCCGCCGTCCCGTAGAGCCGGGCTCCTATCCATGCCTCTTTCGACAGTGCCGGTGCGTTTTGCACTGCGCCGCCCGCTGTGGAGATGCCTCCCAACGAGCTCGACGCTTGGCGTGCATCCCCGAATTGGGCCACCTTCGCCTGCCCGGCGAGGTCGAACTTTTCCGCGATTCTCACGATCTTGGCGCTTCCCAATGCCTTGCCCGCGAACACGCCCACCTTGGAAAGCCCCCCGGTTCCCAAACCGAGGAAATCGCTCGCGATATCCCCTAATCCCATGCGACCTCGCTTTTCCGACATGAGCTTGAGGTCGACCAGTAGCTTCGCGCCGCTGGCAATGAGTGCCACCGTTCCGAAGAGCTCGCCAACAACCGGGATCCAGCATGTTGCCAGTGCGATGAGGCTGGCGAAAGAACTGATGGCACCGAGGATGTCGGAGATCTTTTCGAGGTTTGCGTCCACGAAACCGACGACCTCGTTCACCGTGTGGACGATGTCGTTGGCAAGGCGTTCTCCATGCGACCAGGCGCTGTCCTGGAGCCCCAGGTTCTTTGCGTCTTGGATAGCGTGGATACAGGTCTGGGCGGCGTCGTCACGGTCCTGGACTGATTGCCGGCGAAGCGCTGCCGCCTGCCGCATCAGTTCGTTGCCCTGCTTCTCCAGCCGGTCGAAGGCCGATGTATCTACTCCCGCTGCGGCCTGGTGTTTACCCGACTGCGCTTGACGGATCTGGTGCTCCGCGTCTTCGGCCTTGCGTAACGCCTGTAACGCCTGGTTCTGGGCTGCGGTCAGCGACCCTTCGTAATGCGACAGGGCTCCCGCCGCACTCCCGAATGAGTCCGACAGTAGCGGCAGGACATCACGAAGCGTGTCGAGCGACTGGAAAAACTTATCCGCAGCCGCACCCGTCCATTCCACGGACAGGTTGAGGTTCTGCATCTGAGTGTGGCTGTCGCCGGCGGCGGCGGAGATGCGGGAGAAGTGATCTCGCAATCTGGCGACACCGCCAGGGTCACCGGGCACCGGGTCATCCGAGTACGAGCCGGTAAGCGGGGTCCAGTCGGTCATCGCCGTCCGCCGTGAGGCACCGGCTCTTGGCCGGTGTTCACTGACGGGCCAGCGATGGGAGGCGGCGGGGGCACGCTGATGCACTGGGCCACCGAGGAGTCGGCGGTCCGGTAGTTGGCTGCCGACTGCCGCAGGTGGTTCACCGCTGCGGCAGCGGCTCCGCGAATCCTGGCCAGACCGTCATTCCAGCCGGCATAGAAGTCCTCAACCTTACGGGCCAATTCGTCATGGCCGACGACCGACCAGTTATCGAACTGTGGGCCGGAATGCGGATCTGGAAGACCATTGTGAATCTTCTGCAACTGGTCGGCCAGTGCATCGAGAAGGTCTGGATCGGCCGTGAACTGCGGCAGTTCCGAAGACATGGCGGTGGCGGCTTAGCCCGCTCAGCCCATGTGCGACGCGACCTGATTCTCCGCGTCGGCGTAGGTTCTGGCAGCGCCGCCAAGGAGCTGGCTGATCCCGTCAAGCGCCTCTTTCAGGCCTGCAGCCGACTTCTGCCATTCCTCCCAGAGAGCCTGAAACTTGGCGGAAGCAGCGCCTTCCCAATCACCGCTGACCAGTGGTTGCAGAGAACTCTTCATGCTGCCCAACTGCTTGTCGATGTCGTCCGATCCCCTGGCGATAACGCCGGACAGATCCTGCAGTTGCTCCGAAGTGACCTTGACGAGTCCCATCTTCATGACCTCATGTTGGCGGTTTCAGATCTGAAGTATATACTGCCGTGTGGTGGTTTCGGGGGTGTCGAAAACTTGCTCAAAGGGCGTACAGTCGTCTGGTCAGTGTTGAATCAGGAGGAGAACTGAGCCATGGCTTTCTGGGTGATCGGCGTCATCGTCGTCTTGGTATTGGCTCTGATATTTCTCTACAACGGTCTGGTGCGGAAGCGCAATCGTACGCAGGAGGCCTGGTCGCAGATCGATGTTGAACTCAAACGGCGGCACGATCTCATCCCCAATTTGGTGCAGACGGTCCAGGGCTACGCAGCGCATGAGCGTGGCACTTTTGAGGCGGTCACCCAGGCTCGGGCGACAGCGGTCAGCGCCGGCGCCACCGGAGATGCCGCCAAGATCGCGGGGGCTGAGAACTTGCTCACCCAATCGCTGCGATCGCTCTTTGCGGTGGCGGAGAACTACCCGCAGCTGCGCGCTGTGGAAAGTTTCACGCAGCTTCAGGAACAACTCACTGCGACTGAAGACAAGATCGAGTTTGCGCGCCGCTTCTACAACACCTCGGCTCGGGACTACAACATCTCCCTGCAAACCTTCCCTGCCAACATGATCGCCGGCCCCTTCGGTTTCAAAGTAGTCAGCTTCTTCGAGGCGGGAGAGGGCGACCGTGAGGTTCCTCAGGTGAGCTTTGCCGCGGGTCCGCCGACACAGCCGGCCCCACCGATCTGAGTTAGATCGACTGTCCCGAAGCGATCTTCTGCAGCACTGCAATCCGGTCCTCCAGTGGAGGATGCGTGGCGAACAGGCGGTGGAACCAGGTTGCGTGGTGCTGCAGCGGATCGTCGATGCACATGGCTGCAGTGGCGTGGTTGAACTTGGCGAACGGTTTGTCGTTCTGCTCCAGCTTCCGCAGTGCATGCATCAACCCCACCGGATTGCGTGTCAACTCCGCGCCGCTGACATCGGCCAGTGACTCACGCGAACGTGACAGTGCCAATTTGATCAGCGGTCCCACGATTACGGCCACGATACTGAACAAAATCCCCACAGCAAAGACCAGCAGCATGATCTGGCCGGAATCCCGACCCCGTGGTCGCATGTAGAAGGCACTGCGCCACACCAGGCTGGCGATGATTCCGGCCAACCCAATGAGTGTGCTGACAATCAGCAGGAGGCGAACGTCGTAGTTTTTGATATGGCTCATCTCATGGCTGAGGACACCCTCCAGCTCTTCGCGATTCATGATTCGCAAGAGCCCGGTGGTGACGGAGATGGCTGCGCGGCGGGGGCTCACGCCGGTGGCAAAGGCGTTGGGGGAGGGGTCGTCGATGACGTACACCGCAGGCTTGGGGATGCCCTCTCCGATGGCCAGGGTTTCGACGATGTTGTGGAGTTGCAGATACTGCTGCGGATCGGCAGGATGCGCGCTCGATACAGCCAGTACAAGTTTGGTTCCTGCAGCGAGTGCCCACAGTATGGCCAGCAGCGCCAGGACACCTGTGACCACCATGCCATAGATGACGGCGCCTGAATCGACCGAGCCGGTGACTGGTGGTGCGGAAAACACCACCCCTAGGAGCGCGCCAATTCCTATCCAGACCAGCAGGAAGATGAAGACGACGATGATTGAACGGCGCTTGTTGCGGGCGATCTGGCTGTACATCAATATCCATAATAGGCCGACTTCTCCACGGGAGAGGTCGGCCTATCGGACGAGCGGCTACTGACAGTGTCTGGCGTTAGGCGATCTGACGCTCAGCCCTCGGCGGGGCAGCCGGTTTCGGAGTGCTCTTGCTGACCGTGTGGGATACCTTGAACGTGTACTCCCTGGTCTTGGCGTTGAAATCGACGGCGATTTTGTCGCCCTCGTGGACCTGGCCGGTGAGGACGAAGTCGGCCAGCCGGTCTTCGATCTGCTGGACGGCCCGGTTGATTGGCCTGGCGCCCATTTCGGGGTTGTAACCCACTTCCAAGAGGTGGTCACAGCCTTTCTTGGTGATCGAAACGTGGAAGCCTTTGTTGGCGAACACCCGTTTGTCGAGCATGACCTTCTTGAGATCGACGATCTGCCGCAACTCTTCCCGGGTCAGGTGGCCAAATACGATGATGCCGTCGACGCGGTTGAGGAACTCGGGCTTGAACGTCTTCTTAACGGCATCGCGTACGCGATCTTTCATGGTGCCATCGCTCTCGGATCCGGCCGGCGACGTATCGCTGCTGCCAAAGTCCGCGTTGAAACCAACTGGTTTGGCGGTTTTCCTGACACCGCCCTGCTCGTCGACCTTGGCACCCAGGTTGCTCGTCATGATGATGAGCGTTTCCTTGAAGTTGGCGATGCGTCCCTGGTTGTCGGTTAGACGGCCATCTTCCATCACCTGGAGCAGTACGTTGAACACGTCGGAGTGAGCCTTCTCGATCTCGTCGAGGAGCACGACGCTCGACGGCTTCCGGCGTACCGCCTCGGTGAGCTGGCCACCTTCGTCGTAGCCGACGTAGCCGGGAGGTGCCCCGGTGAGACGGGATACCGAATGCTTCTCCATGTACTCGCTCATATCGAGGCGGACCATGGCGCTCTCGTCATCGAAGAGGAATTCGGCGAGGGCTCGTGCCAGCTCGGTCTTGCCGACGCCGGTCGGTCCCAGGAAGATGAAGCTGCCGGTCGGGCGCTTGGGATCCTTTACGCCGGCCCGGCCGCGGCGTACTGCTCGTGCCACGGCATCGATCGCTTCGTTCTGGCCGATAACGCGCTTGTGGAGTTCGCTCTCGAGATTGAGCAGCTTGTTGGTTTCGGCTTCGGTGAGCTTGCTGACGGGGATCCCGGTCCATACCGCCACGACCTCGGCAATCTGCTCGGGGCCGATCACCAGTTTGCCGGCATCCTGCCGGGTGCGGCCGGATTCCAGGTAACGCTTGTTGTTGGCGTGCGAACAGGCCTCGTCGACCAGGTCGATCGACTTGTCCGGTTGGCGGCGGTCGGGGATGAATCGCTCGGCAAGGCGTGTGGCGGTTTCGAGCGCCTCATCGGTGATCTCCACCCGGTGGAACACCTCAGTCTTCTCACGCCGTCCCTTGAGGATGGCCAGGGTCTTGTCGCGGTTGGGCTCTTCGATCCAGACCGGCTGGAATCTCCGCTCCAGGGCGGCATCCTTCTGGATGTGCTTGCGATACTCGTCGTAGGTTGTCGAACCGATGACAGGCAGATCACCGCGAGCGAGCAGAGGCTTGAGCATGTTGCTGGCGTCCATCGCTCCCTCGGCGGACCCGGCACCTCGGAGGGTGTGCAGTTCGTCGATGAACAGGATGACGTTTTTGGCTTTGAGAACGTCGTCAACGGCCTTCTTGAGGCGCTCCTCGAATTCCCCACGGTACTTGGAGCCGGAGATCATGGCGCCGAGGTCGAGGCTGACTATGCGCTTGCCGCGCAGGTGTTCGGGCAACTTGTCCTGGTGAGCGACCATGTACTGCGTCAGGCCTTCGACGGTGGCGGTTTTGCCAACGCCGGGTTCGCCGATCAGTACTGGGCAGTTCTTGTCGCGCTTGCCGAGAATATCGAAGATCCGGCTCATCTCCTTCTCGCCACCGATGAAGGGGTTGAGTTTGCCCTCACGTGCTAGCGCTGTGATATCGCGCGAGTACTTGTCGAGATCGGGGGTCTTGATTGCCGTAGCCGATGGTGTGGGTTGGGATGGCGGAGTGGGCACGTTAGCGGGCATAGGGCGTTTCTCCGGTGTCTTGGGGAGTTCTGGCTGCCCCCTCCTGCTGACGGTGTCGATAAGGGGTAGATCCTTGTCGGTGATGCCGAATTTGTCGAGTGTCAGAGCAAACTCGGCAACGCTGGCTGAACTGGTGTCTTCGTGTGTGAGCTGTATGAGCCCATACAACATGTCGAGACAGTCAAACGTCTGCGCGCCCCGGCTATGGGCGTGGGCAATGGTGAACTGGAGGGCCTTGGTGGTTGGCTCGTCAAAGGCCATCTGGCCGTTGCGTACTGGCGTAGGGGCCGGTTTGCTCGAACCACCCAGGGACAGAACCAGGCTTCGGGTGTCGATTTTTTTGTAGTCGTTTAAAAAGGTTTGGACCGGGGCCTGGGCGGCATCTGGTTGCTGGACGAGCCCGATTAGCAGGTGTTCGAGTTTGAGCACGGAGGCATTCTGGCGCCGGCTCTCATTGCGGGCCTGCTTAAAGGCAATCTCAATCTCTTTGCTGGGCGGGATCGTGGTGGGATCGAAATCGTCCGATTCTTCTGGTGCCATGGGGCCTCACTGTAAATGAAAGTGGGGTTCGATGATATGAGATCGTATTGGAGGACCGCGGACAACAGGCGGACAATCGCCTGTCCAACGTAGAATCGGCACCCGGCCTCTGCCGAGGTGGTGGAATTGGTAGACACGCTAGCTTGAGGGGCTAGTGCTCGCAAGGGCGTAGGGGTTCGAGTCCCCTCCTCGGCACTCTGTCCACAGCTTGCCCTGTAGTAACTGTTTGCTCATTGCGTGACGTGATCACGCTCACGTTGAACGGTTTTATCACCCGGACGAATGGCTGCGACAGCAATGGGTAGATAGCCCAAAGTAGCTATATGCTGCTGACTGTGATGTGGGTCCAGGAGGGCTAGACGGTGCAGCAGAGTTTATGGAAACGCTGGCTTAGTATAGGGTAGCCCGGCCTCGAGGAACTCATTGTATAGCGGCACGAGGGGCAACTGGTGGGCCAGCTCAGGCTGCGCAGAAGTCTGCCAGTACCTGATTCATGGCGGTGATGCGGTCGTTGCGATAGGCGTCACCCCGTAGGTCCCCGGTCAACGGGTCGACGAAACCCTCATCGACCGGCGTGAGTTCGACGAAAAGTGTTACGCCGCCAACCTGCCCGATGGCGCTGACGATGGCACCGAGATTCTCGCGGTAGCGGGTAAGCGTGTCGGCGAGGGATCCGGCCAGGTTGTCAGAGTGAACGTCATTGATGCCGATGGTGATGACGAAGATGAAGCCGCTTTCATCCGCGTCTAGGCGAAGCGATACTTCCGCCAGGAGTCGTGCTCTCAGTCCGGTGCTGGTGTCGCCGCCGATACCCAACGGGTATGCCACCACCCATCTTTCGAGGTTGGAATCGATGGCGAGCGCCTGGACCTCGTTGGCCATTCGAATTGCCCATCCGCCCTGGTGATCCCACTCACCGGCTGTGATGCTGTCGCCAAAGAAGAATACCTGGGGCATGACTGGCGCAATGTACCATCGAGACATGGAACCAGTCGGGGTGAGCACGCTTGATGCTGTCGCACTGCGTGCTGTAGTCGAAGCCCTCGGCATGCCGGCATGGCGGACCAAGCAGGTCCGCGAGGCTGTTTGGAGGCCAACTGTCCGCAGCTTCGATGATGCGCTCCAGTTGCCGGTCGCATTGCGGACTGCCCTCGGACAGCGGTTGTGCTTCTCGACGCTCGACATCGTCGAGGAGAGTGAAGCCGACTCCGGGGCCACGATCAAACTGCTCTGCAGTCTTGGCGATGGCCAGACCGTGGAGACCGTTGCCATGGAGAGCCCCGCTACCGACACGTCGCGGCGACGTTCCACGGTGTGCGTCAGCAGTCAGGTCGGTTGCGCTATCGGGTGTCCCTTCTGTATGACCGGCCAGATGGGCCTGCGCCGCAATTGCACGGCGGCGGAGATCGTCGACCAGGTTCGCGCCGCCGCCACGGTTCTGTGCACGCATGGATTGGGGCCGGTGACCCACGTCGTGTTCATGGGTATGGGCGAGCCCCTGGCCAATTACACCGAAGTGGTCGGGGCCTTGCGCGTCCTTACTCGCGATGCGGGCATCAGCGCGCGGCGCCTGACCGTTTCCACCAGCGGCGTGGCCCCAGCCATCGAGAGGCTGGCCGGCGAGGGCCTCGCCGTCACGCTGGCGATCTCACTGCACGCGGCGACCAATGAGTTGCGCAGCCGGCTGGTCCCTACCAACAAGGCATATCCAATCGAACGGCTACTGGTGGCGGCACGCCGCTATGCGGAGGCTACGGGGCGGCGTATCAGCCTGGAGTGGTGCTTGATCGGCGGCATCAATGACAGCGACGACGAGGCACGATCGCTCCGGGATCTGGCACACGAATTGCGAGCCCACGTCAACATCATCCCCATGAATCATGTCGACGGGAGCCCCTGGGCACCGCCCGATTCCGCCACGGTCCAGCGCTTCATGGATCAACTACGTGGGGTTCGGGTCACCTTTAGGGGCAGCCGGGGGGCCACGTCGAATGCGGCGTGTGGGCAACTACGTGCCACCCTCGAACGGCGGCGCACAGTCCAGCCGGACGGTTCGCTGTCACCGCCAGCACGGCCGTCGCGGAGGACACCGGCGCCAGTCTGAGCCCTGTTGGGCGCTCAGCG